>DATDGY010000071.1:0-15759 GCA_036521855.1 Candidatus Angelobacter sp.
GTGTCGAGACGCCGCGTCGTCGTCATCATCATTCAGCGAGCCTAACTCAGTCGCCACAAGTTCACCTCCTCCTGATTTTCATCTCTTGCTTCTGGCCAGCGCCCACTCTTCAAGGCGCGCGCGGTGGGCGGTCGAGAGAACCACGCGACGACGGCGCGCGCGCAGCAAAGCAATCGCGGAATCGACTGATGGCGCCGTTCGGCTGGCTACCAGCCAGGCCGCCGTGGCCATGGCACTCCGCGAATATCCCAACGCGCAGCAGACCAGAGTCGGCCGCGCCGTTTTGAAGCCTTCGATGGCATTGACTGCGTCTTCCAGATCGCCGTCTTCCGGAACCATCAGGTCGAGTATGGGCACGCTGCGGAAGGCGATGCCGTCGGCATCGATTGGCAGCTCCGGAGCCAGGTCCACGACCGAGGCGATGCGCAATCGTTCGCGCTCATGCCGGGCGGGCACGCGGCCCAGCCATACGCCGCCCGCGATTTCCTGCGCCGCCGGTTCGGCGCGCGTCCACCAGCGCGAGTTCGCCCAGACCGCCGCCAGATACGGGTACAGCAGCAGCCTCGAACTCCATGCCATGTCGCCATCCTGGTTGTGAAAGGGCCTGGTGGATCCGGTGGCATACGCGATGGCCACGATCAGCAAGCTGCCCGCCGGCCACAGCAGCAACCATCCCGCGCCTCCTATCCGCCAACTCGCGACCGCGAGTCCTGCGCCGCCGGCCAGATAAACCAATCCCATGACCAGGTTCGCGTGCGGAGGCTTCCACGCCAAAGACACGTGCATTTAAGCCCCGGCCCTTTGCGCGATGGAGACGCTGAAAATGCCTTCGTCATCGATCCACTGATCGAGTTTGCGGAAGCCGGCGTATTCGACCAATTGGTCCATCTCCGCCTGCGTGCGCCGGCGCATGATCCACGGCTGTCCCGCGCGGTGGCTGGAGAGCGTGCGCGCGATCATTTCCAACTGGGGATGAAAGGGCTGCCCGGTGTACACCAGGAATCCGCCGGGCAGGATGGCATCGGCCAGGCCGGCGAGCGATTGCCGCACCGGCTCGTTGTCGGGAAATAATTCGTACAGCCCGGAAACTACGCCGAGCGTCGGGCGCGGCTGGATGGCGGCAAGAGACTTGCGATCGAAGGCGTCGCCGGCTTCAAAGCGCGCGATGCCTTCCAGTTTCTTTTGTTGAATGAGCATCCAGCCGAACCACACGTTGGTGGCGCTGAAGTCGCGCAGCAGCGCATGGTCGGCCTGAGCTAGGTCGGGCTCCAGGGCCTCGAGCACGTAGCGGCCGTGTCCGGCGGCGACGTCGAGGATCCGCACCGGCAGGCCCTTGGCCCGCAGTTCGGCCATCAGCTGCCGCAACGCGCGCACCATGTTTTGCCTGCGCACGCGAATGCCGCGCCAGCCGGGAGCGTTGAGATAAAACCGGTCGATCAGCTTGCCGGTAAAGGTGGCTCCGGAAGCCTGATTGCGATAAACGTAGTCCAGAGTGCTGCCGGAATCGAAACCCGTCCTAAGACCGAGACGGAGCCCGTGGGAGAAACGGCCCCCTACCTTCACCGCCGCCTTGGCCAGCGCAAAATGCAGCCGCTTTGGAGACAGGAGCGGCAGAGGACGGCTGAGGGCATCGAATTCAGTCTTGGTGTAGCCGGCTTCGTGCGCCTCTAACAGCGACGACGTCCGGAAAGGACGCGCAAACGCCTTCAGGATGAACCCCCGCACTCTTACTATGGCCAGATGACGGTCCTTCTCGCCCAAAATGTCGTGAAAGAAACCGTGGAACACGTGCTTCTCCTTGATGGACGTTCCCAGCCGGTCGAAGAACTGAAGTTGCGGTTTGCGATGCACGACCCAGTCGGAATCGGAGATGAGCAACTGCGTGGGGACTTGAATGGCCTGGGCATCGGCCACTACGCGATCGCTGGTGCTGTAGAGTCCCAGAAGCACGCTCACGGAAATCGGCCGGGAAATCAAAGGATCGGCCTTGTAGGAGGCGATGCGCTCGGGATCATGGGTCAAGGCCCGAGGCTTGACATAGGACTTGACGTGAAATTCGCCGCGCAGCCGGTGCATGAGCCGCAACGCGGTACGGGCGAACGGCACATATAGCTTCACCTTGAAGGCCGGCGCCGACAAGACCATGCAGCGGATGCGGGGAGCATAGTCGTGCGCCCAGGTGGCCGCCAGCACGCTGCCCACGCTCTGGCCTACTACGGCTATGTTCTCGGCCGGAATGCCGTACGTGGCCGAGATATGGCGAACGAAACAGTCGAGGTCCTTCACAAAAGTCCCCAGGCTGGGCGTGCTGCCCGGAGGCAGAACAGAACGCCCGTGGCCCCGCGCATCCCAGGCGAACATGGCGTAGTTGGGAAGGTCCAGCTCTTCCACAACGTGCGTCATGCGTCCGGAGTGTTCGTGGCCACGGTGAAGGAGCACGATGGCGTTCTGGTCACCTCCGCTCAAGCCGGGCCAGTAGCGATAAAACAGCCTGGCGCCGTCGTGAGTTTCAAAGAAGCGCTGCTGCTCGGTGCGCGTCGCGGGCGCAGGAGCAGCGGGCGCTTCCAAACCGCGGGCTTCGACCTCAGCCAGCCCGCCGCGGACACGGTTGACGGCCGTCGCCGCCAGGAAAACGATCAGCACTTTTGGAATGAGCAGCGCCGAGAACGGACTCATTGGCCCGCCGGCGCCGATCCACAGCGCGAGCGCGGCAAACACAAAGGCACGGTCGCTCTTGCCCATGGGACCGTCATAACGGCGGCTGGCGCCGATCATGGGGCCGATCATGCCCGACAGCTCGGAAATCACGGCCAGCACGATCACCGCGCCGATCCACAGCGGGTCGAACCCGGGCAAGTAGGCAAACGGCAGATAGCAGAAGGCATCGGAAACCACGTCGCCCAGCTCGTTGAGATAGGCGCCCAGGTTCGACTTCTGATCGAACTCGCGGGCCAGCATCCCGTCGATCGCGTTCAACGCCATGCGGAGAAGAAGAAAGACCGGCAAGATGAGAAACAGCCGGGGCGATTCGGCGTGAGTGGCCAGGAACATCCCCAGCGCGGCTGACAGCACACACGCCAGGACCGTGACCTGGTTGGCGCGGACGCCGGCCGCTGCCATGGCCGGGGCCGCAGGCCTCACAAGGCTCTGGAACCTGGGCTTCAACCCATAGATTCCGGTAGTTTGGAGTAAAATGAGCGGGTTCATCGACCCGAAGATATCGGTACTTGTCGTGGAATGTCATTCGCAAGCCCTTCCGAAGTTATGACAAAATTCTCCTTGCGGGCATGAAGCAGCCGGAAAAACACTCGTATGAATTCGGCCCGTTCCGCATTGAGCAGGGCGAGCGCCTGCTGCGGCGCGGGACGGAGGTCATTCCCCTGGCTCCCAAGGCCGTCGAGACCCTGTTGGTGCTGGCTTCCAGCGGCGGGCGGGTGGTGGAGAAAGAGGAGCTGATCCAGCGCATCTGGCCCGACACCTTTGTGGAAGAGGGCGGGCTGGCTCGCAACATTTCCCTTCTACGCAAAGTGCTCGGCGATGGTCAGGAGGACCACCAGTACATCGAAACCATTCCCCGCCGCGGCTACCGCTTCGTGGCGCTCGTTTCGGAAGCCAGCCATGATGACGCTCCTGCAAGGTCCCTAGCGGTCCTGCCTTTGGCCAACCTCTCCAACGATCCCGCCCAGGATTTCTTTGCCGATGGCATGACCGACGAGCTCATCAGCTACCTGATGAAGCTGGAGGCGTTGCGCGTCTCCTCACGCACCTCGGTCATGGCCTACAAAGGCGTGAGCAAACCACTGCGCCAGATCGCGCAGGAACTGGACGCGCGCTGGATCGTGGAAGGAACCGTGCTCCACTCAGCGGGTCGGGTCCGCATCACTGCCCGGCTGATCGACGGAGCCACGGAGAATCATTTGTGGGCCGAAACTTACGAGAAAGACATGCGCGATGTCCTGGCCCTGCAAAGCGAAGTGGCCAGTGACATCGCGCGCGCGATTCGGGTGAAGGTAAGTTCTCCGGAACAAGCCAGGCTGGCGCAGTTTCGTCCCGTCAATCCCGATGCCTACCAGGATTACCTTCGCGGCCGGTACTTCTGGAACAATCGCACCACTGACGGCTTGAAGCGCGCTCGCGAATACTTCCGCCAGGCCATCGCCAAGGACCCGACCTATGCTCCGGCCCACAGCGGGCTGGCGGACGCCTACGCGCTGCTGGGAAGCACCGGTTATGACGTGATGACGCCCCGCGAAGCCATGCCTCTGGCGAAAGCGGCGGCCGCCGACGCGCTCAAGATCGACGACTCCCTGGCTGAGGCGCACGCCGCACTGGGATATGTCACGCTGGTGTACGACTGGGACTGGCGGGGCGCCGAGCGGGAATTGCGGCGCGCCCTGGAACTCAATCCTGGTTACGCCGCGGCCCACCAGTGGCAAGGCGAATTGCTCATGGGATTGAACCTCCCCGAGCAAGCTACTCAAGCTTTCAAGCGCGCACTCGATCTGGACCCGCTCTCCATCCCCTGCAACCTGGGCCTGGGCTGGTCATATTATTTTGCCCACCAATACGACCTCGCCATCGAGCAGTATCGCAAGACGCTAGAGATCGCCCCGAACGTCCCCATGGCGCTTTACGGGCTTGGCCTGTCTTACCATCACAAGCGCCTGCCCAAGCAAGGTTCCGTCGAATTCGAGCGGGCGCTCAAGTTCTTTGAGGGCGAGGCCGCAGCCGTTATGTTGGTGGGTGTCGCCCACGCGCTCGCCGGGAAACGCGAGGCGGCGCTGAAAGATCTGGCGGAGCTTCGCGAGCTCTCGCGGCAGAAATACGTGCCCGCGGTCTACTCGGCTTTCATCTATGTCGTCTTGAACGATCTGGATCACGCTTTCGCGTGCCTGCACCAGGCCTGCGACGAGCGTTCCAGTTACATGATCTTCCTGAACGTGCAGCCTTCGATGGAACATCTGCGCGCCGATCCTCGCTACCAGGACCTGGCAAAACGGATTGGCTTGCAATAATGCGTTGTCGCATGACCACCTGATTGACACTCCCATTCCCCGCTAGGTAACCTTCGTGTGAGGACGTGCTCACGTGAAACTACGCATATTCGCTCTAATCTTCAGCTCTCTCCTCTATCCCCTCACGCTCGTCGCCGATGACGTTCAGCATCACGATGGCCGCGAGGCCGGCGAAAAGCTGGGAACGGTCAACTTCCCGACGTCCTGCGCGCCCAAGGTGCAGCAGCCGTTCGAGCGCGGGCTGGCCTTGCTGTATTCGTTTGAGTACGAAGAGTCGGAGAACCAGTTCAAGGAAGTCGCGGCGCAAGATCCAAAGTGCGCCATGGCGTATTGGGGCCAAGCCATGAGCCTGTACCATCAGCTCTGGAGCCGTCCCGACAAAGATGATTTAAAGCGCGGCGGCGAGCTGCTGGAAAAAGCCCGCCAGGTCAAGACCATCACGGCGCGTGAGCGTGACTACATCGAAGCTCTGGCAGTCTTCTACCACGATCCCGAGAAGCTGGACCACAAAAAACGGGCTGACGCCTACGCTGAAGCCATGGCCGGCGTTTACCAGCGCAATCCAAATGATCGCGAGGCGGGCATCTTTTATGCGCTGGCGCTGCTTTCTTCAGGGCCGGAGCGCGATCCGAACCTGACCAATGCCAGGAAGGCTGTCGCCATCCTGGACAAACTCTTCGACCAGCAGCCGGACCATCCCGGCATCGCCCACTACATCATTCATGCCTGCGACAATCCGGCTATGGCCGGCCTGGGATTGGCGGCGGCGCGGAAGTATGCGGCCATCGCGCCTTCCTCGGCGCACGCGGTGCACATGCCTTCGCACATCTTTGCCCGCCTGGGCCTGTGGCAGGACGACATCAATTCGAACCTGGCTGCTCTCCAGGCTGCCGACAAGATGGCCGGCATGGGGTTGCATACCATGCACCATCGTATGCACTCCATGGACTTCTTGGACTACGCCTACCTCCAGATCGGGGACGACCAGAACGCCAAGGCCCAGATGGACCGCCTGGCGGCATTCCATCGGCAAGACATCGAGGAGGATTACCGCGATTACTACGACTCCGAGGTGACAGGCTTCGCCGCACGTTACGCGCTTGAACGCCGCCAGTGGAAGGAAGCTCTTGCGTTGCAACCCGTGGCCGGGGCGCGTCCCGGCGTCCAAGTCGAGACTTGGTGGGCGCACGCCGTGGCCGCGGGACATCTCCATGACGCCGCCTCCGCCCAGGATGCGCTCAGCCACTACGATCAACTGCTGGAGGCTCTCAAGAAAAGCCCCAGGGCCTACATGGCCGACGGCCTCAAGAACGAGCACGATGAAGTCAAAGCCTGGGCCGCCTTCGCCCAGGGCAAGGCGGATGAAGCCGTGGGCCTGTTGCGCGCCGCAGCCGACGAGCAGGACAAAGTCGGCAAGGGCGATAGCGTACAGCCGGCGCGGGAGATGCTGGCCGACATGCTGCTCGAACTCAAGCGTCCGCAAGACGCGCTCCGGGAATACGAAGTCTCCCTGAAAACCGATCCCAACCGGTTCAACGGTCTGTACGGCGCAGCGCAGGCTGCGGAAGCAACCCAGCAGAAGCAAAAGGCCGCCGGATACTACGCTCAACTACTGAAGAACTGCCAGGGCAGCCATTCCGATCGTCCGGAACTCGAGCGGGCCAGGACCCTGGTGGCGCAGAATTGAAGTGCTTCAGAACGGGAAGAAGATCCCTTTGTCCTTAAGCTTCTCGAATTTCTTGCCTTCGAACATGTAAAGGCGGGCCGGTTTGCGGCCGGTGCGCCGCCATTCCTTGAGGGGCTTGAGGATCCCCAGCAAGTCCATCTTCTTGCGGAAATTGCGCTTGTCGAGTTTCTTGCCCAAAATGGTTTCGTAGACCGCCTGCAATTCCGAGAGGGTAAACTTCCGGGGCAGAAGTTGAAAGCCGGCGGTGGTGTATTCAAGCTTGTTGCGCAGCCTCTCGCGAGCGTAGTTCACGATGCGGCGATGATCGAAGGCCAGCGGCGGGAGGTGGTCGACGGGGCGCCAGCCGTTGCCGGTGATGCTCCCCACCCGGTCGGCAGGAATGAGCGCGTAGTAAGCAACCGTGACCACACGATCGCGCGGATGCCGGCGCGGATCGCCAAAGGAATATAGTTGCTCCAGATAGACTTGATTGACGTTGGTCTCTTCCCTTAATTCCCGCAACGCCGCTTGCTCCAAGGATTCATTCTTCTGGATGACTGCCCCGGGGATCTCCATGCGGCCTTTGAACGGCCGCGCGTCGCGCTTCACCAGCAAGACTTTCAGCGACGACTCGTGCACCGTGAAGATCACCAGATCCACGGTTACCCGGATGCTCATGGGTGTGCCTTGTACGTTTAGATTGCCTTGAGAGATTAGATGCAGGCGACGAATGGACGCTGCCAGGGCGGTTTTGCAGCCGGAGTCACACGTCGGGTACTTGGGTTTTGGATTCGATGAAGATCAGCGCTCCCGCTGCTCTGCCGGTGCGGACACCCGGCTCCGGCGAGCTAGATAAGGAATCGCTCCGGTTTTGCCCCCGCCTCGGCTACAAGGCTCCTGCCTCGCTGGCTTCCAGCGAACTCACGGAGTCCGGGATAACGGCGCGCTACTTCACGTTCTTTCCAAAGCGGAAAGTTGGTCCTACGGAGAGGCGCAAGCTGTTGCGTCCGCTGCCCAGGAAGCCCTGGAACAGATTCACGTGGACAAAGTCGGCGGCAAACTGCAAGCCGAAGTGCTTGGTAGGAATGAGCTCAAAGCCTCCACCGAAGCCGTAGAACACTTCCAGATCGCTCTTCGAGCCGCTGGGAACCAGTTGCGCCACCAACAAGGTGGTCAGGGGTGTATTGGGCTTGAGGTTAGCGGTTTCGTGCAATCCGCCCAGGGCCGGGCGGGCGAAGAACGTGGCCCACTTGGCTCCGCGGTAATTGAACTGCGGCCCGGCAGTAAAGGTATAGGTGGTGGAATCGAAGGGCAGGAAGACCAGAACGCCGGGCGGCACCACGTGTGACAACTGAAGCTGTATCGCCGGAGTCAAGTCTTGGGCAAAGATGTCGCTGTGGCCGGTGAAATAGCTGTAATCGGCTCCGAGGGCGAGCCAGCGGGTCACGTTCACGCCAAACTCTACATTAAACCCGCGCTCGGCCAGGTTCAACTTGGGCGAATTCAGATAGGAATAGCCCGCAAAGGCAGTGTAGCGGGAGACGTATTCCTGTTCCGGCTGCGCGAGAGCAACGGTAGAAATCAGGAGGACGGAAAACAATATGATGACGCGTGTCATGAACAGCTCCTTTTGAATCTCCCCGGGGCGGACTGAGGCAAGTGTTCCAGAAACACTCAGGCGTGCAGGCTCAGCGATTTTCGCCCTTGAGTGATTCGAGTTCAGACGAGCTCAGCGGGATGCCTTCGATTGCCATGGCGCGGCGCGATGCTCACAACGTCAGAGGATTGCCCAGGGGAGTTCTTACCGCCCTTGGACCTTCGCGAGCAACTTCCGCGCCTTCCTGAACACATCCAGCAGCATCTTCTCCGTCAGCTTGCCGGTGTTGGTGTTTTGCAGTGAGGGATGGTACGCGCTTAACAGGATGCGGCCGCCGGGCAGCGGATATTCGGCTCCGTGGGTAAAAACAAAACCTGACTTGGACTGGAGCAATCCCGACCTCTTCAAATAATTCAGGTAAGCATGAAAGGCGATCCGGCCCAGCGCCACCACGACCTTGACTTCAGTCAGCGCGGCAAACTCGCGGTCGAGAAAAGGGGCGCACTTGGCGATCTCTTTCGGAGTGGGTTTGTTTTGCGGGGGAACGCAGCGGACGGTGGCGGTGATGTAGGCATCGTGCAGTTCGAGCCCGTCCTCCTTGTGGGTGGCTGTTGGCTGGGAGGCGAACCCGGTCTTGTGCAGAACGCGATAGAGAAAGTTCCCCGACCCATCCCCGGTAAACGGCCGGCCGGTGCGGTTCGACCCATGCGCCCCCGGGGCCAGTCCCAGGATGAGCACGCGGGCCTGCGGATCGCCAAACCCAGGTACCGGCTTGGCCCAATATTCCCATTCACGATAAGCCCGGCGCTTCTCCCGGCCAATCTTCTCGCGATATGCAACGAGCCGCGGGCACCGGGTGCAGGCGACGATCTCTTGATTGAGCTGAACCAACTGAGATGGAATCGGGCCGGAGGACATCGTACCAAGTCTAGCAAAAAAACGTTGTTCCGCCCCCGATGAATGACGTTGCCCTGCCAGGGACTGTCGGGGATTGCCCCAGACTAGTAAGAATCGGAATCGTCTATTTCGGTTTCAGAGCCGCCGGCAATGGCACCTTGACCGGGATAGGTTGAAGCTCACGAGTGAGCGGGTTCGGCGGCGCAGCCAGATCCGAAAACATATAACTTCCGAAGAGCTCGTCAATATATACGTTCACGTGCGGCGTATAGCATTTGGCTGAGTTCGTCTGACAAGCTGGTGTATCGAAATCGTGGTCATCCGCAAACGTGCCCTGGATTTGTGTCGTAGTCGTGCTGGTTGCAGCTGTCGAAGCGGTGTACGTCACCTTCATCTGGGTTCCCGTCGTATTCTGATCGCCCTGCGTTACGGTGGTGCCGTCTGAAATGCCCAGGTCCATCCCGTCAAAGGAGTGGGTGGCGCTCAGTGTCATTCCATCGCTCCAGCTGAACCCAACTACGTTGGTCACGCTCGCTTGATAACTCGCCGATGCGTTTGTAGATTGCTGGCTCGTGTAAGTGAAAATATCCTGGAAAGCCGTACTTACGCTGGCGCTGCTGGGGTTGCGCGGATCGGCTCCATAGCTGCCGTTTCCAACAAGAACGCCCCGGCCCGACTTGGAGGGATCAAGCGACTGGCCTGCGTTGTAGTACGGATCCAGTCCGAGGAGGTCGAGACATTCTTTTGGCGTAAGTTTGCTCCCATTGGCCAGCGTCCACCCATATCTGCCGGTGTTTTGTGCGCACGAAGCAAGGTCCTTGATCGAAATGTCGTCGAAATCCTCCGCGCCCAGCAGTTGCATGGTGGTACTCGCGTTGAAATTCCAAAGCGCAGCCGTGGGATTCAATAACACGACAATCCGATCCTCCCAAAATGGTTCCTGGCTGAATGTTTCCCCCGGCATCACCTTGCATCCGCTGGCTGCATAATTTGCCGCTGTACATGTATTCGGCGTCACAAACTCCGCCGCGGGCAGGATCGTTGGGTCCGCTGGGTCCCCACTCCCCGAGCCCAGCGTCCACCCCCGTACCCGGCTGTGCGAATTGCTGACCACAAGCCCGGTCCCGATCGTTGCATTGTTGTCCGTCGCGCTAGTGCTCGATGAACTCTGATCGGAAGACTGCTCAATGGACAGAATCAGCGCGCTGATTTTCATCGTGTTCTTTACATCCATCGATTCCATGAAGGCCGTCGTGTTGTCTATCGAAGTGTTCTGCCCAGTCGTCAGGCTCGTGCCATAGGATTCCGTCGTCGTATAAACACCCTGGCTCTTGTCACCAGGCGGACGGTAGACGATGGTATACGGTAAGACCTTCATCTGCAGGAAGGCTGCGGGCAGCACGGTGATGTTGGGCAGCTGGATCGCAAACCGGGTGACTAGAAACTCCGGTCCGCCTGCCGCCCGAACCGTGGTCTGGCCTTGAGAGTTTTGCCCGGTGATCGAGCCCCAGTAGGACTTTATGTATGGGTCGCTTGCGGTCGGGTCGGTGCAGAGGGCCTTTTTCTTCGTGCTGCTAGTATTAAACAGATAAGAATTTTCTGATGGACAGTGCGAGTCCTTGAGCCCCAGCTCGAATTCAACGCGGAGGGAATTCACTGGAACGGGGAGATCGACGGGAATAGAAAGCGTGTCGTTGATGGTCCTCTTGGGTAGACCTGGCACACCGGGCGTGAAATCATTAACCAAAGTAAGGTATTTGGTGCTGCTCCAAGGCTCGCTTAAGTCGTACCAATGCCCACTCCTCCCCAGTACGCCATCGGCGGTTGTGCACTTGATGGCTTTGCCATCCCTGTCCTGCACCTGTTTTAGTTTGGTGTGATCCGAACTCGAGAGACAATCTTCCACCCTGGCTGTGTACACCCCTGTGTCTCCGTCCCCGTACGTACCGTAAAGCCCACCAACAATGCCGTTGCCCGTGCCAGTCCAGGAAATCGGCACCTGCAAGACCACAGATGAACTCTTGACGCGTGTCGCAGGCAGCGGCGAGGACCATGTATCGTCGTCCAATGCCTCACCAGCGGAAATATCGTCTTTCGTACCGAAGCGCGCCAGCTCGCCCTTGGCTGGCGACAGGTTGGTAATGATTTCAATTATCCGGTTCCCCCAGGCGCCAGGCGTCGTTTCCGCTGCCACACCGCAGGCTTGCGCATCGATGGGGGCGCTCGATTCAACTCCCCCACCGCGCGGCGCGTCAAGGCTGAACATGAGCCCACCCGCCAAACACAGCCCGTGCGGAAGCTTTTGGCCAATCTCGAGAACCTCAGGGGCAGGAGGATGGTAGACCTTCTTTCTGGTCTTCGCCTCCTGCGAACGAGCGTCCTGGCAGCACATCAGCAAACCCAATATCATGGACGCGACAACATTGCTTGAGCGAATGTAAGCGAAAGAACTGAACCGTCCCATAAGGGTTACCTCCACAGGCGAATTTCCTCTTAACTGGCTTTTCCCTTTCGAAAACTGGCATGGCAAGCACAGCTCCGAAAGCTACTTGATCGCCCCTGACCAGATGCTGACTCTAAAGCTCGCCTGCAGCTTCGTCGCACCCGCGTCTTGCGTGGCAACTATCTGATCGCCACTAACTCCGGCCGGCCAAGAGAGCTGGCGCTGAAGGTACCGCCGAGAGTTACCTTTCTTCGAGGGACCTTCTCCTTACCTGGGTCAATCTTGATCGGTACGAGCTTGCCTCTGGGCGGCCAGCATTGAATCCAGGCAAACCAAGGGCGCTCCATCGGCGGCTGCGGCCAGGTGCCATTTCTCGGTCCGCGCGCAATCACGCAGCCGGCGGCGCGCCAGACCGGTCAGCGCACCGGCTTGCTCAAGATCCACCATGTCCACTGCGCGGCCGCACTCCCAGCACCATTGGCGAGTGCAGCTCCGGCGCCGGATGATCAAGATCTGCTCCGTCTCAATGGTGATTCGGGTCCTCTTATAGGCTGCCATTCTGATTTCCCGATCCTTTGCCGGGCGCGGAACTCGTGGTAGATTGCATGCCACCACGCCGGCCGCCCTGGTGCCCCCGAGTCAAGCGAGACGTATTTTGTCCGGCGAACGGGTTTAAAGTCCTTAAGGACCAATGAATAAGTTTTGAATAATCTTGAAGACTGGTTATGAGCAATGCAGTCAAGCACTTGCTGGAGTTCGGGCCGTTCCGAATCGATCCCGAGCAACGCCAGTTGTGGCGCGACCGGCAGCCCATTCCGCTCTCACCCAAGGCCTTTGAACTGCTCCTGATCCTGGCCCAACGCAGCGGGCAGGTAGTTCTCAAAGACGATTTGATGAGGACCCTCTGGCCGGACACCTTCGTGGAGGAGTCCAACCTGGGCCAGCACGTCTTTCAGCTGAGAAAGGCCTTGGGTGAACGAGCCCAGGATCCCTCCTTTATCGTCACTGTGCCGGGACGCGGCTACCGCTTTGCCCAGAGGGTACGAACCATACCCGCCCAAGGGGACGAGGAGATCCTGCTGGAGAGTCACTCCCGTTCACGCGTAGTGATTGAAGAGGAAAGCCTGCCGGAGCGGACGCCGGCTACGGCAGCGAAAGCCCGCGCGATCCGCGTTGTGACGTGGTTCGCAGTCGTAGTCGTTGCCCTGTTGGCGGCAGCGTTTATTTTGCGGGCGCCGGCGCCGCCGCCGAAGGTAGTGGACGTCCGCCAGATCACGCACTCCGGGCGGGTTGAGCCATACAGCAAGGTAGTGACTGACGGTTCCCGGCTGTACTTCACGCAAATGATGGGGGGAACCGGGGCCTTGGCGGAGGTACCAGCGGGAGGAGGCGAACCAACGCTGATTTCCACTTCGGTTCCCAGCCTCGACGTGTACGACATTGACCCTGGTAAGTCGAGATTGCTGATTGGCACGCGAGGCCCTAATTTCAACCAGCCACTCTGGGTGGTGCCAACCGCAGGCGGCTCGGGCCAGCGACTGGGGGACATGCTGGCCTCCGAGAGCGCGGCATGGTCGCCGGATGGGCACAGTATCCTGTACGGGCACGACTCGCAGATTTACATGTTGAGCGAAGAGGGCGGCGAGCCGGTGAGGCTGCTCACTGCGCCCGGGTACGTCATCTCCCTGCGTTTGTCGCCGGACGGCAAACTCTTGCGCTTCACCGTGCGTGATTCCGCTTCCGGCGCCACCTCATTGTGGGAGTCTTCCGCCGATGGCCGCAACCCGCATCCTTTGTCACTGGGATGGAAGACAGCCGCCAGCCAGTGGGGTGAGGGAGAAGCCTGCGGCAATTGGACCCCCGACGGCAGGTATTTTGTATTTCGTTCCGTACGCGATGGAGTCGCGAGTTTTTGGGCGATTCGCGAAAAACCAGACTGGCTTCACCGGCACACGGGCCTTCCTGTCCGGTTGTACACGAGTCCGGATCACATCGGCGAGCCGCGATTCAGCCCGGACGGAAAGAAGATTTTCTTCGCGAACTATCAGGAACGGCGGGAACTGGTGCGCTATGACAGCGCCCGCAAACTCTTTGTACCGTATCTCGGCGGCATATCCGCGCGCCTGCTGAGTTTCTCCCCGGACGGAAAGTGGGTGGCCTATCAGAACAATACGGACGGCACCTTGTGGCGGAGCCGGGTGGACGGCACGGAAAAGCTTCAGCTTACTTTTCCTCCCTTGCGGGCTCTCCACTCTTCATGGTCGCCCGACGGAAAGAGAATCGCGTTCGAAGGTCGTCCTCCAGGAGAGGCGGCAAGGCTGTACGAGGTGCCGTCCGATGGAGGGAAGCCGGAAGCATTGACGTCGCCCGAAGCTTCTGACACCGGGCCCAGTTGGTCTCCTGACGGCCGGCTTATTCTTTTTCAACGCTGGACCACCAACGAAGCGGGAAGCCGCCACTCTGCCATCTACGTCTTGGACTTGAACACCCGCCAGACCCGTATTTTGCCAAGCTCCAAAGATTTCGATGGCGTCCATTGGTCGCCTGACGGCAAGTACGCCGCCGCCGCAGACGAGGGCAATTACAAGTTGATGCTCTTCGATTTTACCGGCCAGCGCTGGTCCGAACTGACCGATGGGGCTGCGTACGGTTGGGGCATTCGCTGGTCCTCCGATTCTCGCTACGTCTATTACCAGCACGCGGACCAGGAGGAAGAACAGCCGATCTTCCGCGTTCGCATCAGCGATCGCAGGATAGAGCAGATTACATCCGCGCGACAAATCTTGCGCACTGACGTGCTCGTCTATACCCTGACCGGCCTCACGCCTGATAACTCGCCGGTGGCCTCTCTAATCCACAGGGATTCCGACATCTACGTCCTGGATCTTGACCTGCCTTGAGCAATGGCGCTCATCGTGTCTCTTGCCGGACTGGACAGCTTTTCGTGAGCAACAGGGATTATCGAGAGACGCAAACCTGATGATCCCGCTGCATCAGCGCGGCCAGGGCGTCAAGAAAGACCTCGGGGCCGTCGAGTGGGTTGATGTGCAGGCCGGACCCAGCGTCCGTGACTTGCTCGTAGGGATCAAGGACCACGGAAGGAACGCCGCGCTGGCTCCCTTCCCGGCACAAGACGCGGCGTTCCCCGGCCGGCACCGACCGGGCGATCACCATGACGCAAACATGCCGGCCACGCAGGATCCGCAGGGCGGATTCAGTGGTAGTTGCGGGGATCACCCCGTAACCCGCATGCGCCAGTACTGCGTTGCGGATGGGGGCCAGCACTCGCTCCGTCGAGATGGACAGAACGGCAGGTCGCATCTTTCTCCTGTCAGCTGGATTCTTAGTGTGTTCAGGAGTATTCCCGGCGGGCTGGCCGAAAGCAAGAAAAAATCCTTCCTCCAGCGAAGAAATTGAGCGCCTTTGCCCTGTCTATGGGGCAGTTTGCGCGAGAACCACCGACCAGCACACCGTAACCTGGCCAAGCGACGCCGAAAGTGCTGCGCCTCCTCGAACTTGAGCCGTTGGTACAGGGCTGTACTGGTAAAGAGTCCACCTGCAGTTTGACCATTGTGTGAACGTCTCTTAAACTGAGCGTTTGGGGGTATTGCCTCGAGAATCCTCAACTTGCCTTTCCCGGCACGACAATAAGGAAGTCCTATTGGACGCAGAAGAAAACACCAGCGAACAACCTGAGAGCCCGGCAGAACCGACGGAGCCGGGCGGCGATTCGTCTGACATCGTCGATGTGCCACTCGGCCCGGAACCGATGGACGAGGCCTGCAAGCGCGAAGTCAGCGTGGAGATCCCAGCCGAGATCGTTAGCAAAGAGCAGAATGCCGTAGTCAAAGCATATTCCAAGCAGGCCCGCGTGCCTGGATTTCGCAAAGGCAAGGTGCCGCCCAGCATGGTGCGCAACCGCTTCTCCGGCCAGATCGACAATGAGGTGCTGGAGAAGCTGGTACCACAGTACTTCCGCGAGGCCGTGATCAAGGCCCGGCTTCGTCCTGTCTCCCGGCCGTTCATCCATGCCTTCGAGAACCAGCCAGGGCAGCCGATCCGTTTCAAGGCCACGTTTGAGGTCGTGCCGGACATCGAACTGGGACCATACCAGGACATCAAAGTCGAGAAACCCCACATC
>DATDGY010000072.1:0-47115 GCA_036521855.1 Candidatus Angelobacter sp.
GCGGATAAATAAGACTGACGCCGGCGGGGTGGAGCAGGCCTTCAGGCCTGCGGTGAGCTGCTATAAGGTTGGCTTTAGCCGCTGAGGCTGCTTGATCATCCCACAGAGCAGCAACAATCGAATCCGACTCGGTACCTGAGCGGCTGAAGCCGGTCTCAACAAATAGCTCTGTCGCAGGCCTGAAGGCCTGCTCCACCCTCTCAACATTCGACACTAAGCATTTCAGCGGAGTCGGAACCGCGGGAAGCTTTGGTAGACTCCTGAACAGGACCGCGCGATATTCCTGGGAACGGAGGGGACTGTGCCGCTGAATCTAACCGATTGGCTGGTGATTGCGGGATACTTGCTGATCAATCTCCTGATTGGCATCTACTATCGCCGCCGCTCCGGCGGCAACACGGAAGAGTTCTTCGTCTCCGGACGCGACGTCTCCTGGTGGCTGGCCGGAACCTCCATGGTGGCCACAACGTTTGCCGCGGATACGCCATTGTTCGTGAGCGGGGTGATCGCCACGCAGGGCATCGCCGGCAACTGGATCTGGTGGAGCTCCTGTCTCAGCGGCCTGCTGACCGTCTTTTTCTTTGCCCGTTACTGGCGGCGCTCCGAGGTCCTGACCGACGTTGAGCTGACCGAATTCCGTTACGGCGGAAAGCCGGCGGCCTTCCTGCGCGGCTTCAAGGCGCTGTACCTCGGGCTAGGGATGAACTGCCTGATCCTAGGTTGGGTCACCAACGCGATGGTCTCGATCATCTCCGTGCTGATGGGGCCGATGATTCCTGAAGGAAAAGTCGTTGAGCTCACCCTGGGCAGCACCACCTTGCTGCATTACACGTTGGGGCCGCCCAGCCACACTGCGCTGCTGATCTGCATCTTCATCTTGATTCCGTTCACCGGCGTTTACACATCGCTCGGCGGATTGTGGGGCGTGTTGGTGACGGATCTGTTCCAATTCGTCCTCAAGATGGGCATGGTCATCGTGCTGGCCTGGGTAGCGGTAGTGAAGATCGGAGGTATGCATGCCCTGCGGCTGCAACTGGCGCTCGTGGGGCAGGCGGCCAAACAGAACGGATTGCAGACCTCCAATCCCCTGGCATTTTTCCCCGATTTTCATCTGGGCTGGACCACCAGCGCCATCTGGACTTTGCCACTGCTGACGTTTGTGACCTATCTGGGTGTGCAGTGGTGGTCGGCGTGGTATCCGGGGGCCGAGCCGGGCGGCGGTGGCTACGTGGCCCAGCGCATGTTTTCTGCCCGCGATGAGAAGAATTCTCTCGGCGCGACCCTGTGGTTCAACATCGCCCATTACGCGCTGCGTCCCTGGCCGTGGATCATCACCGGGCTGGTGGCGCTGGCCGTGTACTCGACGAATGGCGGTCTGCATCCAAACCCTGAATTTACGGCGAACCCGCAGCAGGGCTATGTGATGGTGCTGCGCGACTATCTTCCGCCCGCCCTGCGCGGCGTAATGATTGCGGCTTTCCTGGCGGCGTTTATGTCGACGTTAGGTACGCAGTTGAATTGGGGCGTGTCGTATCTGATCAATGACTTCTACCGCCGATTTCTAGTGCGCGAAAGAACCGAGCGGCACTATGTTGCGATGGGCAGGCTGTTCACCATCGGACTGGTGTTGCTCAGTGGCTTTGTGGCTAGTCAGTTGACGTCTGTAGGTGAGGGCTGGCGGATCGTTCTAAAACTGGGAGTTGGCACCGGGGCCGTGTACATCCTGCGCTGGTATTGGTGGCGCATCAACGCCTGGAGCGAGATTGTGGCCATGATCGTGGCCGCGGCCACAACGCTGGTCTTGGGTAACGGCTGGCTAAGACACTTCCTCGGTCTAAGCAAAGATGCCTTCGCTGGAAATGAGCCCGTGGTCTTCGCGAAGAACTTGCTGGTCACTCTCGCCTGTACCACCGCAGCCTGGCTTATCGCCACGTTCCTGACGCCCGCAGAGTCCGAGCAGAAGCTGCTCGCGTTTTATCGCCGAGTGCATCCCACCGTTCATGGATGGAAGAAGATCGCCAAACTCGCGCCGGAAGTGGCCGAAGTCCGCGACTTGAGCAGCAACGCGCTCAACTGGGTGATGGGCTGCGTCATGATCTACGGTTCGCTGTTTGGGATCGGCAAACTGGTATTTGGCGAGTGGGTAGCCGGCATTTTGCTGCTGGCGGTGGCCGGGTTGGCGGGCTGGCTGATTTTCTGGGACCTCTCCCGCCGCGGCTGGCAGTCATTCTCAGGAGTGGAAAGCGCCAAGGGAAATCTGAAAGTGGATTCGGCGGAAGCCTGAAGACGACGACCGCTATCACAATTGCAGTTCCAGAATTGCTGTATCCCGGTCTAGGGTGGAGCTGGCATTTATGCCTGCGTTTCGGCGCGGCTGAAAGCCCATGAATCGGAGAAGCCCTGCTTTCGCGGCCATGAATGACCGCTCTTCCACCAGCGATCAACCAGCGTTGGAACCGCCTTACTCCTTCTTCTTCTCCAAGCGACCGCGCGCCGCTTCCAATTCTTTGTGTCGTGCGCGGTCCACGGTAGGGTAGGACAGTCTCAGCTCTTTGAGAGTGTCGATGATGGCCGAGCTCACGGTCGCGTGCATGAACCATTTGTGATCCGCCGGCACAACGTACCAGGGCGCTTCCGGAGTGGCCGTGTCGCGGATCATCTCCTGGTAGGCTTCCATGTAGTCGTCCCAGTACTGGCGTTCGCGAACGTCCGCATCAGAGAATTTCCAGTTCTTCTCCGGCTCTTCCAGACGCTTAAGGAAACGTTGCCGCTGCTCTTCCTTGGAGATATGGAGAAAGAATTTGCGGATGACGATGCCGTTGCGCCTGAGAAAGCTCTCCAGGTTGCGCATATCCTCAAAGCGCTCTTTCCAGATGTCCTTGGTGATCAACTTGGGCGGCAAGTGCTGCTTGGCGAGGAACTCCTGGTGAACGCGCACCACCAGCACCTCCTCATAGTACGAGCGGTTGAAGATGCCGATGTGGCCGCGGGCGGGCAGGCGTTTGGTCGCCCGCCACAGGAAGTCATGGTCGAGTTCCTCCGCCGAAGGCTGCTTGAAGCTCGACACCTCACAGCCCTGCGGATTCACACCCGAGAAGACGTGCTTGATCACGCCATCTTTACCGGCGGCGTCCATGGCCTGGAAGATGAGCAGGAGCGCCCATTGGTCCTGGGCATAAAGCTTGTCCTGAAGCTCGGTTATCTCCGCGAGATTGCGTTGCAGAAGCTCGGTGGCTTTCTCTTTCGAGGAAAGACCCTGGGTGTCGGCAGAATCGAAGTCTTTCAGGCGGAAAGACTTTCCGTGGTCAACCCGGAACGCGCGAGCCAGTTGGGCAGTTTTCTTGTTGATCTTCACGTCCTAAATTTAAACATACAAACGCGCTCCTGCGTTTTTCCTCGCAAGCGCCGTTAGGCGCGGAATAATGGTAGCCCAGGCCGTAAGGCCTGGGTAAGCGTAGTCAAGACACCCAAGCCCCAGCGGGGCGGCACTTCTCAATGTCCCGCCCCTCCGGGGCTTGAAGGTTACGCCATGCCCACCCAGGGCTCACGCCCTGGGCTACTATTATTTCGCGCCTTCGGGGCTTAGTTCGATCACACATCTTGCGCCTGGTTGATTCCGTAGAAAACGCGGTACGGACTTTTCCTATAGATCTTCTACGCGGAAGGGTTCCCTCGCTGTGCTCGGGATCAAGAAACAGACCTATGCCACGCCGACCGGGGCCGCGGTTTTCTTCGGCAGCATTTCGCCGATACGGCGGATCTGCGCGCCCACGCTGCGCAGCTTTTCTTCAATGCGCTCATAACCGCGGTCAATGTGATAGACACGATCGAGGATGGTCTCGCCCTCCGCCACCAGCGCGGCGATTACCAGAGAAGCCGAGGCGCGCAGATCGGAGCATTGCACCGCTGCGCCGCTTAACGGCGTTTCGCCGCGTACCGTGGCCCGGCTGCCTTCCACCTTGATATTCGCGCCCATGCGTACCAGTTCCTGGGCATGCATGAAGCGGTTCTCAAAAATGTTTTCTGTAACCACGCATGTGCCCGCGGCTTGCGTAGCCAATGCCATGTATTGGGCCTGCATGTCGGTAGGGAAGCCGGGGTATTCTTCTGTGCTGACGTCGGCTGCGGTCAGCGAGCCGGGGCTCATCACGCGCACCGATTGGCCGTTGCTGGCGATCTTGACTCCGCATTCCTGCAGCTTGCTGAGCAGGGCGCCCAAATGCGTGGGATCGCAGTTGGCGACGATCAGATCTCCGCCCGCCAGCGCTCCCGCAATCACGAAGGTGCCGGCTTCAATGCGGTCAGGGATGATCTTGTGCCGGGCGCCGCGCAATTTGCTCACGCCTTGGATGCGAATGGCAGGCGTTCCCGCGCCTTCAATTCTGGCGCCCATTTTGTTCAGCAGCGCGGCGAGGTCCGCGACTTCAGGCTCGCGGGCGCAGTTTTCCATCAGGGTTTCGCCTTCGGCCAGCGCCGCTGCCATCATCAAGTCTTCGGTTCCGGTCACGGTGATCTTCTCGAACACGATGTGTCCGCCTTGCAACCGCTCCGCCGAGGCTTCGATGTAGCCGTGCTCCTGGGTGATGGTGGCGCCCAGCTTCTCCAGGCCCTTAATATGCAGATCGATGGGCCGCGCCCCGATGGCACAGCCGCCGGGCAAGGAAACCCGGGCCTTTTTCATCCGCGCGACCAGCGGGCCCAGTACCAATGTGGAAGCGCGCATGGTCTTGACCAGGTCATAAGCGGCTTGGGGATTGACCAGGTTGCGGCAGCAGATGCTGGTGCGATGGTGGGCGCGTCCGTAACCCAGTTCCACTTCGGCGCCCATGGAGACCAAAAGGTTGCGTTCGGTCTGGATGTCGCGCACGTCGGGAATGTTTTCCAGAATCACCGGCTCTTCGGTCAAGATGGCCGCCGCCATCGCCGGCAGCGCGGCATTCTTGGCTCCGCTCACCCGGACTGTCCCCACCAGGGGATTGCCGCCGCGAATTACGAATTTATCCATAAGGCTTCCCGACGACGATCTATGTCCATTCTCGCCCCAAACCGGATGGCCGGGAGTGGAGATTTTTTTCAGCTCTCGCGGACTACCCAAGGTATTCTTCCTTCTGGCGGAGCTTCAACGGGGGCTGAGGTCGCGCCACTTCGAAAATAGAACCGCATTCTAGATCACTTGCTCTCGATTGCTTTTCGGACGTTTCCCTTAGCTGACCTAAGTTTTCTTTCGGCTTCGGACTTTCGTAATCCAGTCTTCAGCATCACCAGCGCGACCGCCACCTGGTTACCGCCGGCTTTGAGCGCGCGGGCCGCGCTTGGGCGGTCCACTTCCGCTGCCCATTCCAGGATGCCCAAGCCCCGTTCGACCAACTTTTCATTCCTGGTATGTACATTCACCATGAGATTGCCGTAAATGTACCCCAAGCGGGCCATTGCTCCTGTAGTAAGCATGTTGAGTACCATCTTCTGCGCGGTACCCGCCTTCAGGCGCGTGGACCCGGTAAGGACCTCTGGCCCGACCCCGGCTACGATCTCGATCTGCGCCGCCCGGCCCAGCTCGGAACCGGCATTGGCCACCACGGCCACTGTACTTGCCCCCTTCTTGCGCGCATACTCGACAGCCGCGATGGTGTAGGGCGTCCGCCCACTGGCAGCCACGCCCACCACAACATCATGCTTTCCGGGCCGGAGTCTGGCGACATCGCGACGCCCCAAGGCACGGGAATCCTCGCTGGCCTCAGTGGCCCGGCCCAGTGCCTTCTCGCCCCCGGCGATCACGTACCGGATACACTTGGGGTCGGTTCCGAACGTTGGCGGGCACTCAGCAGCATCGAGCGCCGCGATGCGGCCACTCGTGCCCGCGCCGACGTAAATCAACCGCCCGCCGCTTAGAATGGCCCCCGCGATCGCGTCAATGGCTTGGGCGATCTGAGGCAAGGCCTTTTCCACCGCGCCGGCTACCTTCTTGTCTTCATCATTGATCCGGCGGGCAATCTCGAGCGCGGGCATGGTGTCCAGGTCGGTGGTGGCCAGGTTCTGCCGCTCGGTTTCGAGTTCTGGGGTGCCCATTCGAAACGCTCTACTGCGCGACGCTGAATCGATCGCTTCGATCACCGCGTCGTGGAACGCCGGCCGGATCTGCTTGATGGCCTGTGAACTCCGGTCCGGCCAAGTGCGATTGGTTAGCAGCGTAACAGAGAGTTGCCGCTCAGCGTCATTCCATAGAGAGGTACCTGTGTAACCGAGGTGCCCGTACGAACGGGCGGAGAAGTACTTGCCGGATTGGGAGGGCGGGGAAGGAGTGTCCCAGCCGAGCGCCCGCGAGGTGCCCGCTGGGGAGCCCTCCCGCCGTGTAAAAAGGTCCACAGTATGTGCCTGGACCAACGGCGCCTCGCCATTCAACATGCCTTGGGCGAAGGCCGCGACATCATGGGCAGTAGCAAAACAGCCCGCGTGGCCAGCCACTCCGCCCATGACCCAGGCGTTTTCGTCATGGACTTGGCCCCGTACCACGCAATGCCGGAACGTGCGGTCATCTTCCGTGGGCGGAATCAGCGGCGTCCATGAAGAAGGGGGCCGGTACGTGGCGAATCTCATCCCTAGCCTCGAGAATATCTCACGCTCACAGAACTCTTCGAGCGCCTCGCCGGTGATTCGCTCCAGCGCTGCTCCCAGCAGGATGAAACCGATGTCGCTGTATTCGGCAATCGTGCCTGGGTCGGCCACCAGAGCGACCCGTGCAGCCAGGTCCAGCAACTCGCTGCGGTTTTTGGCGGTCTCAAAGAGCCTCACGTAGGCAGGCAGGCCCGAGGAGTGGGCCAGCAACATGCGGAAGCTGACCTGCGAACGGCGTTTATCGCCGCCTTCAAACTCGGGCAGGGTTTCTTCGACCTTCGCTTCTAGGCTCAAGGCTCCGCGTTCGTACAAGATCATGCAGGCAGTTGTCGTCGCGAGGACTTTCGTCAACGAGGCCAGGTCATAGACGGTTTGCGGCGCGACCATCGGCGCTGTGGCGGCATAGGTGAAACACCCCAGGCCTTTAAGGGCGACCAATCGTCCCTGGAGAGCGATGGCCACCGAAGCCCCGGGAAACGCCTTTTGCTCGATCCCGGTTCGCAATACGGCAAAGGCGCGCTGGAAGCGCTCGTCCTGGTTGGCGAAATCAGGGGACAGCAGGCTGTTGGTAACTTGGTTCAGAGAAACCACCGAGTTGCTTTTGTTCCCGGTTTATAACACACTCAATTCAGAGATGAAATTCCCGCGCGCGGTACCTTTACTGATTCTCGCTCTTGTGACCAGCCTTTTCTCGCCCGCCGGCACTACTCGAGCGGCAGGAAGGAAGTCTAAGCCGAAGGAGAAGCCCGCCAGCGCGAACGAGACCGTCAACATGGCCGCCGTGGATGCGCTCGTCCAGGAGCAGGTCAGCGCCGGCGGCATCACCGGAGCAGTACTGGTGGTGGGGCACGACGGAAGCATCGTGCACCAGAAGGCTTTCGGGTTCCGCGCGGTTTCGCCCAAAAGCGAACCGATGACTGTGGACACCATGTTCGATCTGGCCTCTCTCACTAAGGTGGTAGCCACCGCGCCCAGCATCATGCGCTTGGTTCAGTACGGCCAATTGCGGCTCGAGGATACTGTTTCCCGGCATATTCCGGAGTTTGCCGCCAACGGCAAAGAGTCCGTTACCATCCGCGATCTCCTCACCCATTTTTCCGGGCTGAAGCCGGACCTGGATCTGAAGACGTCCTGGGAAGGCCGGGACGCGGCTTTCCGTATGGCCAACGAAGAAAAGCTGCAGAATCCGCCCGGCTCGCAATTTGTGTACAGCGACATCAACTTCATTGTTCTCGGTGAGCTGGTGCAGCGCCTCTCCGGCATGACGCTCGACAAATATGCCGAAGTCCACATCTTCCAACCTCTGGGGATGGCGCATACACGCTTTCTGCCGCCGGTATCGGAGAAGAAGAAGATCGCGGAGACCTTGGCCATCGGCAACCACGAGATTTTGCGCGGGACCGTCCAGGACCCCACGGCCCAGCGGATGGGCGGCGTGGCCGGCGATGCCGGCGTGTTCTCCACTGCGGGCGACCTGGCCCTCTACGCCCAGGCGATGATCGATCGCAAAAAAATCCTGTCTCCGGACATTATCGAGAAGATGACTACGCCGCAACAGCCGCCGAATGCCGTGGAGGTGCGCGGGCTGGGCTGGGACATCGATTCTCCGTTCTCTTCGAATCGCGGGGCCCTGCTGCCGGTGGGCTCATTTGGCCACACCGGCTATACCGGAACGTCGATGTGGATTGATCCCTACAGCAACACCTATATCATCCTGCTTACCAACTCCGTGCGTCCGCGCCCGGCCAACGTTCCTGTTGTTTCCCTGCGCGGACGGGTAGCCACGGCGGTCGCGGCGGCGCTGAATCTCAACGTCACTTCGCCAAGCAGCGAGAAGTTCCTGTCCATCACCGGCTACAACGAGCTGGCTTCCTCGGCGCACCACATGAGCGCGCGCAACGGGCACGTGCTCACCGGAATCGATGTTCTGGAACAAGACAATTTCGCTTTGCTCAAGAAGGAAGACAAGACGCGGGCGTGCTGTGACACGTCATCGCCGGATCCCGTGATGACCATCGGCCTGTTGACCAACCAGACCGGAGTAGACGCCAAAGGCAATCGCACCGTTGACGCTCTGGCGGCAGCGCCGGGCATCAAGCTGGCCGCCATCTTCAGCCCCGAGCATGGAATCTTCGGCGCTCTGGACACCATCCACACCGATAACACCACCGACACCGTTACCGGACTTCCTGTGTACAGCCTTTACGGCGGCACCGATGCCAAGCGCCGCCCGCCCGTCGAGGTGCTGAAAACGCTGGATGCCATCGTGATCGACATTCAAGACGCCGGCGTGCGCTTTTACACCTACGAAACCACCCTGGGCTACGTGCTTGAGGCCGCGGCCCAGGCGAATATCGAGGTGATCGTCCTCGACCGTCCTAATCCCATCACCGGATCGTTCGTGCAGGGACCGGTTTCAGAGCCGGGCGTCGAGAACTTTACCAATTACTATTCCGTGCCGCCGCGACACGGCATGACCATGGGCGAGTTGGCGCAATTCTTCAATGGAGAAAGAAAGATAGGCGCACGGCTGCGCGTGATTCCCATGCAGGGCTGGCTGCGCGGCGACTGGTTCGACTCCACCGGGATCGTGTGGGTGAATCCTTCACCCAACCTGCGCTCGGTAAATGAAGCCACGCTCTATCCGGGCGTGGGACTGATCGAAGGCACCAACATCTCCGTCGGTCGGGGCACGGACACGCCCTTTGAAGTTGTGGGCGCGCCCTGGATCGAACCCCATGCTTTCGCCGACTATCTCAACTCGCGCCTCATTGCCGGTGTGCGCTTTGTGCCCGTGACCTTTACTCCTAACGGCGGCACTTATTCCGGCCAGTCTTGCGGAGGCGTGAATCTGATCGTTACCGACCGCAACCTGCTCGACGCGCCCGAACTGGGCATCGAGCTGGCCACCGGGCTCAGGAAACTGTATCCCGACAACTGGCAGTTGGACCGCATGCTCGGACTTCTGGTCAACCACGAAGTTCTTGACGCTTTGTCGCGTGGCGACGACCCCCGCAGCATCGCCCAATCCTGGCAGGCTGACCTGCAGAAGTTCCGCGAGCTGCGCTCGAAGTATCTGATATACAAGTAAGAGCATGGGCGATCTGTACATTGGCACTTCCGGCTGGTCCTATGCGACATGGAAGCCGGCGTTTTTCCCGGAGAAGCTGCCGTCCAAACGATTCCTGGAGTTCTATGCCACGCGGCTGAATGCGGTTGAGTTGAATGCGACCTTTCGCCGCATGCCCACCGCCAGCGCGATCGCGGGCTGGGTTTCGAGCACCACGCCTGACTTCCGTTTTGCCGCCAAGGCGCATCAATCCATCACCCACTTCAAGAGGCTGAAGAATGCGGATGAGTCTCTGCGCTTCTTCCTGCAAAGCCTTGAGCCCATGCGCCAGTCCGGAAAACTGGGCCCTATTCTGCTGCAAATCCCGCCCAACCTGAAGGCCGACGCTGGTTTGCTGGAATCGTTTGTGCAATTGCTGCCCCAGGCCTATCAATTCGCGTTCGAGTTTCGCCACGAGACCTGGTTTGTCGATGCGACCTACGAGATCCTGAAGAAGAAGAACGTGGCTCTCTGCTGGGCGGAGAGCGAGAAGATTGTTGCGCCTAAAGTCGCGACGGCTAGCTTTCTCTACTACCGGCTGCGCCTGCCCGGATTCAGCAAAACGCAACTGGCCGAGCTTGGCGAAGAGCTGAAGACCCAGCGGCAGGAGCGCGAGGTCTATGCATTCTTCAAACATGAAGACGAGCCTGAAGGAGCGTTGAACGCTGTGAGTGCCGCGCGGATGAACGGCATCGAAGAGAAGCCGTTTGTCATGCCGGAAAAGAAGCGGGTGGGTCGCTGACCTAGAGCATTTCGACCACTCGGTGTGCCTCGAGGCGGGCTTAAAGGGGGAATGAACAAATCAGGATGCTATCAGCGTCCAGTCCCCATCCCTGGGTTTCCTGAGCGAAGCGCCCGAAGACCGCTTCCCGCATGCGAGTGATGGGCGCGGAGTCGAAGGACCCCGAGAATGTTGCGAGTTTGAATGCGGTGTCAAGGCGTTCTCACGAGACAGCCTGGGAAGAATTCCCTAAGGCAACATCGCAGACGACACATCCTCGGGATCCTTCGACTCACTCTCACTCGTTCCTCCCTCGTGCTCGCTCAGGAAAGCCAGATAAGCTGTTAGTTATCGCGCCGTCGCAACGCGACTATTCGCAAAACACAGCGACTTTCGCGTCCTTGTCCACCACATCGACGGTCATATCGCTCAGTCCGTCGATCAGCTCTTCCAGGTTTTCCGGCTTGAGTTGTGACAGGTCCACGGTCAGGCCCTTCTCGCGTAGTGCGTCGTTCACATAGACCTGGGCCTGCGGCGGAATCAGGCTGGCTAGCTTCACTCCGGCGCGCAGCAACTGCATGGGCACACGAATGTTGACCTTGGTGGGCCCGTGTTTCGATCCCCCAAACGCGTGCCCGATCTCAGAGTCGCCTCCAGCATCCACTACCACGCGAAGGTACTTGGGTTTGGCTTTCACTTGGGTTTCAGAGTTGGCTGCTGACGCGCCCACCGGAGCCTCTCGGTCCTTTTCCAGGGCGGCGATCAGGCGTTCGGCCTCGTCGGCGGTGATCTTGCCGGCGGCCAGCATCTGCAAGACTTCTTTGCGACGTTCGTTCATCATTTCCTCCTAAAAAATACGGACTACAACTGCGGCGTTTCCATCGTTCACTTCTATGTTCGTTCCCCTCAATCCCGCGAATACCTGCCAGAAAAATGCCAACGCGCGAAAGGGATTGATGCGGACCACCAGGCAAACCACGATCATCAACGGCACGATCACAACCATGAACGGCAAGAGCAAGAGCCAAAGCAGAAACAAGGGAATCCATAGTCTTATGTTTGCCGCGGGAAGTGGTTTGAGCTTGCGCGAAAGCCGGGCGCGGGCTTGCACGCGGATGAAAGCAAGAAGCGGAATCATTTCAAACCCTCCAGTTCGCGGATGGCGTCTTGCGCGGTCATCTCGCCGCGCTTGAGCCGGTCCAGAATCTCAGCCTGCGATGGCGCCGGGTCGGTTTCCACGAATTCCAGGCTGTTGGCGATCCGCGTGAGCCTGGATTTGATGGTCGGGTAGCTTACCCCAAAAACCTGCTCCATCTCCTTGATGGAGCCATGGCAGCGGACAAAGGCGGTGATGAAGACCTGGTCTTCCAGATCGAGCCGGGCCAATTGCGGAAGCTCGAAACTTCCTTCGATAGCGACGTCCTTTTCCGCAAGCCGGACTCGCTCCACGATGATGGGACGGCCCTGGGTAAGCTGCGTTAAATCCTGCCACTCTCGAGTTTTCTGTTCTGGCGCCATGCTCCGTGCCTTTCCTCCGATGGCATGTCTACCTAAGGCAGTAAATCAATAATATTGATATATATATCAATAATATTGACATGTCAAGCATTGGTACATAAATATTATTAACCATGCCGGTTGCTTTGGTCAGCCTGCCCAAAGCCCCTCCTAAGTCTCTGTTCTCCAGTCGTTTAAGTCATTAACGCTGCAATCTGCCACCGGACTTGCGCCGGTCACTCGATCGATCGAGATGCCCTCTGATTCTGGCAACCGCTCGACGCACCGAATCTCGACGGCTATTACTGGCGGTCAGAAAAACAATAGATACTGGACGAGTGAACTCGGCAAACCAGCGCACCGTCCGCGGCTTCCTCGACTACCTGAAGGTCGAGAAAGGTCTGGGGACATTGACGGTTGACGCGTATGCGTCTGACCTGGTTCAGTTCAGCGAATTCCTGGAGGCGAAACGGAGAGAGCTGATGCAGGCCCGTCGCGATGACGTGCGCGCTTTTCTCAGCCAGTTGCTTGGCAACGGAGTAAGTGGCCGCTCCGTAGCGCGCAAGCTTTCCGCGCTGCGGCACTTCTACAAGTACCTGCTGCTGGATCGGATGGTGAAGCACGATCCGACCCTCGAGATCGATTCTCCGCGGCAATGGAAGGTGCTGCCCAAAGCATTGGCTGGGAGCGAGATCGAGGCCATGCTGCAGACCAAGCAAATCGCGGATGCCAGCCTGGCTAACCGGCCTGCTTCCGAATCTTCCGCAGCATCGCAACTGGCAATCGCCTTGGCGCAGCGTGATCGCGCTCTCCTGGAGACGCTCTATGCGGGTGGGCTGAGGGTCTCCGAGATCATCAACGTGAAGCTGGAAGATTTGAAGTTGGAGCTGGGGCACGTGCTGGTGCGCGGTAAGGGTGATAAGGAACGCTTGGTGCCGCTAGGGCGCGCCGCCCAGGAGGCGATTGGCAGCTACATGCAAGATGGGCGTGTTCGGCTCCTGCAAGGACGCGTTTCTCCCATGCTGTTTGTCCGGCGCGGCGGCGGAAAGTTGACGCGGCAACGCGTGTGGCAGATGGTGGGCGCAGCGTCGGACGGGGCTGCGGGACGCCATGCCAGCCCGCACATGCTGCGGCATAGCCTGGCCACCCACATGGTGGAAAACGGCGCCGACCTGCGGACCGTCCAGACCATCCTGGGGCACGCTGACATCTCCACCACCCAGGTCTATACCCACGTGGCTCTGGATCGGCTGAAGCACGTCTATCGCGAGTTCCATCCCCGAGGCAAAAGACGGGGAAAGGCCGTCTAGAAGAACGCGGCGGAAAGATCACTCAATGAAACCGGCGCCGAACCAGATCAATCCCGAGATCGGCAAAGGAATCAGGAAATTCCTGGATTCGCTGCGCGGGGAGCGCCACGCGTCGGCGCACACACTGCGCGCCTATGGCAACGAGCTTAGCCGGTTCGCTCAGTATCTTGGTCCGGAGCTGCGCTGGAAAGATGTGGACCACGTCTCCATTCGCGGATTTCTCTCTCATCTTCACGGCTGCGGGCTGAGCAAAGTTTCTGTAGCGCGGGCGCTGGCGGCGTTGCGCTCCATGTACAAGTGGCTGGCGCGAGAAGGCATCGTGCAGCAAAACCCGGCCAAGCTGGTGGCTACGCCGCGTCTGCCCAAGAAACTGCCGCGCGTGCCGACGCTCGCCGAGATGAACGGCCTGCTCGACAGTCCCATGCCGGAGAACGCCGCGTTGCCCGAACGCGACCGCGCGATCTTTGAGCTGCTGTACGGTTGCGGCCTGCGCAATTCGGAGCTGGTGGGCATCGAACTCGGCGATATTGACGAGGCCAACGGCGTGGTCCTGGTCCGCGGGAAAGGGAAGAAGCAGCGCTATGTCCCGCTGGAGGGCGCGGCCGCCGAAGCTCTCGCGGAGTATCGCGCCGTCCGGCACAGAATTCTTCAGGAAACGCGCAAAGTCACCCGGCGGCTGTTCGTCAACCGCAGGGGCGGACCGCTGACCACGCGCAGCGTGGGGCGCATTGTGAAGCAGATCGCCGTGGCCAAGGGATTGCCGCCGGACATCCATCCTCACACTCTGCGTCACGCTTTCGGCACGCACATGCTGAGCGAGGGCGCCGACCTGCGCGCGATCCAGGAATTGCTGGGCCACGAGCGCCTTTCCACCACCCAGAAGTACACCCAGCTTTCCATGACGCAGGTGATGGAGGTCTACGACCGCACTCATCCGCGAGCCAAGTAGCTGTGCTATATTGGCCGGCACCATGGGCTTGTTCGGCAACTACAGTTTCGGACTACCTTTGATGCTGATTGCCATCGTGCACTTCATCCGCCGGCGTCCCGACTGGTATTGGCTTTGGATCATCATGATGGGCGGAGGGCTCGGGGCGCTGGTTTACATCGTGATGGAGGTGCTGCCCGACCTCGGCCTGTTGCGCCAGGAGTTTCGCATCTTCTCCCATCGCAAACGGATCCGCCAGTTGGAAGTGCTGATTCTCGACAATCCTTCCGCCGGGAACTATGAAGAACTGGCCGATCTCTATCTCGAACAAAAGAAGTTTCAGAAAGCCAAAGAGTGCTACGACCGGGCCATCTCCACGCGCACCGATTCTCCCGATCCTTTTTACCGGCGCGCGATCTGCGAACTTGAGCTCAGCGATTTTCCCAGCGCAGCCGCTGACCTGGAACACGTGATCCAGAAGGACCGCAATTACGACTATCAGCGGGCTGCCGGACTGCTGGCCTTCGCCTGGTCGCAGACCGGAAGGACGGAGCAGGCCGACGCGCTGTTTCAGCAGGTCACCCAGACGTCCACGCTGTCGGAGACGCAATACAACTACGCCCGCTTCCTGGCCGTGCAGGGAAAAACGGCCGAGGCCCGCCAGTGGGCCCAGAAAGTCCTGGCCAAGAAGATCACCATGCCCCGCTACCTGAAGCGCCGCGAGCGGCCGTGGTTTCGTCGCGCGGCGGCGCTGCTCAAGAAACTGCCGGACCTGAAGCCGGTGTCGCCGAACCCAGGCCAGGCGCAAGGGGCGTAGAATCGGTTCCAGAGTTGCTATGTCCCTCACTGGTGGAAGAGGCCCGTTAAGACCGCAAACCCGTGGAAGAGCGACCTTTTGGGCGCGAACCGATGGACGAGCGGCCTTTTGAGAGCGCGAGCCGGTGGAAGCGCGGCCTTGGGAGGCGCGAGCCGGTGGAAGAGCGCCCTTTAGGGACCGCGAACAGGTGGAAGCGCGCCCCTTTCTGGGGGGCGAGGCGGTGGAAGAGCGGCCCTTTAGGGCCGCGAAAAGGGTGTTGTTTTTTTCCCGGGCTTTAGCCCTGGTGCAAAGGACGTTGCAGGCTACACCAATTGTGGAGCCCGCTTGAGACCGATGCCGTGAGCCGAGCGCCCCAAGCAACTTCATTCTTTTGTTGAGGTGAACTTGTCATGCGAACTCTCTCCATCCTGTTTTTTGCGTTCGTCCTTCTGGCGGTTGCCGGTCCCGTGTGCGCCCAGCAGGCGGCGCCGTCGCCAGGTCCGGCAGCAAAAGCCCGCGCCGTCCAGCCGGCGGTGGCTGACGCCCGGCCCAGTCCTGATCAGGTCCTGAAACTGCTGGTGCTGTTGCGCGTCCGCGACGAATTGCAGATCACCCTGGACGCCATGAAGCAGCAGGTGAAGGCCGGAGCCGCGCAAACCTTCAGCGACAAGGTCCCCGACCCTACGCCGGCGCAGCTCAAATCGGTGAACTTCGTTGTGGATGACGTCTTCAAGGATCTTTCTTTGGACGACCTGATCCAGGACCTGGTGCCCGTCTACCAGCGGCACCTGACACGGAGCGACGTCCGCGCCCTGATCGCGTTCTACTCCTCGCCTCCGGGACAAAAGATTCTGCATGAGCAGCCGGCCATGATCAAGGAAAGCATGCAGGTGGCGGGGGCCGCTCAGCAAAAACGTATGGAAGTCCTACTGGCCCAACTGGAAGTGCGCATGCAGCAACTGATCGCCCAGGAAACCAAAGCGGCTGCGGAGAAAAAGTAGCGTCTCGGTCCGGGCGGCTCGCGCTCGTTTGCTTCCGTCCGCCCGGCAGTTTCCGAACGCGAGAACTGACCCGATCGTCCAGCCTCCGGGGCCCCAATCGCTGCGCATTCTTCAATTCTGATGTGGAGTTATTGGCTTCGAGGGCCACGAGGCGAAGCGCCTGCATCGCCCGACTTGAATCCTCCCACCCAACCGCACACGGCCCTCTTTAAAAACACTATTGCACTTTAGTAACCCCCGTTTTTCTCGTGAGAAAACCCTAGGAAAGCCAATGCTCATAACGTATTACCCAAGTACCGTTGTGGGAATGCGCAGCGTCTCGGAGAATGTAGGGACGAAACGGGACAGTGTCCATTCGTAATCGAAAGGACGCAGTTCAAGATACGAGGAGAAGATTCCATGAAGAAGAACCTATTTGTGCTGTTTGCTGTGCTCGCGCTGACGACGGCGGCATTCGCGGGTACGCAAGCGGTCAACACCAATACAGTTTCGCCAACCCTTCAGATTTCCGCCACCATCCAGAAGGCCGTGCAGTTGACCCTGAGTACCGGCACAACGGCGCCCCTTCATTGCGTCGTGGCCGCTGGCGCCAACCCGCCGGACTACACCATGAACTTTGGCAATGTGGACGCCCTGGGCATTAACACCGGAAATTGTAACCGATTCACTCCGGCCACTCCCGGTACGAGCAATGCCTTTTACTGGACGGACTACACTCTCAATCCGGTTTATACCAGCCAGGCGACTACCGCCGCATCCACCATTACGGCCTATGTATCGACGAATTTCGCGCTCGCCAATCTCTCCGTGGTCCGTTCAAATCCGGCGAACTCCTCAGCCATTCCGGCTGGCGTTGGTTCCTTCGCGGCCATGTCCACTGTCGTCGGTGCCCAGGACACAATCGCCAATGCCGCTGATATGACGACTGCGGGTAGCCCGGGAACCTTGACCCGTTTCATCGGTGTGTCGATTGCCCCGACCAACGGTGCAGGCTTGACCGGCACCACGACGGCAACCGTCACCTTCACCATGACGATCAACTAGATAGCTTTCTCCCCGTATCGTTAATAGCCGCAAGCTTATGGTCATGAGCCGGAATGATGAGAGCAGTACACAGTGAATGGAGCCAACGCCAACCGCGTTCTGTCGATGAGGAATGTGGAAAGGCGTTTGCTCCGTCACCGTTTTCCAGCGCCGCTCTTGTCATTCTGGTCCTGGCCGTCCTCATAACCCCAAAGGCTGCGCTGGCCCAGGGAGCTTTCAACCTGCTGGCTTCGCCGGGCGGCATTACCGGCGTCCTGACGGGCACCGACTACATTAATACTTTTGGAAACATGAACGCTCTCGGCATCGGCGCGCCACAGACCGGGCTTAAGGTAACCGCTGTCGCCAACGGCGCGATTTATTTTTCGCAATATCAGGTGCAGTTCACGGGGCTGCCGGCAGGACATACGGCGCGACTTACGGCATACGTGAGCGCCAACTTCAACCATCCGTTGGCGCTGGTGCCCGAGAATTGCCCAAGCACAGCAGCTTGCAACACGTCCGGCGGGTACTCACCCACGTCCACCAGCGCCGCGGGGCCCAGTATTGTGGTGGCCAGCATGGGCAACGCTACAGTCACGGTGGGGATAGGCCTGTTTCTTCCCGATAACGACGGAGCCGGAGCGTTTGCTGGCGTAGACACCGCTGCCGTGATTAGTTACTCCATGACCGATTTGACCACCAACAGGGTGGTGGCAACGGCTACCTGGACATACAACGGCACGCCGAACAATACGGTCCAGGTTGCGGTGCGGCTTACTTTAGGCACGGCCACGGGCGGTTTGACGGTGACGCCAGCGGCTGATTATTCCATGGCCTTCGGCAACGTGAATGGCCTCGGCATTGGCCCGGGAGCGGGATTGACCACGGTCGCGAGCGCCGGAGGCATCATCTATTCCACTCCGTATTTGCTCAATCCCGTGTTTACGGATTTCAGTTCGACCACGGCCACCATCAAGGCGTATGTGAGCACGAACTTTGCCCACCCCGCGGTTCTGAAGGCCGAAGATGCAGCCGCCGGTGCAGGACCTTACACGGCGATTTCCACCAACGTTGCGGCGCCCACACAGATTGCAACCACCGCTGGCGATCGAACCTCGATCACACGATACCTCGGTCTGTTTGTGGCCAACACCAACGGTGCAACTTCGTTTACCGGAACAGACAACGCAACACTCACCTTTACCATGACGGTGCCCTGACATGAGATATCGCATTCCATCCTCTGCAGCTTTCTTCTTGCTGGCGGTCTTGAGTTTTTCTGGCACGAACTGGGCGCAATCTTTGGGCCTGGCGCCCGCGCAAGTCGTGGAGAAATTCAAGCCCGGCGTTCCTTTTGAGTTTGAGCTTTCCACCGTCAACAACGGCGCAAGTCCGATCGAGATGAGCGTGCAAATCACCGACCTTTGGTACAACGATAACAACGAGAAAGTCTTCTCCGTCCCGGGTACCTCGCCGCGGTCGGCCGCGAACTGGATCCAGTTCGTCCCCGAGCATTTTGAAGTCGCTGCCGGCGGAACACAAAAAATGAAGGCGGTGGTTACGCCTCCGGTCGACGCACAGGGCGGCTATTATGCGGTGCTGTTCGTGCAATCCAAGCCGCAGCTGTCACCTGACCAGACCAAGGACGGCAAGACGGTCTTTACCAACATACGGCTAGGTTGCCTGGTATTGCTGAGCGCGGACAAAAGTGAGCAGTACAAGGTCGAGGTGAGCAACATTAAGCTGAGCCCGCCCACGCCGGGTCGCGGGCTGGATCTAAGCTTTGACGTGTCGAACGGCAGCAACGTGCATGTTTTCCCGCTGCCTCGCGTGGCTGTCCTGGACGCCAACCACAAGCTGGTGGCCAAAGCCGAGAGTGAAGAGAAAAGGTTCTTGCCGGGGCAGAAAGATTCCATGCATGTGAGTTGGTCGGGAACGCTTCCCGCCGGCAGTTATACCGCGGTGCTGACGCTTTCCTATGGCGAAGACCGCATCGAGACCCAGCAGATTCCGTTTACGGTCAGCGCGCAATAAGAAGTAAGGAAATGGTGAAGATGGAGCATCGGCGGCAAATCAGAATCCTGGCAGCTGCGGTGGTGATCCTGCTGCCGGCGATTGCCGTCTGCTCACCCATGCTCGCCCAGGCCGGCGACGCCGCTCCGCCTTCGCTGGTTGAAGTCTACTGGAAATCATCGCGCACAGTCGCGGTTCCCGGGATTACGAACCTGATCGTGCTCGACCAGGACATTGCTCGGGTTGAATCCGGCAATGACACAGTACAAATCTGGGGGCTGGAACGGGGCGAAACGGTGGTTCTTGGGTACGTCGGCAGCAAGCCCGTAAGCATGAGGGTCCGTGTCATCGAAAGGCCGGTGATTCCGATCTCACCGTCGTTGCTGCGGCGCCAGGGAGAAATGGTGCAAGGAAGCTTTGGGTCGAACGTCCAGACCTCCCGCAGCGATGGGATTAGCACTCTCGCCCTTCTCAACAGCTTCTCCTGGTCGCAACCCTTCAGCAAGGACAGCCGCCTGGACTTCAACAGCCAGATTGAGGACTACACGTACGAGGGCAGCCATCCGGTCAATATCCGTCAAGCAACCATCCTCTATCACTCTCCGGGCGTCGATGTTCACGCCATGGACTTCAGCGCGAGTCTTACCGGCGACAGCTCGCAGCGTTTTCTCAGCCCGTTTTCTTATTCGGACATGCTGCAATTGCGCGGCGGCGGAGTCACCCTGCGCCGCGGCGACAACCAGTACTCTCTCTATGGCGGAACTACCATCCCCTATTACTTTCTGACCCTTGGTTCCACCCGCGACGTAGCCGGCTTCTCTTTTCAGCACAGAGAATCGGACAAGCTGGCCGTTTTTGCCAACACCGCTTTCATCAATGCGCCGCTGGATTTCCTGGGATTGAGCACGGGAAGGCGCAATAACGTCATGCAGACCGCCGGCGTGACTTTCTTGCCCAGCAAAGCGTGGTCGGCCCAAATGATCGGCGGAATAAGCAACCACGGCGGTCTGGGACGCGGAGAGTTCGCGTATAGCGGACGCAGAATGCTGGTGTACGGGTCGGCAACCATGTCGTCTTCATTGTTTCCCCTTAACCAGATTGAGTCGATCCTGGCCGGCACCTCAGCATTCAAGGGAGGATGGACGTTCAAGAGTTCCGAGCGGCTGACTGAGTTTGTCAGCTACCAGCACACCATCACCAAAGCCATCAGCGCAATCATTCACGACGGCAGTTCGGATTATGTGAGCCCGGGGTTCACCGCCAAGATCACCAAGAATCAAGACTTGAGCTTCAACTATGCCTATAGCCGGAACAGCGGGGGATTCACCACTGATCCTTCCACGGGTAACCGTATCGACATCAACTGGCACTCGCAAATGACCCAAAGGGTCTCCAACAATGCCCAGATTACAGTCGGCTCACTCCAAGATCCCTTGCAGGTGAACTCGGAGGACCAGTTCTCTTTCCGTGATTCTGTTTCATTCCCGGTCAAAGGTGGAAGCTTGGTCGCGGCGTTTGAACATGACCGCTCCAATCCTTCCTTGGTACAAAAGCTCAATTCAGAGCTGGCCTTGCTGTCGCCGGCCCTGCAAACACTTTTCTTGAGCGACCCGGTCTCATTCGTCAATTCCGGCAATCTGCCGCCGGAAATCCGGGCCTTGCTGAACGCGCAACAGCCGATCAGCACCGCAGTCTCCTGCACCGGCCAGTTTCGCTTGGCGAACAAGTTGACTTTGAATCCAAATTCGTCTTTCGCGCAGATCAACAACGGGCACACAGATTCATGGGCGCCGTATTTTGGCTACGGCTTGATGTACCAGGTGCGCCCGACGCTCCAGCTGACTTCAGGCCTGAATACGCTTTGGGTGCTGGCGAAGCCAGGGGTCACACTTCAGCGGACCACGATTCTCTCCTTCGGCTTTACCAAGTTCTTCAGCGCCATGCCCGTTTCCTTTTCGCCCACGCATCGCGACCGCGTCATCGAAGGCCGGGTTTTCCGCGACAACAAAGTCAACGGAGTCTTCAGCGCCGGTGACCGCGGACTACCCGGCATCGAGGTGCGGCTGGAGAACGGCGACGTCGCCATCACCGATGAGTTGGGACGATACAAGTTTTCCGGCGTTACCGGCGGCGAACATCAAGTCCTCCTGAGCCTCACCCAGTTCCGCGAACCCGTGCGCATGACCACGCGCAACGAAGTGAACGTGGACCTGATTCGGCAGAGAATCGCGATCGCCGATTTTGGGGTCGTCAACTTCGCCCGGCTGATGGGCAATGTCTTCAATGACCTGCGCTTCGAAGGCAAGCGGCAACCCGACTCCAAGGGGATGCAGGGGGTACGCATGGTTCTGGACGACGGCCGCCAGAAGCGCACCGTCACTACGCAAGGCGTCGGCGACTACGAGGTGGATGACCTTCCTCCCGGTGACTACACGCTTACCATCGATCCGGCGTCGCTGCCCGCGAACTACACGCTTCCCGCCGATTCGTTCAAGCTCCATGTCAGCCCCGTTTCCAACGTACTCCAGGACGTGCCGGTGCGCGCACTGCGCTCGATTGCCGGCCGCGTGTTCCTGAAGGTTTCAGCCGACCCCACTGTCGATCCCGGCAAGCTGAACGTCACGGGCGTGCCCCCGGGTGCAGGACAGTCCCAGGGCGGCAAGAGAGTAGGACAGGCCGGCGGACAAGCCGGCGGCGCCGCGCAGACTCCCGCTGGCGCGGGCGAATACAAACTGGTTCCTATGGCCGACATTCAAATTACCGCGGGGTCGGTTATCGCCAAGACCGACGCGTATGGAAATTTCCTGCTGCGCGATCTGCCGGCGGGGGACCTCACCATCACCTTGGTCCCGCTGCGGCCCCTGCCCGAAGGAATGAAGGTCCCAAGCGGATCGGTGCACATGCCCAGCGAACCGATTCAGGTCCAGGGCGCTACCATCGTGATCAGCAATCCTGACTTGGTTCCGTACCTGGTAGGCAAGTCAGCCGCGCAGGTCCGCGATGACGCTCTCAAGCTGGAGAGCAAGAGCACTGCGCCGGCCACAACCGTTGAGCCCGCTTCCAAACCCGCCAACACTCCAGTTCCGCCGGCGAACGCGGAGAAGATCAAGCCAGCCGGTGGCACTCCTTAAACGGGCCGCAACCAGGCAAGACCGCCGGCCGCGTGAATCGGTCCTTGCGGTCGCGCTGCTTCTACTGGGGCACGACGGTAAGCGTCTTCAAGATCACGACCTGCCCCGGCTGGCCTCGGAGCCACGCAATCGCATCACTTCCGGTCAGAACGTGGATTTCTTCGACAACCGTCATCGCAAGTTCGCTTGAAGGCAGGCTGTAGACGACGCCGCCAGGAGGTCGCTCCGATGTTCGTGCCGGCGGAGGATACGTAACCGGCACAACTTGCGCTTGAATCTGCAGGACCGCTGCTGCGCGATTGTTGCCGTGGCCGTTATTCTGTGCCGCAGCCTGGGCGGTGGCGACCAAACTAAAAAGCGCGAGCGGAAGCACCGCGCACAACAACTTGCGCAGAAACTGCCTGCGCAGGGGAAGGGCTGGGGGAGTGTGAGGGTTCATAACTACTCTCGCGTCACATAGTGTTATCGGCAGGAAGTGGCTTGTTTTCCTGCTCCCGCTCGACCGCAACAGACTACGCCTGTGACGGAAGAAAGGGAAGGCCGGGGCTTGGTTCGACTCGTCCTCCTCGCTCCGCGCTCTCTCCCAATGAACAAACAATGCAGGTGTTTTTTGAGACCTTTTTTAACCCTGGGTTTCCTGAGCGACTCCGAAGGAGCCAGGCGACTGAGGGGGAGTCGAAGGATCCCGAGGATGTGTCGTCTGCCATGTTGCTGTGGGGAATTCTCCCCAAGGCTGTCTAGTGAGAACGCCTTGAGGCACTATTGAAGCTCGAAACACTTTCGGGATCCTTCGACTCCGCGTGCATCACTCGAATGCGGGATGCGGCTTTCAGGCGCTTTTGCTCAGGAAAGCCAGGGATGGGGGTTTGGAAAGAGCAAGCCTGCTCGCTAATACTGCGCGGATCTAGTAATTGCTGCTCAAGAACTCCTGCAACTCGTCCAGTCTGAAGCTGGCGTCGCCGACCTCAATGCCCAGCAGCAACTGCGCCGAGACGAGCTGGTTGCGGAAGTCAAGGGCTGCCGATGTGTCCGCGGCAGCCACCAGTTGCAAGTTGCCATCAACCAGCTTCTGTTGGTCCTGAAGCGACTTGAGCTTGTTGGTTTGTACGGCAATACCGTCCGTCACCTGCTTCTTGAGGACCTCGGCATTGCGGGCAACATCGCCTTCCTGCACTTTCTTCCAGGCGGCATAAGCATCCGCGGCCTGGTCCAGATGCTTGTTGATGGCGTGGCTCGAGAGATTGTAGCTCACAGTGACCGCACCATAAGCTCCGCTGTTGTCCACCAGCGGGTTGATCTGCTGATGAGCGCCGATGGAAAGCGAAACGTCCCAGTTATTTTGGCGATTGAGCTTAGCGATGGCGTCCTGCTCCGTCGCTTCATCAGTCTGCTTTTCGGCGACGAGTTGTTTCAGCGGCTGATCAGTCAGATCCGGAGTGTAGAGCGCGGCGATCTTCGATTGCGTGTCCGCCTGGTCCGCGTCGAGCTTGATCTTCGTGGTTTGAAGAGAGAAAAGCATGGGCCGGGTCAGGTCTTGGGCGGCCACCATTTTGCTGGCGCTGGTCATGAGCCCATCCAGCTTGGCCGACGCCTCCTGGATCAGGTCAAGACGATGTTGCAGCGCTTCTTTCTCCAGCGTGGGCAGCGCATATTGAATGTTCTGCTGCGCTGCCGTGGTGGCCGTGTAGAGTTGGCAGTTCTGGCGCGCCACATCCATGGTCAGGCCGGCCTTGCGGATGTCGGAAAGGCTGCTGGAGAGCCCCCAGACCAGTTGCATAGGCAACCCGGTGTTGGGCTGAGTCACGCCGGCCACGGCGCTGGGCGTACGCAGCAGGTCGCGTTGGGCTGCCGCCTGCTGCGTAACATATTCGCAATACGCCTGCTGGTCACTTTGAAGATTCGGCGCTTTCGTGTTGTTCGCATCTTGAGCCAACGCCCCAGCCGGGATCACCAGCAACGCCGCGCTCACCAACATTCTCTTGTGCCACATAACGGCCTCCTCAGAACAACAGCGGTTTGCGGTTCAGAAACACCGTCTTCGATTTCGCGGACTCAGGATGGTCAAGGTCCATCTGCACCATAAAGCCGCGAATGTCGGTTCGGAAAATGGGATGAATGGCGTGCTCTTCGCCCGAAAAGATCTGCTTCACCGTGCCTACCTTGCGGCACGCCACCATGTTCAGGTAACAGTCATAGACGGGAGCGCCCACCGAGACGCTGCCCTGGTTGTCATAGGGCACGAAGGCGAAATAGACGGTGCTTTTGCCGGATACGCTCAGGTTGTAAGGGGTTTGCTCGGCGGTCTTGATAGCGCTCTTCAGCCTGTCAATCTGCTTGGACTCTTCGCGTGCCTGCTCTTGCGCCACGTTGATGGCGATATCAAGCTGCGCGATTTCGGACTTCAATTCAGCTTGCTTGTCCAGCACGTCCACTGCCTTGGTGCCATTCGTGGTTTTCTCTAAGATGTTGTCTTTCAGCAGAACCTCATTGATCTTGCTGTCGGTATAAGAAGTTTGCGCCTGGTTCAGCGCCGCGCGCTGGGTGGCGGCGTCGCCCTTGGTGATCAGGCCCGCGGCCAGATCTTTGTCGATGGCGGCCTCCACCCGCTTGACTTGGGCCATTACGTCCTGGGTTTTCAGATTGTCCGCCTGCTTCTGCTGGTCGAGCTGCGAGAGCTGCGGGCCCGTGGTCCGGTCGTGCGCCTTTTCGCGCGCGATGGCGGCTTGCAACTCCGGATCAAGGTTGAGAAGTGACGTCCGGTGCCCTGTCATCTCAGTGATGCTGCTGTCCAGCCGTTTCTTGTCCACCTTCAGGTCTTCGAGAGTCTGTTTGCTGGTTACGATTTTTTCGGTGAAGTCGAGACTCTTGTCGTCCGCAGGCGATAGAATCACCGGCGCCGCCCACGAAGTGTTCACGGCATAGAAGCCCATGACAAAGGCGTAAGCAATCACGCCGGCGAGCACCAGGTAAAGGGTGAGGATTCCGAAGATCCGGTACAACGTTAGCACCGACTTATAGGCCATCGGCTGGATATTCGCGAGCTTGTTGGTAACAGCGCTAGCTTTCTTGACTGTCTCCGTCGCCATGGGATGCCTCCTGTTCTTTGTTTCGGGTGCCCCAGTCCCTGGAGTCCATGGTGCAGAGAGCCAGGGTGGTGATGAATAAACTGCTGACCAGCGACCAGGCCACGTAGGCGCCGAAGGCCAGCGGATTCCTGACCGCTTCGCGGGCGCTATATCTCCGGATGGCCCAGCCCAAAGCTGCGGCAATGCCCAGGTATACGACCAGCGGCGCCGGCCCTGCCCACGCCATCGGGTTGGTGAACAGCATGGTTAACACCACCAAGAGCGCGACGATCGCTCCCAGGGGAGTCAGCACCAGGGTCGCCACGGAGTTGGGGTGCAGCTTCCACACGTGCTGGGGCAGCGTCCGCAGCGTGAAGAAGAGATCGCGGATCACGCTGCGCCGCCAGCGCAGCTGCTGGTTGAACAATTCGCTCAGCGTGGTGGGTACGGTGGTCCAGCAGAGCGCGTCATTGTTGACATAAGTTCCGTATCCGTGGAGCAGCGTCTGATGGGTAAGGAACCGGTCTTCGCCCTGGTTGACGGGGATGCCGAACCAGTGCCGGCTGCGCACCTTAGGCTCGATTTGCAGCAACAATTCGCGGCGAATAGCGTACAGACATCCGCTGATGCAGCCTACGCTGCGCGTCCAGTTTTCGGGAATCTTGTAGAGCTGGAATGCGGCATAGTAGATGAACGTCTGGATGGCGGTGATGGTGCTGGCGTTAGGATTCCTGACGCCGACCCGTCCGCCCACCGATCCCATCCCGGGTTCAGAGAAGCACGCCGTCAGCTCGCGGATGGCGTCGGGATGAAAGATGCAATCGGAGTCGATGGAGATGATGATCTCGGCGGTCGAGTGATGCAAGGCGTTGCACACGGTGCGCGCTTTCCCGCTGTTTTCGGCGTTGCGGCCCACGCGCACCCGGATGTTGGTAAAGTCGCGCTGCGCCTTGACCATCCACTCGTAACTATCGTCGGCCGAGCAGTCATCCTGGGCGATTACCTCAAATAGCTCGTTGGGATAGTTGCTCTTGCTGATGCTTTCGATGGTTTCATAGACCGTCTGGCCTTCGTTGTAGCAAGGCATCAGGACGCTCACGGTCGGCTGGTAGCTGTAGTCCTTTTCGACCTTGGCCCCGCGCACCGACCACTTGAGAATCATCGCCAGGGTGTATTTGATCACCGAGATCAGCAAGCAGAGCGTCAGGATGAGCCAGATCAGTGCCGGTGCCACGTGAGCCCCCTCCCCGAAAGAATCCGTGAACTGCCATGTTTGACCCTAGTTCGGCACAATCGACGTATTTTGATTGCTTAAGATTTGTGAGGGGAAAAGGGGACGGCGTTTACCGATCTTTGCGATAACGGGTCAGTATCGGCATGAGTCCAGGGGGTCGCATAGAAGTTTCTCAAGGCCACGAGACGTAACAGGGCATGGCTTCAGAGGTTCGTAAAAATGAACCAAGAAATTAATTTGACGTGATTTCGTGGCAAAATTCGCCGCGTAACTTGTTGAACCGTCGTTCGACGAAATGCGCGAGTTACCACTCTGGTTCATTTTTCCGCAACCTCTTCAGCCGTGCCGCGCAGCGCCAGCAAAATCGCGGGCTTTTTAGCCCCTGGCGGCTAGTGTCTCTTTACCCTGGTTTTCCTGAGCGAGCCGGGGAGGTACGACCGAGGGCGAGTCGAAGGATCCCGAGACTGTTTCGAGAGTAAATGCAGCTGCAAGGCGTTCTCACGAAACAGTGTCGAGAGGACTCCCTCTAATGCCATAGCGGAGGATGCTCCGTCAGGATGTTTCGACTCGCGCTATCTTCGCTGCGCTCAGTCGGGCTCGCTCAACATGACAGGAACAAAAAGGTGCGCCCGTCCGGTCGTGTGCTACTTCCCCACATACAACTCAGGCAGCTGCTGGCGAAGATGCTCTACCTTGGGAAGGTCGTTGATTCTGATGTAAGGTTCGTCGGGATGGTGGACGGCGTAGTCCTGGTGGTAGGCTTCGGCGGGATAGAACGCCTTCAAAGCAACAACCTGGGTCACAATCGGTCTCGAAAAGACCTTGGCCTGGTCGAGTTGGGCGACGTAGGCCTGGGCAATGCGCCTCTGCTCGTCGTTAGCATAGAAGATGGACGAACGATATTGCGTGCCATCGTCCGGCCCCTGGCGGTTCAGCTCGGTAGGATCATGGGCGACGGAAAAGTACACCTTGAGCAGCTGCCCGTAGGAAACCTGTGACGGGTCAAAAGTGATCTGCACCGATTCGGCATGTCCCGTCGTGCCGGTGCTCACGGTTTCGTACTGCGCCGTGCCGGCCGCGCCGCCCGAGTATCCTGCCCTAACGGCGGTGACTCCTCTTACGTGTTCATAGACCGCCTGGATGCCCCAGAAACAGCCGCCGGCGAGCACCGCGGTTTCTGCGCCCTTGGCTTTGGCCAGGGGTGCGTCCACGGCGGGGCTGGGAATGGCGACAGCAGCGCTCGACTCGTTGCAGGCGATGACCGCGCCACAGCAAAGCAGAGCGAGAGCCGCGGTTACGGCAGCTCGATACATAGCGATCTCCCTTCAGGACGATTTCACGAAACGCAGCGCAGCCGAGTTGATGCAGTAGCGCATTCCGGTCGGCTTGGGTCCATCCTCGAAGACGTGGCCCAGGTGAGCGTCGCAACGGTGGCAGGCCACCGCGGTGCGCATCATGCCGAAGCTTCCGTCACGAGTCTCTTCCACGTTCTCCCGCGCCACCGGCTGCCAGAAGCTGGGCCAGCCGGTGCCAGACTCAAACTTGGTGTTGGCGTTGAAGAGCGCGGTGTCGCAGCAGATGCAGCGATAGAGACCCGGATCGTGGTTGTTCCAGTACTGGCCGGTAAAGGCCATCTCCGTGCCGTCATGGCGGGCGATTTCGAAGGCGTCGGACGAAAGCTGTTTGCGCCACTCGCTCTCGCTCTTCACGACCTTGGGCACATGGATCGTTTCCTTGCGCTCGCCCGCATCAGAAAACTCGACAATCGTTACCTCTTCGGGCTTCTGGTCAGGACGTTGTGCTTCAGCAGACTGAGTTTTGCTCATAGACCACCATACATACAGGCCTGCGCCGAATGCCGCAGCGGAGGAGATAAAAACCCTGCGCGTCACTTTGCGCGACGCTGGATCATCGGTGAGACCGGATTCGAACATTGCCGTTTACGAGACAGCTCGCATTGGGCGGGCCGCTTCCTTGACTCTTTAAGCTTAACAGAGTCCGGGCAAGGCCAGGTATCTGGGTTTGGACGGTGCCGCCTGCTGGGCACCGCTGGCTGAGTTGGTCCAGCGGCCTTTTTGGTCGCCAGCACCAAAAGTAAGGACAGATGTGATAAAGTAAGGAAAGGAAGGCCATCGTGGAGAAACAGGCAAAGATCACAACCAAAGGCCAGATTACCGTGCCGCTTGCCGTTCGGCGCGCCCTGGGGGTCCAGCCAGGCGACAAGTTGTTGTTTGAAACGGACAACGGCGGCATACGGGTGCGGCCGGTGAGAACCACGAGCCCGTTCGCGAAATACCGGGGCATTGGCAACCGAAATATGGGCTCCGGTAAGAAGGCAATTCATCGCTGGATTCGAGAGATGCGTGGGCGATGACTACTTCTGTCGACACCAACGTGATTGTTGCTCTTTGGGACCGGAACCGGGCTGTCAGCAACGCCGCCCAAACCGCGCTTGACGATGCACTGGTGCGGGGATCCTTGGTCCTGAGCGCACCGGTATTTGCCGAACTTATGGCTGCGCCAGGACGAACGGAAGCGTTCCTCAATAAGTTCGTGAGGGATACAGGGATGACGGTCGAGTTCGATTTGGACGAAGAGATCTGGCGAGCTGCCGGGCGGGCATTCCAGGCGTATGCCGCCCGGCGAAGGAAACAACGCGATCCAGGCCCGCGTCGTATTTTGGCCGATTTCGTGATCGGTGCTCACGCTTTCCGGCGTGGCTACACGCTGCTTACCCTCGACGGGCATCTCTATCAGACCGCCTTCTCCAGTCTGGCAGTGGTCACCGTCTGAGGGTGCGGATCGCATCACTTCGCGCGACGCGATAACGCTGCCGTGCTGAGACGTCTGGCATTGACTCTTCACGCACACGGAGCCGGGCTGCGACTGGCTCAGCGAGGAGAGCGGGCCATCAGCAAGCGTGAGAATTGCGGGTTACAATAAAATGCAAGGCCCTGTAGCTCAGATGGATAGAGCGACGGTTTCCTAAACCGCAGGTCGGCAGTTCGAATCTGCCCAGGGCCTCCAGCCAGTTGGCCATTCAGTCCAACTCATAAGCCCTTGAACCAGTCCGATAGCGGCGCGCGACACAAGTGTCAAACTTGGCTTCAGCCGTGCAGTATCGGCTGCGGGAGAACAGAATTCCTTGCTGCCGCAGGCCAGAGCGGAGCCGAAGGGAAGCGACAAAAAGAAAAGCCCAGCGGCTGAAAGCCGAAATTCGTTGTTTGTCTCGCGCCACGACTGCGCAGGCCGTTTCTCGCGAGGTTCGCTCCGTCCTAAACGCTCAAGTCGTGCCCTGACACTTGTCTTCCTAATGCGCGACTTATTATTTCTTCACACTTCCCGCCCGCATGAGAGTCCGCTGCTGAACGTTCCTCGCATTGAAAACAGACGAGATGCCCAGGATGGCCATTTTTTGTCGCTTCTGTGGGAAACCACTGAAACGAACGCGGGTTTAAGCACACTAGATAGGTAACGAAAGTACTGGGCGGACATCTGTGCGCCCGGACAAAGAATTAAAAGGATGAAGGATAACGGTGGGACATCCACCGGATCCCAGGATACGGAGGAGAAACGGTGACGATACTCGACGCTTTATTCGGTTGCTGGCACAAACGCACGACCTTCCCCCTGACCAGCAGGCGGGGACAGCGGCGTTCTGGAGCTTCACAAAAGGGCACGTACATCGTGTGCCTGGATTGCGGCAAGGAGTTCGCCTATGACTGGCAGAGGATGCGGGTGATGCCATCCAGGAAGGAAGAGGCCTTTACACCAACTCCCGTGGAGGCCAAAGCCAGCTAAGGCGGGAACCGGACAATGATTACCGACCCACGTTCACAGATTCGTCTGGCGAGTTCTCTGTTCTCGATCGCGCGCTACCTCTGGTACAGCCCGGCGATCCAGATCGCCGTGGTGCGCGTACTTTCCTAGAGCCAGGGCAAGAGAACCGTACCACTGACCTTGTCCCGGCGCCTGCCCCGGCTGGCCGTGGGTGCCGTGGATGGCACCGATTTCACTGGTAGGGAGTTGCTGAGGATCACCGATTATGACGTTGTACCCGGTCGTGCGCGCCACTCAGGCCAACGGGTTGTCTTCCGAGGGCCTGTCTCTGGGCGCGAGAATCTCCTGTTTCTCGCGCCCAGTCGAAAAATTGGGTTCCTGGCCCGGCGCAACGGCGCTATCGCCGCAATTGGCGGTTAGCTTCGCGGATCAACTTCTGGCCCTTGTAGACCATTGCTGAGCCGAGGGCAAGAAGTACTAGGGATTGCAAATACCCTTCCATCGTTGTGCACCCCCTTTCTCACCCGAAGATTTGAACCTTCCAGCTGACTTAGATGTCGGCCAAAGCCAAAAGTAGCAGAGCACCACGCGGTGGTAGAATGCTTCGCCGGAGGGATGTTGGGCTTGAAATGAAAAACAGGGATTGGGAGATCGCGGCCCTTAACCAGAGGGTGCGTGCAGAACGTCTTGAAAGGCGAGAGGACGATTTTGATCAGTGGAAATCAGCGCCATCAGCGTTCATCAGCGGTAAGGTCTTTGAAGCAAGCGAGACGCGACGGCTGCTCGATCTCCACGACGGCCACCCACTCGGCCTTGCTCCTGGCCAGATAGACGATCTTGCCGCCCAGCATTTCCGCCGCGGTCTCGGGCGATATGTCGCGGTGATAGTCGAAGAACCTCCGGTTGAGCTTCTCCCACAGCTCTGAGCGAAACCACGTGCTGGCCTCGTATTTGGTGGAGAACAAATAAGCCACCTGGTACTGTCCGCGCATCTGCCGCGCGCGCAACATTTCTTCCACAGTGAAATCCCGGACCGGAACCACCTGAAAAGGGCTGGACACGTATCCCAGGTACGGCTTGGTCAGCTCGTCCTGCGCCGGCCACGCGGTCAACACCGTGGACTCTTTTTCGTGTTGCTCCAGAAACTTGGCCGCGCGGTAATGGAGCTGAATGAAATCCCGATAGGTAAGGTTGTCCTCAGGGGCGAAGCGATACGGAGGGTCAAAGAACAACGCCAGCGCGAAGACGATGACGATCAGCGCCGCCGCCCACTCCCAGCGCAGGATCCGCCGGCGCAAGGTTGACATGGCGATGATGATCACCAGCGGGTATACGGGAAGCAGGTAACGCGTGAGCATGGCGCCGCCCAGCAGGGAAAACGTGATCACATAGGCCAGCATGATCAACGCAAACTGAAGCTGCACGGGGATCGCGATGCGCTTTCGCTCGCCGGTTTCGTCCACCACCGGAGGGAAACGCATGGCTACGATCATGGCCGCGGTCAGGGCCAGCATGTTCATGATGCCGAGCAGAGCCCACAACCGCAACCCTAAAGCCAGGACGAAACGCAGCGGGCTCAGAGCCTGGGTGACGTTGTAGCGGTAGAACTCGGCGTTGCCGAAGAACCGTCCCGTCGCATGGTGATGATAGATCAGCCAGGCTAGGAGAGGCAGTAAGGGAGTGAGAAAGATGACTACCCGGCTGAGCCGCTTTCTCAATGGCTCTCCGCGCGCCGCCCACAGTTCCCAGATGGCGAGCGCCAGCGGCGTGATGATCGCCGTCTCTTTCGACAGCACCGCCAGAGAAAAGGCGATCTGGCTGGGCCACAAACGCCGCTCCACCGCCAGCCGGATGCCCCACAAGGTGAACGCCGCCGCCGGCAGATCAGCATGCGCCAGCGAACTCTGCACAAAAAATATGGGATACACCGCGGTCGCAATCGTAGATGCCACGGCCACTCCGGTTCCGGCTACGCGGCGGGCGAGCAGAAACACGTTGGTCAGAGCGAATGCGGCTAGCAGCAACATGGCCACGCGCGCCACCGCAGGCTTCCATCCGCTGGCGATGAACCACAAGGCCAGATAGGCCGCCGGCAGCGGCGGATGGCCAGTGTCCAGAGTCGTCGTGGGAATTACGCTGTGAGAATGAACCAGGTCAAACGTCGCCGGTATGTAGAAACCGGCCTCATCCCAGAAAAAAGGCAGGCGCAGCAGCGGGGCGTGAAGAAAAAAGATAACGATAAAAATGACGGAAAAAGCCTGAAATGAAAAAAAGCGGCTCAGCCGGTTGGGAGATGGCTTGCCCCTATCTGCCGGGCCTTCTTTGCCCTCGGTCCCTCTGCGCATCTGATCAATCGTACCCTCCAGGGCGAGCCTCAGTTGACCTGCGCGCCCGGCTGCCAGGCGCCCGGTTCCAGCTTGATCTCCCCAAAGGTCTTTTCATATTGGGCTAGGTTCTGGGCCAGGATGGTGTGCAACGCTTTGGCTTGTTGCGGGCTCAAATAGATGCCTTGAAAGTTGTGGACCTCAACCTGTTCCGGGGTCTGGGCCTGCAGGCGGCCGAAGATCAGGAAGAAGTCCCAAACACTCACGCGCACCTGGACAGAGTTGGCGTAGCCATCACGGTAGTCGGGCGCATTCAAGAGACGAATATTTGGTTGCGGCGATATTGACATGGGGTCCTTCTCCTGGGGGAACAGCCATGAACATAACAGAAGTAAGGCGTCTGCGGATACTTACCCGAGGCGCGGGGATTTGACCGGTCCCACGATGCATGCGGCAGGTCATTTATAATTTGCGGTCTTGAGCGTCTTCTCTGAGGCGGGCTGATGAATACCAGCATCACGGATGTCCACGCGCGCGAAATCCTCGATTCCCGGGGCAATCCTACAGTAGAAGCCGAGGTCACGCTGGGGGATGGCTCGATGGGACGCGCTGCCGTACCCAGCGGCGCTTCCACCGGCGAACATGAGGCCGTGGAGCTGCGCGATGGCGACGCCCAACGCTACCTGGGTAAGGGCGTGCTGCGCGCGGTAGAAAACGTCAACCTGGCCATCGCTGAAGCCCTGTCCGGCATGGACGCATCGGCGCAGCGCGCGGTCGACGAGATCATGCTGCATCTCGACGGAACGCCCAACAAAGAGAAACTCGGCGCCAACGCCATCCTGTCTGTCTCCATGGCTTGCGCCCGTGCCAGTGCGGCATCGTTGAAGACGCCGTTGTATCGCTACCTGGGCGGCGCCGCCGCCAACATTCTTCCTGTGCCTATGATGAACATCCTCAACGGCGGCGCGCATGCCGACAGCAACGTTGATTTCCAGGAGTTCATGGCCATGCCGGTGGGCGCGGAATCGTTCTCGGAAGCGCTGCGCTGGGGCGCGGAAGTCTTCCATACTCTCAAGTCGGTGCTCAAGAAGCGAGGCTACAACACCGCGGTGGGCGATGAGGGCGGCTTCGCGCCCTCGCTGAAGGCCAATGTTGAAGCTATCGACCTGATCCTGGAAGCCATCCAGCAAGCCGGCTTCCGCCCCGGTGAAGACGTGGCCTTGGCGCTTGACCCTGCGGCCAGCGAGTTCTTTGACAAGGAAAAAGGGAAGTATGTTTTCAAGAAGTCAGATAAGTCGGTGAAGTCGTCGCAGGACATGGTGCGCTTCTGGGCCGACTGGGTGCGGCAATATCCCATTGTGTCGATCGAGGACGGATTGGCCGAAGACGACTGGGAGGGATGGCGGACCCTGACCGATCAACTGGGAGACAAGATTCAACTGGTAGGCGACGATCTGTTCGTCACCAACACGGAACGCTTGAGCCGCGGTATTGACGAAGGCGCGGCCAACTCCATCCTGATCAAGGTCAACCAGATTGGCACGATCAGCGAGACCCTTGACGCCATTGATCTGGCGCAGCGCGACGCCTACACGGCCGTGATCTCACATCGCTCCGGCGAAACTGAAGATACCTTCATCGCCGATCTGGCGGTTGCCACCGGTGTGGGCCAGATCAAGACCGGCTCAGCTTCACGAACCGATCGCGTTGCGAAATACAACCAGCTCTTGCGCATCGAAGAAGAACTGGGCGAGTCCGCCCGGTTCTTAGGGCTCGAAGCGCTGAACTACGGCGGGGAGATAGAGTCTGGGACGGGGGTGTAGTTAGGGGCGTCAGCCCTGCGACTGGGCTTGCCTTCGCTCAGGACAGGCTCCAACCCTGGTTTTCCTGAGCGACGCCGAAGGAGCGAGGCGACTGAGGGGGAGTCGAAGGACCCCGACGTTGTGTCCTCTGCCATGTCGCTTTAGGGAATTCTCCCCAGGCTGTCTCGTGAGAACGCCTTGACGCTGCATTCAAACTTTAAGCATTCTCGGGGTCCTTCGACTCCGCGCCCATCACTCGAATGCGGGATGCGGTCTTCAGGCGCTTCGCTCAGGAAGCCCAGGGATGGGGCCCAGCAGCTCATGGCATCACATCTCTATAGCTTGTTCATTCCGCTTCACCCCGCCACACCAGCCACTGTGCCGCGTACGGAAACCTGCCTGGAACGCTCACGCATGTAGAACGCGAACGCAAAAAAAAGCGCGGCCACACCCTGGCCGCGCTTTTTGGTCTGAGATGAAAGCTATTGCGGATCGTCGCTGTCCGTGTCTTCTTCGCCCGAGCCGGCGCTGCCCACGCCCGGCTTAACCTGGACCGGGTCGCCGGCAAACAACGTGCTGGAGCCATGTTCCGTCGCTTTCTTGTTGAAGGCGGCGACCTCGGTGTTCAAGAACGCGTTGAACTGCTGCAAGTGCGCATCCAGTTCCTTGCGGACCGCGGCGGCTTCTTCCAACTGAATGTCTTTGGGAGCTTCGCCGAACGAGCCCATCACGCCGCGCATGATGCCTTGCAGGCGGTTCTGGAAACGCTGCAGGTAGTGGATGTCATCCTGGCTGCCGGGTTGGATTTCGCTGTTGTACAGCGGGGCTTGCAGCGCAGTAATCTTCCTGTCCAGGGCCCGGGCTTCCTCAAGCACCGGTCTGTAGGAGACATTGGTTTGCCCTTCCTGGTCTTCCTCCCCGCCCAGCATCTCCTGCAGATTGGCGATCTGCTTGTGCAGGCTGTTGAGCCGGTTGAGGGCCTCATGCAGGGCGGATACCTCGTCGCGCAGCTCCATGGCCAGCTTGAACTGTGCGCGCATGGCATTCTCGTCAAACTTGAAGCGCGGATCGGTTTCGACGACCACGTCCTGCGTCTGGGTCTTGCCCTCAACCGTCACCGCGACCTTGTAGGTGCCGGGCAGGGCCGTAGGACCGGTGCTGGGATCGAAGAAGAATTCTTCCTCGCCGCCGCGATCCGGCGCCGGCAGGAAGTTCAGCCTCTTCGGCCCGTCATAGCGGAGGTTCCAGGAGACCCGGTTGATACCGTACTTCGACGGCCCGTTCATGGTGCGGACCACCTGGCCCGAGCTGTCTGAGATGGTGACCTTCACCGGCGACTGTTGTCTGCCGCGTCCGCCGCCACCCCGTTCGCCGCGTTCCCCACCGCGTTCGCCGCGCTCGGCATTGGCCTTGATCTCAGTAGGCAGATAGTAGGTAATCACGGCTCCGCTGGCCGGGTTCGGCGCCACGTATCCACCCGAGGCGAAGCCGTGTTTGTTCCAGAAATGCCAGTTGATCGCGGGTTGCAGTGAATAGAGATGGAACTCGCCTTTCCCCAGGTCCGCGCCGCTTTCCTCGAGAGGAGTAATGTCATCCAGGACGAACATACCGCGTCCGTGCGTGGCCACCACCAGGTCGTGGGTCTTCTTGATGATCTTGATGTCATAGATCGGGACGGTGGGGAAGTTGCTCTTGAGCGCGGTCCAGTGGGCGCCATCGTCGCTCGAGTAGAACAGACCGGTATCGGTGCCCAGCACCAGGAAGCCTTTGTGGTTGGGATCTTCACGGATCACGCGTGCCGGATCATCCTGAGGCAGGCCTTGCGCGATGGAGGTCCAAGTTTTGCCGCCGTCGTGGGTCTTGAAGACGTAAGGCTTGTTGTTTTCCACCTCATGGAAGTCCACGGCCACGTAGGCGCTGTTGGCGTCGTTGGGCGAGGCTTCAATCTGCTGGATGCGCCCCCACTGCGGCAGGTTCGTCATGGTTGCCGTGGCATTGGTCCAATGCTGGCCGCCGTCGCGGGTTACTTGGGCCACGCCATCGTCCGTGCCCACCCAGATGGTCTTGGGATCGGCAGGAGAGATCGATATAGACAAAATGCAGCCAAAGGTTTCAGCGCCGCTGAGGTCAAGGTAGATCGGGCCGCCGCTGCTCTGCTGCTTGCTCTTGTCGTTGCGTGTAAGGTCGGGGCTGATCGACGTCCAGTGCTGGCCGCCGTCGGTTGAACGGAACAAGACGTTGCCGCCCAGGTAAACCTCGTTGGGATCGGTGGCCGAGACTGCGATGGGCGACGTCCAGTTGAACCGGTACGTCAGGTCCGCCGGCTTCATGGATTGAACGCCGGCTAAATATGGCCGGACGAAGCTGGACATGCCGGTCTCGTTGTTCAACCGCTGAATGGAGCCGTTTTGCGAATCGGTGTAGACCAGGTGCACACCCTTTCCGCGGGCCGGGACAGCATATTCACCGTCGCCGCCGGTTACGGTGTACCAGTCAAAACCGGTAATGCCGCCGCGGCTCAGGTTGTTGGAAGGTCCGCACCAGCCGTTGTTGTCCTGCAGTCCGCCGCAAAGATTGTAGGGCGTGTCGTCGTCCTGGGCCACCGAGTAGAACTGCTCGATGGGCAGGTTGTCGAGATAACGCCAGGTGCGGCCGGCGTCGGCGCTGATGTACGCGCCGCCGTCGTTGCCGTTGATCATGCGGTTGGGATTCTCGGGATCGATCCACAGGGTGTGATGATCCACGTGAACGCGAGCCGAAGTAGCGCGGGCCGTCTTGCCTCCGTCTTCGGAAAGCATGATGTTGTACGAGAGGAAATAGATTTTGTTTTCGTCATTCGGCGCCACCAGCAGCTCGCTGAAATAAAAGCCGCGCGCGGCGAGATTGTGGTTGTTGCTCACCATCCGCCAGTGATCGCCCAGGTCGCTGGAATCGTAAAGCGTGCCTTTTTTGTTCTCCACCAGAGCGTAAACGTGATGGGGATTGCTGGGTGCAGCGCCCAAGCCGATGCGTCCCGTGGCTTCCTCGGGCAGGCCCTCGGTTAGTTTCTTCCAGGTATTGCCGCCGTCCAGAGAGCGGAAAATGCCACCGCTGGTGCCGCCGCTGTCCAAGGCCCAGGGATAGCGGCGCACACGCCACATGCCGGCAAAAAGCACCATGGGGTTGCCGGGGTCCATGACCAGCGAACTGGCGCCGGTGTCTTCGTCAACGAACAAAACTTTCTGCCAGGTCTTGCCGCCGTCGGTGGTGCGAAAGACACCGCGATCCGCGTTGGGTCCCCAGGCGTGACCGAGCACGGCCACGAAAACGATATTGGGGTTCGTCGGATCGATCGCGATGTTGGAGATCTGCCCCGCATCCTTCAGCCCCATGAACGTCCACGTGGCGCCGGCGTCGGGCGAAAAGTACACGCCTTTGCCGGTGACCACGTCATTGCGGATGTTCTTTTCGCCGGTGCCCACCCATACCAGGTTGGGATTGGAGGGCGCCAACGCGATGGCGCCAATGGAAGCCGTAGATTCCTTCTCGAAAATCGGCTTCCAGGAGAGGCCGCCGTCCTGGGTAAGGAAAACCCCGCCGCCCCCGGCGCCTGCATAATAAATGTTGGCCTTCCCCGGGATTCCAGCGACGGCGGTGATACGGCCTCCGCCCACCGCGGGTCCCAGGTTGCGGAACTTCATGTTCTCCAGCGGGTCCTTGGACGCGTCAGGCTTAGCGGACGCTTCCGGCTTAGCCTTTTCCGACGTGCTTGCCTCCGTCCTGGGCCGCGTTCTTTCCTGCTGCTTTTCCTGAGCCATCAGTCGCGTGCCCTGAAGGCACATTGTCACCGCAAGAATCAAAGCCAGTTTAGCGAGTGTTTTCATAAGGTGTGCTCCAGCAGAGTAGTGAAGACGAAGGCGAATGATACCGCAAACCGGAGCGGTTTGTTAGTGGGAACCCGCTAAATTCCGGCGGCCAGCCATCGCAACCCCGAAGCGGCGGCCCCTGGGACGGGTCGTGAAATTAGCGGTACAAATCCTCCAGTTTGGGACATAATAGCTCCTCGAAACCGAAATCGCGGTCAGCGAAGATTGAAGTCATTTGTGAAAGGGGATCCATGAAGAAAACTCTGGTTGTTTTGGTGCTGGCTGTCCTGGCGTGCACGTGTGCGCAGGCGCAGAAGCGTGAGCAGGATCGGCTGAAACATTCGGGCGAAGTCCTGATGGAGATACTGAACATCCCGGACAATCTTCCCAAGCCGATACTGGACCGCGCCGAGTGCGTCATTGTGCTGCCCTCGGTCAAGAAGGCGGCGTTCGGCATTGGCGCCAACATTGGCCGCGGCGCCATGTCGTGCCGCAGCGGCGAAACCTTCACCGGGCCATGGGGTCCTCCGGCCATGTATGCGCTGGAAGGGGCCAACATCGGTTTCCAGATAGGAGTCCAGGCGACGGATTTTGTCATTCTGGTGACTAATCCCCATGGCGTTCGTTCCTTGCTGAGAAGCAAGGTCAAGCTGGGCGGAGACGCATCCGCTGCAGCTGGTCCCAAAGGCCGTGATGCCGAAGCTGCTACCGACGTGACCATGCACGCCGAAATCCTGACTTACTCGCGTGCCCGCGGATTGTTTGCCGGTATTTCGCTTGAAGGTTCAACCCTTCGTCCCGACGGCAGCGCCAATAACCACCTTTATGGCCGTGACGTCACCGCGAAAGAGATTGTGCTTGAACACAAGGTGGGTACCCCGGACGCCGGCCACTTGATGGTTTCCGTTTTACAGAAAGCTTCACCCCGAAACCTGTCGGACGCCAAATCACTGCAGCCACCTCCCAAGTGAGGCCGGCCGAAACAGTTCAAGGGCGACCCGTGATTGCTGCCGTGCGGGATTCTCCCGCGCGAACAGGTCAGCGCTGGCTGTGCGAAGACATCCGGTCGTGTGAGATGCAAAAGCGACCGAGAGCAAACCAGGGGGAACCGGTGTGTGGCCTGACGCTTTTTGAAGAAGTTATCTCTGAAAGGTCCCGATGAAGAAAACTCTCGTTTGCCTGGCAATGGCCGTCCTGGCCGGCACGTTTGCGCAGGCGCAGCAGCGTGAGCAGGATCGTTTGAAACATTCCGGTGAAGTGTTGATGGAGATCCTCAACATCCCGGACAACATCCCCAAATACTGGCTGGACCGCGCTGAGTGCGTCATTGTACTGCCCTCAGTCAAGAAGGGCGCGTTGGGTGTCGGCGCCAATATTGGCCGGGGAGCCATGTCGTGCCGCAGCGGCGCGAACTTTACTGGACCGTGGGGTCCTCCCGCCATGTACGCCCTGGAGGGCATCAGCCTTGGCTTTCAGCTGGGTGGCCAAGCCACCGATTTCGTTCTGTTGGTGGAGAACAACAAGGGCGTGACTGCATTGCTGGGCAGCAAGGTAAAACTCGGTGGCGACGCATCGGCTGCCGTTGGTCCCAAGGGCCGTGATGCTGAAGCTGCCACGGACGCCACCATGCACGCCGAAATCCTAACTTATTCGCGCGCCCGAGGGCTGTTCGCCGGCGTGTCCCTGGAAGGGTCAACTCTCCGTCCCGACGGCAGCGCCAACAACAATCTCTATGGCCGCGATGTCACCGCGCGTCAGATTGTTATTGAACACAAAGTAACCACTCCGGAGAGCGGCAAGCTCATGGTTTCCGTCCTGGAGAAGGCTTCGCCCCGAAACAAATCGGACGCCAAGTCGCTGGAAACACCCCATTGATGAGATTGACGAAGGCGGGTGTGTAAACCGCATTGGTTCTGGCTCGGCGCGAGTGCGCCGAGCCATTTTCATTGACGCTTCGCGAAGATCACGATGTGCTGAATGGGAAGCGTCTCCACGGTCCGCAGGCGCACGAGGCCCACCGCCTGCATCTCTTTCTCAAGCTGCTCTACTGACATCTTGTGCAGCTCCTTGATGCGTACTTTAGGGTCTTCTTTGCGATACTCCACGAATACGACTCGCCCTCCCGGCTTCAGCGCCTTACCGACCGCGGTCATGACTTCAAAGGGGTAGGCAAGCTCGTGATAGACATCCACCATCAGCACCAGGTCCACTCCTTTGGCGGGCAGATGAGGATCGCTCTCCGAGCCTTTCACGACTTCCACGTTGGCAATCTTCTGCGCGGCCATGCGTTGGCGGAGAGTTTCAATCATCTCGTCTTGGATTTCCACAGCCAGGACCTTGCCCCTCTGGCCGACCTTGGGCGCCATGCGGAACGTGAAATAGCCGGAGCCCGCTCCGAGGTCCGCCACCACTTCGCCCCCGCGCAGCTGAAGGGCATCAATCACCTCCGCCGGACGCTCTTCCTGTTCGCGTTCAGCGCGGTCCAGCCAGGGGATTCCGCCCGGTCCCATGACCTGGGCGATTTCGCGGCCCATGTAGAATTTGCCGGTGCCGTCTGGATCATGAATTGAGCGGGTTTCATAGCGGGGTTGCTGCGGCGCGACGGCGGCTTGTCGAACCAACAGAATAGAAGGTTGGATCGCCGGTTGGGGAAGGGCGGGACGCCGGGCTTGTGAGGAGGCCATGCCCCCTGGGAGGCACGTGGCCGCCAAAATCCAGGCCAAGGCGCGGATATGGTCAAAACTCATTAGGAAAGTCCTTCGGTACGGGTCCGATCTACATTTCAATCTTCGGTCTTTCGCCTTTGACACGCGCATTCGTCCCACAATTATCGCGCGGTCTTTTTTGGGTTTAGCGTCGCCAAACCTTATAATGCTGTGGCGCTGCATTGGCGCATTTAAGATATATCAAAGATCATGCAAGGAGATCATTTGTGATCAAAAAACTGTTGGCTGTGTTTGGTCTTGTATTGTTCTTCTCCGTGGCGTGTTTTGCCGCGCATTTAACCGGTTATGTTTCCGACGAGCAGTGCGCCGTCCGCAGCTCCAAGGCCGCCAAGGCGTCTGACTGGGTCAACCCCAAGGGTTTCGAGTCCTGCGCCCAAAGGTGCGCAAAGAACGGCTCCGCGATGGTATTCGTTACCGAGGACAACAAAGTCTTGAAGATCGACGCTTCTTCTGCGAAGAAAGCCGGCGCTCTCCTGGGTCACAGAGTCTCCGTAGACGGCGAAGTTGAGAACGGCACCTTGAAGATCGACAAGATCGCCGGTATCGAGATGGAGCCCCAGACCAAAGCCAACGACCAGGAAGAGCACACGCACTGAAGAGCTGTTGCCCGACCCACAGCGCAAAAGTACACTCTGACTCATGGCCCAAATTTCTCATCTGGAATGTTCCAAGTGTGGGCAGCGCCTGAGCGCGGCGGAGCCCCAGACGGTGTGTCCCAAAGACGGTGGGTCGCTTTATGTGCGGTATGACCTGGCCGCGCTAAAAGGCAAGTTTACGCCGAACTCCCTGCGCGGCCGTCCGGCGACCATGTGGCGTTATCGTGAGGTCCTGCCCGGAAACGAACCTGTGACTCTGGGTGAAGGCTTTACCCCGATGCTGCCCAGCCGCGAAAGCCCCAACGTGTATATAAAGGATGAAGGGCTCAACCCCACCGGCTCTTTCAAAGCGCGTGGACTTTGCGCGGCCGTTACCATGGCCAAACAGTACGGTCTCAAGAAGCTGGCCGTGCCTTCCGCCGGCAACGCTGCCAGCGCGCTGGCTGCCTACTGCGCCGCCGCTGCTATTGAGGCCCACATCTTCATGCCCAAGGACGTTCCGACCGCCAACCTGGTAGAGTGCAAAGCCTACGGGGCCAAAGTCACATTAGTCGACGGATTGATTTCCGACTGCGCCAGGATGGTGAACGAGCGCAAACAGGCGGAAGGATGGTTTGATGTCTCCACGCTGAAGGAGCCGTTCCGCGTGGAAGGCAAGAAAACCATGGGCTATGAAGTGGCGGAGCAGCTCGATTGGGAGTTGCCGGATGCCATCTTCTATCCGACCGGCGGCGGGGTTGGCCTGATCGGCATGTGGAAGGCCTTCGATGAAATGGAACAGCTTGGCTGGTTCGATCCCAAGAAGACCGGCAAGAAACGTCCGCGGCCTAAGATGATCTCGGTGCAAGCCGCGGGCTGTGCGCCGGTGGCAAAGGCCTGGGACGAACACAAACCTGTAGCCGAGATGTGGCAGAACGCGCAGACGCTCGCTGCCGGGCTGCGCGTGCCCAAGCCCTATGCCGACTACATCATTCTCGATATTCTCAAGCAGAGCGGTGGGACCGCCATTGCGGTTTCCGACCAACAGATCTTTGAGGCCGTTGAGGAATGGGCCAGCCGCGAAGGTGTGTTTGCCGCGCCTGAGGGAGCAGCCTCCCTGGCGGCTTACAAGGTCCTGCTGGCGCAAGGGTTTTTGAAAGCGACAGACAAAGTTGTGCTCTTCAATACCGGTTCGGGCTTGAAGTACATTGACGTGATTGCGGAGGCCCTCAAGATTCGAGCCGCGGAGCCGAAAGCGGAAGCGGCAGTACCGGGAGGAAGGAATATTGGAGGGATTATTCAGCCGTATTGAAAATTGCCAAAATTGCCAAAACCGCCGGAATTGCCATAATTTGGCGCAGCTTGCGGTGTTCAATTTTGGCAATTTTGGCAATTATGGCACTCGAGATGACGGACCGCCTCTACTACCACGACTCTTTCCTCTACGACTTCGACGCGCTCGTCGTCGAATCACTCACGCTCGACGGCAAGTCGGCCGTGGTGCTTGACCGCACCGCCTTTTATCCCACCAGCGGCGGCCAGGTGCACGATACGGGCAGGCTTGTGCTGAGCGACAAAGACAATAGGGAAGTGACGGTCGTCGACGTGGCAGATGAAGAAGGAGGCGGTATCCTGCACTTCGTCGCTGAGCCGGTTGCTTCCGGCACAGCGGTGCACGGGAACGTTGATTCCGTCCGCCGCCGCGATCACATGCAGCAGCATTCCGGCCAGCATGTATTGTCAGCGGCGTTTGTCCGGCTGTTCAATATGCCCACTGTGAGTTTCCACATGGGGACGGAGAGCTGCACCATCGATCTGGAGACGCAAGGGCTTTCCGGGGCGCAAGCGGAAAAGGCGGAGCGGCTGGCCAACGAAATTACTTTGGAAGACCGGCCGGTGAGCGTTCGCTTCGTCTCGCTCGACGATGCTCGCCAGCTCGGTCTGCGCAAGCTGCCGCCCAAGCAAACCGGGGATCTTCGCTTGATCGACATCACTGATTTCGATCTCACCGCTTGCGGGGGGACGCACGTGCGCTCCACCGGGCAGATCGGCGCGATCCTGCTGCGAAAGATCGAGAAAGTGAAGCAAGGGTTGCGCGTGGAATTCGTCTGCGGACTGCGCGCCGTGGCCGCGGCGCACAAGGATTACGCAACGCTGACGGAAGCGGCGGGAATCTACTCGTCCCACATTCATGATGTGCCGCAACAGGTGCGCAAGTCGCTCGAAGAAAGTAAAGCCGCGGGCAAGGCCCAGCACAAACTGCTGGAAGAGCTGGCGGAGCTTCATGCGCAGCGCTTGCTCGCGCTGACCGCCGGATCGCCGCGAGTCATCACGAGCGTCTTTCCCGATCGTGACGCCGTATTCATCAAGCTGCTGTCGCAAAAGCTGACTGCGGGCGCGACTGACGTGGTTGCGTTCCTGGGCGCGGGCGCCGGCCAACCCACGCTGGTCTTTGCCCAGAGTCCAGGTCAGAAGCACCACATGGGACAGCTCCTGAAAGATGCCTTAGCCCAGTTCGGCGGGCGCGGCGGCGGCTCAGCGGACATGGCTCAGGGAGGATTGCCGGCAGGCGGCGCCGATCCTGCCACGCTAGAAAAAATCTTGCGCGACACCGCCGCAAAGCTCTAATCTTGCTCGCTATGCTCCGACAACTCCGGATCCTGGGTTCTCTGCTGCTTTGCTTCGGCGTCGTCAGCGCGTCGGCTCAAGCCGGCCCCGACTTCGCCGCTTCGCGCGACGAAGCCATCAAGTTTCTCGCGGAACTGGTCAAGATTGACACCAGCAATCCGCCGGGCAACGAGGCTCGGGCTGCCGAGTACATCAAGGGCGTGCTGTCGGCCGAAGGCATTCCTGCGGAGATTTACGAGTCGGCGCCAGGCCGGGGAAACCTGGTGGCGCGCCTCAAAGGCAACGGCAAAAAACCCCCGCTCCTGCTGATGGCGCACCTCGACGTGGTGGGCGTGGAGCGCGCCAAATGGACCGTGGATCCATTCGGCGCCGTCGTCAAGGACGGCTACCTCTACGGCCGCGGCGCGATTGACGACAAGAGCATGGACGCCGCCAACCTTGAAGTTTTCCTTCTGCTGCACCGGCGCAAAGTCCCGCTGGATCGCGACGTGATCCTGCTGTCGGAAGCCGGGGAAGAAGGCACCACGCAGTTTGGAATCGATTTCATGGTGCAGAAACATTGGGATGAGATCGATTGCGAATACGCGTTCAACGAAGGCGGCAACGTGCCCGAGGAACACGGCAAGGTGCAGTACGTTGCTGTGTCGACGACGCAGAAAGTTCCGCGGGGCTTCAGCCTTGTTGCCCACGGCACCAGCGGCCACGGCTCCGCGCCCCGCGTGGACAACTCCATTGCCCATCTCGCCGCGGCGGTGGACAAGGCCGCCGTCTGGGAGGCTCCCCTGCGCTTGAACGAAACCATGCGCCGCTTCTTCCAGCAGCTGGCCTTGATCAGCCCGCCTGAGAAAGCTGAAATCTACGCGCACATCGAAGATCCCGCCGCGCAAAGGAAACTGTATGAGACCCAGCCGGCCTACTACTCCATGCTGCGCACCTCCATGGCGCCGACCATCATCAAGGGCGGGTTCCGCTCCAACGTGATTCCCGCCGACGCCGAAGCGCGCTTTGACGTGCGCGCGCTGCCGGATGAAGACATGAGTGCACTAAAAACCAGCTTGACCAAATTGTTCAACGATCCCGCCATCAGTATCGTGGATGCGGAGAATGCCAATCAGCGCCCGGCCACGCCGCCCTCGGGACTGGATACCGATGGCTTTCACGCGCTGGAACACGCCCAGCAGAAAGTCTTTCCGGGTGTCTCCACCATCCCCATCATGCAAGTGGGCGCCGCCGATTCTGCGCAACTTCGCGCACGAGGCGTAAAAGCCTATGACATTGGAACCGTGATGAGCCAGGACGACGAGAAGCGCATTCACGGCAACGATGAACGAATCGAGATTGCGGGCTTCGGTAAGTTTGTGGAGTTCTTGTACGCGGCGACGCTCGAGATCGCGGGAGCCAAATAGGAGGCGTATGGACTTCCAGGATCGAAGCGTCTGGATTACGGGAGCATCGTCGGGCATCGGCGAAGCTCTGGCCGTGGCCTTCCACAATGCCGGCGCCAGGCTGATACTCTCCGCGCGTCGCGAAGAAGAGCTGAAACGCGTGCAAGGCCGTTGCGGGGGTGAGCCGGGCACACGCATCCTGCCATTGGACATGAGCCTGGCACAAAGTCTAGCGGACAAGGCGAAGGCTGCGTTGGAGATGTTGGGAGGTATCGATATCCTTGTCCTCAACGCCGGCATCAGCCAGCGCTCGCTGACCAGGGATACTGACGAGACCGTTTACCGCAGGTTGATGGAGGTGAACTTCTTCGGCCCCGAAGCGCTTGCCCGGGCTGTGCTGCCCTCCATGCTGGCAAAGAAAAGCGGACACTTGGTTGTGATTTCCAGCATTGCCGGCAAGTTCGGCGTACCCCTCCGCTCCGGGTATTCCGCCACGAAGTTTGCTTTGCACGGCTTATTTGAAGCGCTTCGTGCTGAGGAGAGCCGCAACGGCATCCGCGTCACTATGGTCTGTCCGGGATTTATTCGTACTGAGATCAGCGTCTCCGCGCTGAAAGGCGACGGCAGCCAACACGCCAAAGTGGATCCGGAGTTGGCGCGGGGCATGCCCGTGGAGGAATGCGCGCGGCAAATTCTGAAGGGCGTGGCGCGGCATAAAGAGGAGATCTCTGTGGGCGCGCCCCGGGAGAAAATGCTGATCTACATGAAGCGCTTTTCCCCCGGCCTGCTGACGAAGCTGGTCTCGCGGGGCCGTTGAGCGCCTCCTTGCTTTCGGAGCAACTGAGCGCCGCGTTTTGCGCGAAGAACCGTCGCTGGTAGAATCTAAGAGAGTGGTTTTTCCCGCCGCCGTGGGGCTATAGCTCAGCTGGGAGAGCGCATCGTTCGCAACGATGAGGTCGTCGGTTCGATCCCGACTAGCTCCACCATTCTAACCACCCTATTTTCATCAGCTTACAACCATGCATTTCGGTTTGTACCGTTTTTGTACCGCCGTTTGACCGAGCTACAGTTCTCGCTTACCTTCTTGCCAATTGTTATGGGTCTTTTCGTGTATACCCGGCACAAGGCAGATTGCCCCAATCGCGATGATAGGTTTTGGCGACGGTGCCGCTGCCCCAAGTGGGTTCGTGGTGTGATCGATGGCAAGCCCATACGCGAGAGTGCAAATACCCGGAGCTGGGAACGTGCGGAACTGAAAGCCCGCACCATGGGGAACGTTGATGCCCCACCGTCGCCCCAGTCGGAACCGAAGATAACCATTGACCGAGCGGTCAATGCTTTTCTAGAAGACGAACGCTCGCGACACCTGTCGAAGACGACGACAGGGCAGAGCAAAACTCTGCTTGAAGGCCAGCTCCTTAAGTGGGCTCGGCAGCAAGGCCTTATGCGACTTGACGAGCTGACAGCATCGCTATTGTCGAAATTCCGCGCCACGTGGACCAATGTCGGCAACAATGCCAACACCGCTCGCAGGAAACATCAAAGGCTGTCTGGTTTCCTTTGGTTTTGTGTTCGCAATGAATGGATCGAAAAGAATCCCGCCAAAC
>DATDGY010000073.1:0-10115 GCA_036521855.1 Candidatus Angelobacter sp.
CAGCGTCTGCCGGCCAGCTACGCCAACTTTTATATCGCCAACAATCTGGTGTTGGTCCCGACCTTCAATGATCCCAATGATCGCGTTGCGCTCAACATTCTGGCGGGCGTGTTCCCCGATCGGGAAGTTGTGGGAATTTACTGCGGCGACTTTATCTGGGGGCTCGGCGCAATTCACTGTATGACCCAGCAGCAGCCGGCATGACCCTTAAGACCACCTTTTCTCCGCGCTGGTCTCGTTTCCGTCTTGGTCGCTTACCGTGACTTCTACCTTGTTGCTGCCGGGGTAGACTCCCTTCTGGGTAAGCTGTTGTTCCCAGGACTCGAGTTCACCGGGCAGGTCTTGAACCTCGCGAAGGTCGTTCACTCGGATCTCCACCTGGGCGATCTTCTGGTCCGCCTCGGCTGTCGCGCTCACGTCGATGTCCCAGCCCAAAACTACATTCCTGGAAGTGCTAATCGTGATCTTCATTCGTTCTTCTTCTTCTTCCTTCTTGCAAACCACAAGCAAAGCTTCCGCGGCTTCGATCTCAAGCCGCTGCCGTGTGCTGCCTATGCTCAAACAACTCCGGGTCGGTCTGTTGCAAACGCTCGAGGGTGTCCTTCCATACCGCCGGCAAGGCGGGAATATTGGCCAGCTCGTTCTTGGCGTTAAGCGCATCTTCCGCCTTGATGGAATGCGCCTTCAGTCCAGTGGCTTGTGCGGCCACGGCCACCGAGATGTTGCGCGCACAAACGCCCTCCAGAAGCATCATCCGCATCATGGCGGCCTGGACGTTGGGCCCGCTGGTCAGGGCGCCGTGGTTAGGCAGGATCACGGCGGCGAACTTGCCTACGGCTTCAGCAAACGGACGCACCCGCTCTTCCGTGGCTGCCAGCCCGCTGTAGTCTTCCTCGACAATCCCGATATCGCCGGCCAGGAAGCAGCTTTCCTGGTCATAGATCTCGGGAAGGCGGTGGAACGTTCCATAGGTGATCGTGGCCGGCGGATGGGTGTGGATCACGGCGGCGATCTGCGGGTTGTAACGATGGATCACGGCGTGCAGAGCGATGGTGTCATTGACGTAGGGATCCACCGACGGATCATGTTCCACCACCTTGCCGTCAAAGTCGAATGTGCAGACGTCTGCAGGTCGTAGCGCCGCGAACGAAGGACCGAAGCGGTTCATCAGCATCCTGTTCTCGGCGACGGCCACGCTGAGATGACCGGCAACGCCCACGCTGAGACCGGCGCGAAACAGAGCCCGCGCTGCACAACAGATATCAAACTTGATGGCTTCTATTGACGCTGACATTTCTTTGCCTCCCGCGGGCAGCACCCGAAGGCACCATCCTAGCCTCGGCGGTCCGATTTAACAAGGACGCGCACGCAAGCCCAGCCCAAGAACCCTGTCGCGCGAACACCCTATGTTAAGGCCACGAAGAACTGCCCGGACGCCAAGCATCCGGGCAGGCTGAATTTGCAAACGTTTGGTCGCGCGAGGCTATTTCTTCCTGCGGGCGATCAGGCCGGTGACCAATGATCCCAGGCCCAACAATCCCAAAAGCGGCAGAGGAGACGCGCTTTGCGGGAGTTTGTGATGCGCGCCCTGACCAGCGCTGGCGCTCTGGTCACTGGAAGTTTGCGGTGGCGTTGTGCTCTCTGGCGTTGTTGTGCTTGGCGGCGGCGTTGTGCTCTGTGGTTGTGTTGCGTTTTGAGCGGACGTCGCAGCGTCACTCGCAGCGCTCTTAGTGGCGTCTGCGGCGGAACTCGGAGCGTTCTGGACGGCGTTGGCGGCGTCACTGGCGGCTCCCTTGGTAGCATCGGCTGAGCTCGTTGCGGCTCCCGCCGCGGCGCCCGTGGCCGCGCCGGCAGCGGCGCCCATGCCGGAGGAGGCGCTGGTATCCTGCTGTTTCGTGCAGGTATCAGCGATCATGACGACCTCTGTGACCTGGAAGGACCCATCATTGGCTTGACTTCCCTTGACTTGCACTTGATGTCCGTTATGGGGTCCCAGGGTGGAACTATCCCCGGTGACGGGGGTGCTCTGACCCTCGGCGACGATCACCCACCCGCCATCGGACCCTTTCAGGCATCCCGTGAGGGTGCTTTGACCGGCGCTGGTGGGTGACTGGTTGCTTTGGCCGCTGGGTGGTTGCGGTTGCTGTGTAGACGGCTGCTGCTGGTCGCTTGACCCCGGACTGCTGCCGCTCGACTGCGCAAATGCCATGCCGGAGGCCAGCATCAACGCCAAGAGGAATTTCATTTTCATAATCAATTTGCTCCTTCGAAGGTTTCACTGCCCGCCGGTTTGACTGCCGGCAGGAGACCGTGTTGTCACACGACCTTTGCTTGCGACTCAACACGCTGTTTCTTGTTTAGACATGAGTTAACATCAGAGGGTTGACTGAAGGAACATATTAAGGAGAGTTGCAGCCCACTCCCGGGGCAACCTTGGTTGCTGACTGTGGGTGCGTCTTTGTGGGGTTCCCATGCCCTCAGGCGGCGCGCCGGACGCGGGTCGACGCTGGCTTGTCTTTACTTCCCTTGTCTTTACTTCCGAAGAACATTCGCTTCATTTCATCTTCACCTACCACACGCGCCAGCTCGCGTATAGTCACAAAGACCACGAGCAGCATGGCGAGCCAGATCTCAATGGCCCAGGTCCGGGGAAGGGTGAACTTCTGTAACGCGAGGGAATGGGCCGCCGACAATCCCAAGCCCCTGAAAAGGTGCTCGGTAAATGGCTCGAGGTATGTAAACACAAGCGAAGCTGCGATATATAGCGAACTCTTCCACACTATGTTGTGAACCAGGGGCGTATCGGGGAAAGCGTGCACGAAAGGAAACAGATCCACGATGAGCAGGAGCTTGGCTACGATCAGTCCTCCAACCAGGGCCCGGAAAAAGCTGGCGAGTTCAACACCGGATCCTCGTGTGATGAGCCGGTCGGCGACAAGGATGAGGCAAAAGCCGGCAGAAAAGAACACTGCCGCAGCCAGGACCTTTCGGACCTCCTCCCTGACCTTGGCAAACGCTGGGGCCGGCATACTCCGTTTAGAGACCACCCGGAGGCGAGGGGTTGACTTGGCTGCGCTGCCGGGGCGCGCTGTCCATCGGGGCCGGATGTAGACCTTAGGACCGTCAGCTAGAGATCGATACAGGGCTGCGGGTTGACCCCCCGGGGAGTTGAAAGCGTTGTCGCTGCGATAGAATTTCTTGAGGCAAAACCCCTTGTGTTCTTGCCCAGGCGCCGTGGCTGACTCCTCAAAAAAATTCGCATTGACTCCGGCGCTGGATGATCGCGCCTGCATGGAACTCGCCATGGAACAGGCGCGAGCCGCCGCCGAAGCCGGGGAGGTGCCGGTGGGCGCCGTAATCGTCAAGGACGGAGAGGTCCTGGGCCAAGGCCAGAACCGCAACTTGCGCGACCATGACCCAGCGGCGCACGCCGAGATCGTAGCTTTGCGCCAGGCCGCGGCGCGGCTCGGGAACCACCGCCTGGCCGGTTGCGTGATGTTTGCCACGATTGAGCCCTGCGCCATGTGCGCCGGAGCCATGATCCACGCGCGCCTGGCACGCCTGGTCTTTGGCGCCAGCGATCCGAAAGCCGGCGCGGCCGGATCCGCGCTGGAGGTCCTGAACCATCCCCGGCTCAACCATCGCATGGAAGTCATCTCCGGAGTGTTGGCGGACAGATGCTCGCAGATCTTGCAGGAGTTCTTCAGGAAGAAAAGAGACTTAGAGCCCTAGGCGCGCGCGGTCGTTGCCTACACCGGGTAAACGGGTCCACCCGTTCACTTTTTCCGACCCGAAATGTTTACGTCGGGCACTGCCGCTTCCGTGAACACAATTGGGCAAGATTCCTTGGTTCTGTCCGCTATTCCTCAGCGCTTCTGTGCCAAGACCGCGCCGTGCTCCCCCGGCCGATAATCAGCTTCGATATGTCCGCCCAGTTGCTCCCGGGTGAACAAGACATGTTTTGTCTTCATGGCAACGAAAAGCGGAGACTGGTCCGCATAATGCGGCGAATTCTGGTCGAGGGTCGCCGAGCCGAACTGATGGATGCTTTCCGAGGTGAGAGTGCCCGCTTTATCCCAGGTAACAAACATGATGAAAGTATCGCCACCCGCCGCTGTCAGCGTACCGTCTGGCTGCTTCAATCCGTAAACGGCGCGGTAGATGTCGGGACCTCCATCAATAGCCAGATTGACCGTGCCACGACGCAGGCGGTTTACCTGGCCCCACTCGGGATCGAGACGGCCGAAATGCGTCTTGAGAGTCTGCATGGCCTCCCGCAGCGAGGCGATGATCTGGTCCTGCGTAGGCGGCTGGGGCTTTCCGTTGATCTCCTTCCTGGCGCGAAGCACCGGCTCGCCCATCAGAACGGCGAGCGCCGTGCTACGGTTCGCGATGTCGGTCCGATGATCCCATCGCTTGAGGATTTCCTGTGCCTGCTTCAAATCACCGCCGTCGCCGTCGTTATTCCTGGCGGGATCGATGGCGATGGCCTGGTCGACAAGTTGGGCGAGATCGGAGTGGATGCTGTAGCTGAGATCGTATTTGTACGCGCGAAAGGTCTCCGCCGTGATCCGAGGATCGGCGCCGTAAGTCTCCAGTGCCCGCCACGCTCGATTGGTCATGTTGGTCTGAATACCGAGAGTCGGTGAGAAGTCCTCCGGCTTGAGGTCGTCCGCCGGCGCAGCCGCGCGAAATGGCGTGTTGTTCGAATTGAAGACGAATCCGCCAGGCGGGTTCCAAATCTGCGGAATCTTGGCGAAGGGCAGATATCGATGCCAGATCAAGTCCGAGCGGTTACCGGGCAGAACGCGTTGCCAGTCCAGCCCGTCTTCTTCCTGGCGCGCCGGGAACAATCCGTTATAGACATACCCGATATTCGACTTCTCGTCGGCATACACAAAGTTGAGGCTGGGTATCGCTTGCAGGGCCATGGCCGCACGCCACTCCGCCAGAGTACCGGCCTTGTTCAGGCGGTAGTACTGCAATGGCTGGCGTATGTCATTCATACCGACATAACGAATGGCGAACACGCCGTGATCGGTCTTCAAGACCGGCCCTTGAGCGGCGTAAAGCACCTCGCGGTGTACCGGCCAGACCAGCGGCCCCCAGATCTTTACGCGGATCTTGGCATCGCTCTTCTCAAAGTCACGCCATTGTCCATCGAGCTGGTACTGATTGGGGTTGGCCGGGTTGATGGTGAGTTTGTAAACGTCAATGAGATCGGGATCGTTGACAGTATTGGCCCAGCCAAGATGCTCATTGTGTCCGTGCAACATGAAAGGTGACCCGGGGAAGAAACCGCCGGCAACGTGCCAACCTTGGCCGCTCTCCAGCACCGCTTCGTACCACGAGACCGGGCCCGTATAAGGCTGGTGGGAATTGACCAGCAGGCGCGTCGCTCCATCGGCGGAGCGGGGAGGGCCTATGGCCACGGCGTTGGACCCCACCGGCATGGGCTCCGGCGTGATCAGGAAAGCGCCCCGGCCGTCGTTGGAATTGGAAAGCGCGGCGGTTGTGTGGCTGTTCTCCGGGCTGTTCAACTTCAGCAAGACCCTGTCGAGCCCATAGAAGAACGGCGTCTTAAAGACAAATCCGGCGGCGACGTCCTTGCCGGTGAAAGGCAGCGCCCGCCGTATTACCTCGTTGGGGTGAAGCGCCGCATAATAATTTACGCCGTCGGCGTACCCTTCGAGTACCTGCCGCACGTCCGCGGGCAGATCGCTCTCATATTTAGCATTGACGGTTTCCCAAACGCGTAGCAGGTGGACGAGATAGTCGGCCACCGCCGCGTTCCGGCCCTCGCTTGCGGCGAGCTGGCCACGGGTGGCAAGCGCCACCAGTTGCAGTGTGGCGAAGTCGTCTTCGGCCTGGGCAAAGCCGAGCCCGAAAGCCACATCCGCGTCCCTGGGACCGATCACGTGCGGCACACCGTAGGTATCGCGCTTGATGCGAACATCATATTGCCGGGCCTTGGCAATCAGCGTGGCCGAATCCGGTGGCGCAGGCTGATCCAGCCGATCAGCTACGATAAGGAATACGCAGGCAGCGAGGATGAATCCCGCCAGTGCCGCTAGAGTGATCTTGACAGCGCGCATGAGTGTCCCCTGCCGAGGTCAGGCACCGGTGCTGCGAAGTCCTAGCCTTGGGTCTTCCATGTATAGACGTGCTGCACTGAAAAATCCACCTGCATCTGCGCGCCCGATAGACGGCGCCGGCTTGTTATGCCCAAGTTTGCCGGGCAGATTGTTGATTGGCTAGAATTGGGTCAAACCCGAAGAGGACTTGGAGCTGACCGTGAACGCGCAGAGCACAATCGTGAATGTGCCGACTCCCGCGAATGCCGATCTTGCCACGTGGGTCCGGGATGCGCGCGCCCGCACTCTTGATCTGGTGGCCGATCTTTCCGACGAACAACTGATGGGTCCGCGGCTGGCCATCGTCAACCCGCTACTGTGGGAGATCGGACACGTGGCCTGGTTTCAGGAAAAATGGGCGCTCCGCCACGCCGCCGGCCAGCCCCCGGTCCGTCCCGGCATTGACTCGTTGTACGACTCAGCCGCTATCGTGCACGATACCCGCTGGGACCTGCTGCTTCCTTCGCGCCAAGAGACCTTGGCCTATCTCATAGCCGTGCGCGATGCGGTCCTGGAACGAATCGAAACCGGCCATCTCTCCGACGAAGACCGTTACTTCATCCAGCTCGGTGTCTTCCACGAAGACATGCATAACGAGGCCTTCACTTACACCCGGCAGACGCATGGCTATCCCGCGCCACGGTCGCCTCATGCCTCAGCCTCAACCGTCGAAAGGGAAGCCGGACCTCTACCCGGCGACGTAGAGATTCCCGGCGGCCGCTTCTTGCTCGGAGCGCTGCCCGGAGAGCCGTTTGTCTTCGACAACGAGAAATGGGCCCACCCGGTTGAGATTCGTCCTTTTGCCATCGCGCGGGCCGCGGTCACTCAGGGCGAGTTCCAGGAATTTGTCGAAGCCGGCGGGTATCGGCGGCGCGAGTTCTGGAGCGAACGCGGCTGGGGTTGGCTCGAGAGCGTGAGTGCGGCGCATCCTCTTTATTGGCATCGGGAAGGTCCCGGGCGCTGGCTGCGGCGGGACTTCGACCGCTGGTTGCGGCTCGAGCCCCATCGTCCGGTGCTGCACATTAACTGGTGGGAAGCGGAGGCCTATTGTACTTGGGCCGGACGACGCCTGCCGACGGAAGCCGAATGGGAGGTTGCGGCGTCGGCTGAGCGCACCGACCATGCTCTGGCCGGGACCAAGCGTCGCTTTCCCTGGGGAGATTCTCCGCCGAACTCGGAACAAGCCAACCTTGGCGGAGCGTCTGAAGGCGCCGCGGACGTGGCTGCCTTCCCCGCGGGTGACAGCGCGTTCGGCTGCCGCCAGATGATCGGAAACGTGTGGCAGTGGGTCGCCGATAACTTCGAGCCCTACCCGGGCTTCGAGGTGGGTCCCTATCGCGAATACTCGCAGCCCTGGTTCGGCACGCACAAAGTGCTGCGCGGCGGCGCCTGGACCACCCAGCCGCGGCTGCTGCGGAACACCTGGCGCAACTTCTATACTCCCGATCGCCGGGACGTTTGGGCGGGGTTCCGTACCTGCCGCCAGGACCCGATGTGAACATCCTCGTAATCCGCCCGGCGCGGGCAGAGCCCCATACCGGCAACCGTACCACCGCCGAGCGCTGGACGCAGCTCTTGGGCGAGCTGGGACATCAAGTCCAGGTAGCGCACGATTGGCCTGGCTCATGCCCAACAAAACAGTGGGACCTGCTGATTACCTTGCACGCCCGGCACAGCTTCCCCACGCTTGATCGCTTCCATCGTGCTCATCCTGACATTCCGGTGGTACTAGCCCTTACCGGCACCGACCTTTACCAGGACATCGAAAGAAGCTGGGAGGCCAGGCGGTCCCTCGAAATAGCCTCACGTCTGGTTGTGCTCCAGCCGAAGGCTGTGGAAGCCCTTCCCGCCCGTCTCCGCAGCAGATGCCGGGTCATCTATCAGTCGGCCGAGCCTGTCGGGCCGCCGGATCGGCCCGAGGGGAATGTGTTTCGCGTTTGCGTCCTGGCCCACCTGCGTGCAGTGAAAGATCCGTTGCGTGCAGCCTATGCCGTGCGCGATCTGCCCACCGATTCCCGCGTGCAAGTAGCGCATGCCGGCGGTGTTCTTGATCCGGAACTGGCCCGCGAAGCCGAGGCAGAGCAGCGCCGCAATCCCCGCTATAGCTGGCTTGGAGACCTCCCACATGAAGGTGCCCTGCGCCTGTTGGCCGGTTCCCATCTGCTGGTCCTGACTTCTCTTCTCGAAGGCGGAGCCAACGTCGTGAGCGAGGCCATCGCTGCCGATGTGCCGGTGCTGTCCACCTTTATTCCCGGCTCAATCGGCATCCTCGGCCCAGAATATCCGGGCTATTTTCCGGTGGACGACACGCGCGCTCTTTGCCTTTTGATGCAGCAAGCGGAAACCGATTCTGTATTCTATGGCGAACTCAAGCGGCGCATTAGCGATCTCAAGCCCCTGGTCGATCCCGGGCGCGAACGCGGGAGCTGGCGCGCGCTTCTCGCCGAAGTGAGCCGATCTGCAGTGACGACTTAGGGGTCTCGCGATGCTGTCGTTTGGTTGAATTCCTCAGGAACCATACCCTTAATACTCCATCCAGAATACTCCATCCAGCCGGTTCGGTCTGGGCAGCTCCCGTGGTCCTACGACCAAGTGTGGCGCGTGCATCAGAACGCAACGAAGGCGGCCGGTATCGGCGGTCTTGGCAATCCCAGCCTCCAGCGGCCGGACGCTTACTTTCCAGACGACGTGAAATTCCTTTTTCCTCTCGGACCGTCGCATGAGCCGACCCATTGCTTGACCTCGATGTAAGGTGCGCTGGACCTTAACACTGACGGGTCATTGTCAGAGCAGCCGTCTTCGGGGATAATGCCTCACCCACCTCGTCGGGCAGTTGCCGGCAACGCTCCGCGTTGCGTCAGGAGAAAACGCGATCGCCTAGTTTTCAACAAACCAATTTTGGGAAGTGACTGTCTGGAAGCGATGGATTCCGGATGATGGCGTACCGGCGCGGAAGCTCTACATGGATGGTCTACATAAGGTGTACGGGATATACCGCATTGGGGTTGCTCCAGAAACCGCCCCTCTGACATGGGACGACATCAAGGCACTGAGTGGGATGCCGGCAGTCGATGCCGGTCCACCTTCAGCGCGAAGCCCCAAGCGTGGGGCGAACCTAAAAGAGTGGCGAGGCTCATTCGATCCTGTCAGCCGCGACCATTGGCTCGCTGTAGAAAAATTCGACGGCTTCAACTGGAAGGATTGTGCGCTATGAAAGCGCAAAGGGCAGCGTGAGCAACGCTAATCGTTTCATGGAAATGAAGAGAATCATCGGCATATGCGTGTTACTGATAGTCCCTAGCCTCGCTTATTCACAAGCTAAACAGCTTGTCGATATAGCCGACACCTGCAAAGAGAGCATTGGCAATTCGTTTGTATTTCAGTTCAAAGAAGCCATACGGTCTTCAGCCTCCTATACGCTTACAGCCGGGGATTCTGCGCCGAAGGCCACTTTATTCGTTGATATCGTGTGTGTCGATGTATCGCCAAATGCGTCCGAGCCAGCTACTGCAGTATCCGTCATTGCGTACACTTTCAGGCTGAATAGGAATAAGAGTACGAACTGCAGCTATTTAACTAACGTATTGCTCTACCACGGCGTTAGGTATATGACGCACCGCTTCACCAAGGAATCGGCCATCGCTATGTTGGCGGACCTTGACGAACAAAACACCAAGCAGCCTTAAAAAAGGATGGCTACCCATGAAAAATCTATGCGGGCAGGCAAAGCCGTGGGACCGTCCTGCGTCGGCATCGGCCGGAGTGCAATGATTGAGACAGTACGAGATGGCATCGAAACAGGAGCAAAGTATGACCACAGAACAAACTGAATTGATTGAAAAGCTGAATTGCCTTGAGTTTGAGACCTCACAGCTCAGTCACGCGTACCAGCTATGGAGGTCGTACGTCGAACAGGGGACTGCCCCGGACTGGATGGCTGCGGCTATCAGGATTACCTACGACGCTCTGATTCGGTTTTGC
>DATDGY010000074.1:0-20466 GCA_036521855.1 Candidatus Angelobacter sp.
GTAGACGCCTACCTGGGCCGTACCGGAAACGAGATCTTGGCCATTCCGCAGCTGGTCGTAATCGACCGCGCAGGGGTCATACGCGCTATAACCGGACCCAAAACAGATCCCAAGTTAGAGGACGAGAACTCGCTCCGCGCCCTGATTGACGGCCTGCTCAAAGAAGGACAACCTGCGGGTGCGCCCAGGAAGTAAGCGAACCACATCCAAGTCTTCCAGTCAGTGATCTTTCGTTTCTATGGTTAGCCTGCCGCGGAAGCTTATCAGCCTCTCATTCCCTTCCCTGCGGTCCCGCTCTTCGGCGCAGGCTCTGAACCAGGAACTCGGGCATTTTCTGCGACTCTTGCGAAAAACAGGCCAAAAGACATTAGAAACAATCCCTGAACAGACCCTCCCGCCCCCATCTCATTAACCGCAGCATTGGGGGGTAGTTAACTACAGGTAATATCCATATATTTATCTTGACATCAAGTTAGAAGATGCTAATATTTCGGCGCGGTTTTGAATACCGGTTGCTTTGAGCTCGAGCCGCGACGGGAAGGCTTGAGCATCAATGCGCGGGCTGTTTGCTCCTCACGCAGAAACGCCCAACCCGCAGCCAGAAACGTTGACAGCACGATCGCGAGGCATTGCGGGCGCACAACACGAACGAGACGCGCGTCTCTGAACAATTCTTCAGGACACGCGTCGGACGCTTCCTCTTCGCTGTTCTGACCCTCCGGGAAGCTAGCCTAGACCACATCGTCTTGAACGCCAGCCGGGACTTCTGGTCCTCGCGCACGCGTGTGTCTGCGCGAGAAGAGGGGAGTCGTATGCCCGGTGATTCTGGCCTCACGGCTGTATCAACAGGGTCCAGGTAGTGTGGGAAGACCTGAAGGAGGAATCTTGATCAAGACAGTGAAGTTCGCGTCAGTTTTGACTTTGGCATTGCTGTTCCTGGCGGGAATGGCATTGGCCCAAACCGATCCCGGAGTTCAAAGCGGCAACCGCGGCACAGGGGCGCCGCTGGCTTCGTTAAACACGACCGACGGCACCTTGCAGTTCTTCCAGGACGGTCAAACGCGCTTCCAGAGCGTGGAAGTGGTCAACAACGGCACCAGCAATAACGTTGGTCTGGGACCGCGGTTTAACTCCAACAGTTGCGTCTCATGTCACTCACAGCCTGCGATCGGCGGGTCGGGTCCTGCCGTGAATCCCCAATTCCAATTCACCAGCAACGGGGTCGCGCCGAACGACAGAACGCCGTTCTTCATCACAGCCAATGGCCCCACCCGGGAAGCCCGCTTCCCGTTTTTCTTTAACCCCGACGGCTCGGCCAACACCAACAACCCCAACGGCGGTGTGGAGGACCTGTTCACGGTCTCCGGCCGGCCTGATGCCGGCACCTGCGGCCTACCCCAGCCCAGCTTCAATGCGGCTCGTGCGGCCAACAACCTTATCTTCCGCATCCCCACGCCCACTTTTGGCGCGGGCCTCATTGAGAATCTGGATGACTCCACGCTGCTGCAAAACGCGGCGAACAATAACAACAACAACTTTGGCATCTCCGGCGCTTTGAACCACAACGGCAACGATGGCACCATCACCCGCTTCGGCTGGAAGGCACAGAACAAGTCCCTGCACATCTTTGCCGGTGAGGCTTACAACGTAGAGATGGGCATCAGCAACCTGCTCTTCACCCAGGACCGTCCGCTGCCCGGCGAAGACGGCAACGGCGGTTCCGGCGGAACCGGACTGCCGGCCAACTGCCTGAACCTTAGCGGGTTCGGCTACCCGGAGGATACGAACAACCCCACCGCGACGTCGAACGCGGCAGTTCCGGATGATGTCTCGGCTTTCGCCGACTTCATGCGCACGCTGGCGCCGCCGCCGACGGGTTCGGTGGTGCTGAATGGACAGACGGTCAGCGCAACCTCGATCGCCAATGGCCAGGCTTTGTTCAGCGCCATTGGCTGCGCGACCTGCCACAACCCGACGCCGGGCAGCACGCAAGCGTCAAACATTACCGGTTCGTTGAGCAATGCCCCGGTGAATGCGTTCTCTGACATCGAGATCCATCACATGGGCACCGGCTTGGCGGACAACGTCGGCCAGGGCGGCGCGGGCGGAGACCAATTCCGCACCGCTCCTCTGTGGGGCGTTGGGCAGCGCATCTTCCTGCTGCACGATGGCCGCACCACTAACTTGATCAAGGCGATCGACGCTCATGACAGCAACGGTTCGGAAGCCGATGTTGTTACCGACAACTTCCAGAGCCTCAGCCCCAGCCAGAAGCAGGACATTCTCAACTTCCTGCGCTCGTTGTGAGTTAACTTTCTTATCTCGATCACCGCGGATACGCTGGTATCCGCGGTTTTTTCCGCCAGGGCAAAAGCTTCTGAAGTCAGTTCCATTTTGGGAAAACATTATCCTCGTGCAGGTGGCCGATATTCGTCCGTACGTTGCTAAGGTTAATTGCAGTTAAATCAAGATCGAAACCATGGTAAATCTGTGGTTATTTAGCTTGACATCAGTTTAGAAGATGCTAATATTCCCGCGTTTCAAAAAATACCGGTTGCTTTGGAACCTTGAGCCGCGACGAGACGGCTCAGGAAACCAAGGCTTGGGGCCTTGACTCTGCACGCTGAAAGGGCCCAACCCGCAGCCAGATTGTTGACAGGTTCCACTGCACGGCAATGCGGGCGCACAACACGAACGTGAGACGCACGTCTCTGACAATGGCCAGGACGGCGCGTCGGATGCTTCCTCTTCGCTGTTCTAATCCCACGGGAAGCTAACCCAGACCACTCATCGTCCTGAAAATCCAGGGCTCTTGTCGCCGGCGTGGCTCACACGCCCGGCCAAAGTATGCTGCCCGGCGATTTCCCTCGGAGACTCAGGTGACCCCGCAAGAAAAAGGTTCCAGGTTTAGAGACGACCGCTAGCTAACGCAAGGAGGAATCTTGATCAAGACAGTGAAGTTCGCGTCACTTTTGACTTTGGCATTGCTGTTCCTGGCGGGAATGGCATTCGCCCAATCCGATCCCGGAGTTCAAGGTGGCACCCGCTGTACCACGGTGGGTACCAATACCGTCTGCACCGGGACCGCGCTACCATCCGTGCAGCAAGACAGCCCGGCTGGCATTCTTGCCTTTTTCAATGATGGTTTCAGCCGCTTCCAGGACGTGGAGTCGGTTGCTAACAGCCCCAGCGCCAACAACGGCCTGGGACCGCGCTTCAACTTCAACCAGTGCGCGGGATGTCACGCGCAGCCAGCGGTCGGCGGGACCGGCCCTGCGCTGAATCCGCAGTTCGCGGGCTTCGGAAGCTGCACGAACGGCACTGGCACCGGCCCTGGCGGCGTGGTGCAAACGTTTACTCCGGTTAACCCGGGGCAGCCCACGGCGCCGGAAGTCGGAACCATGGTCTGCAACACCACCAACACCGTCCCGTCCTTTATCACCGCCCACGGCCCCACGCGTGAAGCCCGCTTCCCGTTCTTCTTCAACCCCGACGGCTCGGCCAATACGGCCAACCCCAACGGCGGCGTGGAAGACCTGTTTACGGTTGCCGGCCGTGGGGACGGCGCTGGGAGTTGCAACCCGGGACAGCCCAGCTTTGCTGCTGCTGCTGCGGCCAACAACCTCATCTTCCGCATCCCCACGCCGGTCTTTGGCGTGGGTCTGATCGAGAATCTGGACGACTCGACGTTGCAGAAGAACCGCGCCAACAACCTGAACAATAACTTCGGCATCGGCGGCGACTTCAACCACAACGGCAACGATGGCACCATCACCCGCTTCGGCTGGAAGGCGCAGAACAAATCCGGGCACATCTTCGCCGGCGAGGCCTACAACGTGGAGATGGGTATCTCCAACCTGCTGTTCACTCAGGACCGGCCGCTGCCGGGAGAAGACGGCAACGGCGGCACCGGCAGCACCGGGCTTCCGGCCAACTGTCTGAACCTGACCGGAACCGGCTATCCCGAGGACAACAGCAATCCGGTCGCTAACAATACGACCAATAATGCTGCTGCGGTTCTGGACGACGTCTCGGCGTTTGCCAACTTCATGCGTTCGCTGGCGGCGCCGGTGCCCTCCACCACCACACCGGGCGGTTCTGCTTCGATTAGCCGTGGCGCCTCTCTGTTCAGCGCTATCGGCTGCGCCACCTGCCACAACCCGTCGCCTGGTACGACACAGGTGTCGAACTTCACGCCGTCGTTAAGCCAAGCGGCGGTGAATTCGTTCTCGGACATCGAGATCCATCACATGGGCGTGGGCCTGGCGGACAACGTGGGCCAGGGCGGCGCGGGCGGAGATCAATTCCGCACGGCTCCCTTGTGGGGCGTGGGCCAGCGTATCTTCCTGCTCCACGATGGCCGCACCACCAACCTGATCACCGCCATCAACCAGCATGACAGCAACGGCTCGGAAGCCGACATTCCGACCGACAACTTTCAGAACCTCAGCCCCAGCCAGCAGCAGGATGTGCTCAACTTCCTGCGCTCGCTGTAATCGCTTGGCTGTATCTTGTACTGGCGAGACACCAAGGTGTCTCGCCAGTCTCTTCGATATCGATAGGCAGATATGCGCCATTGATTCCCCCGGTCAGCCAGCTTAGAATTGCCTGGCTACGAAGGAGAAATATGATCTCTGGATACATGCGTTTCTTCATTGTTTTCGCTCTGTCCTTATCTTTATCTTTACTGGCCTTGGGTCAAAACGCTCCCCAGAACGGCGGCGACTTTTCCACCAACGTGCACCCCACGGAAAAGCAAAAGGTGCCGGAAGGAGTGATCATCGTCAAGGGCGCCTGGTCGAGCGCCAGCGATTCCGTAACTCCCGTACCCGAAGGCTATAAGATGACCGACAACGCCTTCCACGACGAGTACTTTGGAGTCACCTACCCTCTGCCCAAGGATTGGAGAGAGAAGCGCACAGGGCCGCCGCCCTCGGACAGCGGACTGTATATGCTTTCGCTGATCACGCCCGCCGACACCTACAAGGGTACTCGCGGAAGCATTGCAATCATGGCCCAGGATATGTTCTTCACGCCGCTGCCTGCTTCCAATGCGCTGGAGTTGATCAAATACAGGAAAAACACGTTGCAGTCCGACTACAAAGTGGAGATGAAGCCCACGGAAACTAAGATGGCTGGCCACCTCTTCACTTTCTTTGCCTATTGGTCTCCGGCCGCCGAGATTCACTGGTATGTGGTGGCCACCGAGATCCGCTGCCACACGCTGCAGATTTTGCTGACCAGCCGGGACACGAAACTGCTGGAGAGCCTGTTCCTGGATATGAACAACATGAAGTTGCCGGCGGACGCAGATGCCACGGCGGGGACGGGCGGGGGCAGTGTTCCGGTGTGCATCAAGGATTACGCCCGCGAAGAGAATGTGATCGAACGCGTTGAACCGGTCTTTTCCGAGCGCAGATTCAACGCGGTTCCGGTCCGGATCATCATCGACAAGCAAGGCAAGGTAAAGCACATTCACTTTCTGAGCGCATTCCCCGAACAGGAAAAAGCCATCACCGACGCCTTGAAGCAGTGGAGGTTCAGGCCACACCTCGTGAACGGGCAGCCGGTGGAAGTGGAAACCGGCATCATGTTCGGGCGCGCGCCCCGCCCGACGCTACCGACGACTTCGACCAGCAGCCCAGCCAACGAGTGATTTCCAGGGTTTAGGCATCTCTAGGACTCACCAATCTGGTGACAGTTAAACGCACATTCGCATGAATTGGAAACTTGCGGTAATCGGGCACAGGAGGCGGGCGATTCCTATCCGCGACATAGAGTTTTGGGGACGCAAGATTCTGGCGGTCTTTTCTCTGGTTGCCTGTTGTTCCCTCGCGGCTGCCGCGGACTCCATTACCGGCGCCGTGCACAATCAAACCCGCAACCAGGCCGCGGCCGGCGATACGGTTATCCTTCTTCGTCTGGACCAGGGCATGCAGGAAGAAGCCCGGGCAACGACGGACGCGGCCGGAGCGTTCGCCATCAAGGTTCAGTTTCCGGACAAGCCGCACCTAATCCGAATCATTCATCAGGGCGTCAACTACGATCAGCGGGCTTCGGCCGCCGACACTGCCTCCGTCGATGTGTTCGACGCAGCCACAAGGGTGCAGGGTGTGACCGGCAGCATCGAGATCATCCGCACCGGAACCAGCGGCAACCTGCTTCACGTTTCCGACATGATTGAGCTTAGGAATGACTCGAACCCGCCAATGACCCAGGCGGGTGAGCATACGTTGGATGTGTATCTGCCAGCCGAGGCCAGGATCGATTCCGTGATGGCCGCCGGTTCGGGAAAGATCGGCGTCCGGATCTCCGCGTCACCTGTGCTCGGCGAACCCGGACATTACACTGTGAACTTTCCCTTGCGGCCGGGCTCCACTAGGTTCGCCTTTAACTATGACCTCCCCTATGACGGCCATGCAGCGTTTCGCCCCCGGCTCGCTTATCCGCTTCAGCAGTTGGCGGTCATGATTCCGCCGACCATGAAATTCGCGTCGCGATCGCCCGCATTCCAGCTCCTCGCTGCCGGCAGCAGCGACTATCAAGTGCAAGCCGCCAACCGGCTAAGGGCCGGGGCCGGGCCGGCCTTCGAAATATCCGGATCCGGAACCATCCCGCCGCTTCAGACTCGAAGCCAGGCGCAAACGGGAGCGCCCGCGGGGTCGGGGGTCCAGGTGGCTTCGGCGCGGGAGTCTACGAGCCCCGCTGCTGGTAGCGCTCCGCAGGCACCCGCCAATGATTTGCGCGGCCGCGCGGCAGCCTCTAGGCAGGCGCCGGCGCTCGAGTGGTGGCTCCTGGGTACGACCGCTGGGCTCGCGCTAGGAGTTTGGGGATTTCTCATCTGGCGCGCGCGCCGTCGCTCCCCCTCCAGAACAGAGCTGGTAAATGCGCCCGCGACGCGAGCGCGCCCGTTTGCTTCGTCCCCAACATCATTGCTGGAAGCCCTGAAGGAAGAACTGCTTGAGCTTGAAACCAACAGGCTGGCCGGCTCGATCTCACGCCAAGAATACGACGCCGCCAAGCGGACTTTGGAAAGAACGGTCAAGCGTGCGTTGACGCAAGCGGCCGCCAAATCGTAACCACGGCCAGCCCGTTTTGTCCGGTTCCCAAGCAACGCTCCCGGCCTTGACTATCGTTTATATCAGTTTCGTTTTAATGGCTACTACAGTTAACAAATTATGGTATGCTATGGTTGCCAGGGGTTGCCGCATACTTTTTCTGCATTTCGCTTTGAACCTCGGCAGGAAAATCCGTGGAGTCACTCTTCGAGACTTGCCGTTGGTTAGCCCGCTTTTTGCTTTTCGTAATTGCCGGGGGTGTCCTGATTCCGGCGAGAGCACTTGCACAAGGCGAAACCACCAGCAGCATTATTGGTGAAGTCAGAGACACAAACGGCGCGCTGGATCCCGGGGCCACGGTTACAATTGCCAACCGCGACACCGGGATGAAACGAAGCGTCAAAACCGATGGCCTGGGGTGCTTCAATTTCCCTCAGCTAAAACCGGGTAATTACTCGGTTCGCGTCGAAGCGCCGGGGTTCGCTCCGCAGGAAGCTGATAACGTATCTGCCGGCTTGGGTCAGACGCGGGCCGTCAATTTCACGCTCAAGCTGGCCCCATCAAATCAGACCGTCGAAGTCACTGGCGAAGCCCCGTTGATGAGTCTGGCCAATGCCAACACCTCGACAACCCTGAACGCGCCCGCACTCGAAGACCTGCCCAACCCGGGCGGTGATTTGACCTATCCCTTGCAGTTTGCGCCGGGAGCCCTTATCAATACAGCGGGCAGCAGCAACGATTTCGTCGGCGGGACGAATGGCTTCGGCAACGTGGAATTCAACGGGCTGCCCGCTCTGTCCAATGGTTATATCGTCGATGGTCTGGAGACCAATGACCCACTCACGAATCTCAACAGCGGTCTGTCGACCAACCTCGTCTTGGGACTGAATTCTATTGCCGAAGTCACGGTCAATACTCTCTCCTACTCCGTCGATCAAGGCCGGTATGGGGCATCCCAAGTCAACTATGTCACCAAGTCCGGTACAAATCAGTTTCACGGCAACCTCTACGAGTTGTGGAACGGCTCCATCCTGAACGCGGCGGATTATTTCACGAATGCCACGCCCGGCAATCGCAAGCCGCGCTCCAACGTAAACCACTTTGGAGGAAGCCTGGGCGGGCCGCTGGTGCACGACAAGCTGTTCTTTTTCTTCGATAGCGAATGGGTGCGGATTGCCTTACCCATCTTCTCAACCGTGACGGTTCCCAGCCCGGCCTTCCAGCGGTATGTGTTGCAGCAGCTTCCTCTGGGCGGAACGGACTCCATCACCGGATCGCGGTATTCGCCCGCTCCGCAGTCGGCGCCTTTCTACCAGAACATGTTTTCACTCTACGGAAGCACCAGCGGCACACCTTTGGCGGTGCTCGGATGCCCGTTCAATGCGGACGGCTCGTCGGCCTCGGGCAATCCACCGAACGGCAACGGTTGTGCGAATCGGCAAGGTGTTTCGCACTCCAGCGCCGACCATGAGCAGGTGCAAACCGTTCGCCTCGATTACAACATCAGCCAGCGGGATACAGCCTGGTTGCGCTTTCAGGCGGACACCGGCGTACAAGCTGCCTACACAGACCCTATCAATGGCCTCTTTGACGCCGTTTCGCCTCAGCCTCTGTATTCGTTTGCGGCGGGCTATGCGCACGTCTTTTCCCAGAACCTGGTGAACTATTTCAACCCGGCATTTTCGTGGTATGAGAGCCTGTTTGCGCCCCAGGATTTTCAAAAGACACTCTCGGCGTTTCCCATTGTGTTGCAGGGGAGCGGCGCCAATGCGCCGTTTACGACGATTGGTGGACTCGACAACAACTGGATTCAGGGACGGCGAGCCTCTCGTTTTTTTATCAACGACAATCTTGCCTGGAGTCGCGGCGCTCACGAACTTCGCTTCGGCACAAATACCAGAGTTTTTCGCTTGAACGATTTCGACTTCGGCCAAGGTACGGTCCCGACCGTAACTTACACAACCCTGCCGCAGTTCATTTATGGCGTGGCGTCCACGGCGACAAAAACCTTTCCCCTGACGTCGCATGAGCCGTATAACTTCCTCAATCTCGACCTTTACGCGCAGGATACCTGGAGGGTGACTCCAAAGCTCACCTTGACCTTCGGTCTGCGTGATACGTTCAATTCGAACCCGCTCAACCCGCATCAGCAGATTGCCCGGCTTCCTGGATCGTTCGCCTCGATCCCTCACGACGTGAACCAGCCGTTGAGCGCTGTGATTCAGACTGGTCTCGGTCATCTGTTCTCTTCGACGCCGATTGCGGTCCTTCAGCCGAGAACGGCAATTGCATGGCAGCTTAGAAAAGATTCGGTGTTACATGCTGGTTTCGGGATTTTCAGTGACATCCTCCCGGGAAGCATTGCCGACCTGGTCGGAACCAACCCGCCCTACGTCAGGACTTTTCAAGGCGGCCTACTGGGTACTGTCGGTGGCACCGGGATTGCGCCGGGAGTGCCGGGTAGCGCCGTTGACGCCACTGTGGCTGCGAACCAAAACTTCGCGATGGGATTCCAACAGGGGCAGCTTTCGTGCGCGTCGCCCCTGTCGAATGCAGCGAGTTGTCTTCCCCCGGTGAACATCACAGCTGTACCCGACGGCAAACTCCATGCACCCTATTTCATGGAATGGAGTCTGGGCATCGAGCATCAATTTGGAACAAGCACGGTGGTGAAAGCGCAATATGTTGGCACGCGTGCAGTCGATCAACCCTACCTCACCCAGGTCAATGGCTATCAGACGGTGTGCCAGGGCTGCTTTGCACCCCTGCCTTTCAGACAGGCGCCGGATCCGAGGTTCGGCGCCGTGACACAGCTCTCTACTGGAGCGGGCAGCAACTACAACGGCCTGCAACTCACGGCGATGAAACGCCTGACGCATGGCCTGCAAGGGCAGGTCAACTACACGTGGAGCCATTGCCTCGATGAAGTCTCAAATGGCGGGTTTCTTCAGTTTTCTGCGGGAGCTATTCTTTCGCCGCTGCCCGGTGAACTCGCTCGCAATTACGGTCCCTGCGACTACGACATTCGGCACAATCTGACGGCCCAATACGTCTATCAGTTGCCAATCAAGGTGCGCAGTCGTTCTCTCGGATACGCATTGAACGGATGGCAGCTTTCCGGCACGTTCTTTTGGCACAGCGGCCTGCCATTTTCTGTGTTGAGCACGCCGTATTCGGCGAACGGAAATGGCATCGTACAAGGTGCGGGGCCGCAGTTTGCGAGTGTGGTGCCCGGCGTGCCGCTTTATCAGCACAATCCGGTTCCGGCGGTGACGCAGCCGGGCACGATTCAATGGCTCAATCCGGATGCCTTCGTCTCTGCGGTTGATCCCAGCACCGGCGCCTGCAATGGCGGTGACAGCCCTCAGAACTGCCAATTCGGGAACCTTGGCCGCAATGCGCTGCGCGGCCCTGATTTCTTCTGGAGCGATCTGTATCTCACGAAATGGTTTGCGGTGACCGACCGTCTGAAGCTAAGGCTTGACGCTCAGTTCTTCAATATCTTCAATCATCCGAATTTCGGGCTTCCCAGTATGGTGCTGGCCGGCATTCCTGGTAAGCCATCTACGCAGACAGGGTTCGGCACCCTCACGTACACCACATCACCTCCAACCGGACTGCTCGGAGTCGGACTAGGTGGCGACAGTAGCCCCCGGATGATTGCCTTTCAGGCACGACTGGAGTTCTGAAACTCACGCGGGACAAATCCCAAAGTAATGACCATGATTTCGAACGGATCATGGTCTTCCTCAGCTCCGTTGCTGAATGCACTCAAGCAACAACTGCTGGAGCTCGAAACCGGCAGGCTCGACGGCTCCATTTCGCGCGAAGAATACCATGCCGCCAAGCGAGCTCTGGAGGGCACGGTCAAGCGCGCACTGGCGCGATCGGCCGCCAAGTCGTAAACGGCGCGAAGCCTTCAGTTTGCGCAACAACTATCGCACTCACTCTGCAGGAGGCTTGGCCTTTGGCTTCAGCCCCAGGCACTTCATCACCATCTGCAGGTCTTTCCAGGCTTCCTTTTTTTTTGCCGCGGGCAGACCGTCAAAAATGCGGAAGAGTTTTACACCAGAGTAGCTGGAAATCACCTGAATCTCTTAGCTTAAATTCACTCAAGAATGATTCCGGTTTGGACCGCTTTTAGCGGAGATATACTTGCCGGGATGAAAACGACCGCACGTTATCGGGCAGCATTAGCAGCGCAAATCGTGTTGCTGGTGTACTTCGAGTTGTGCGTACTGGTTCCACTGGGCAGATGGAACGACCAGCCGGGAATGGAAAGGGCATTCAGTCCCGGCAACCTTTTGCTCGGGGGTGCAATTGCGGCAGCCCAGGGACCTTTGCTGACTGGAATGATCTGGCGGGTTCGAGTCTTGCTGTGGGTAGGACTGATCGGCGACTCTGTTTGGCTCGTGCTGCATGGAACAAGTTTATGGACACCCTACATTCGTGGCGCATCGCCGCAATACGCTCAGATGTATGAGCGCGTCTTCGGACGCACACTACCAAGTTGCTTCCGAATTTCGGCAACCATCTCGCCCCTGATGCGATGCACATTTTCATCGATGTGTTCCTGATCGCCGTGATCGTGACGCTGGTGCTCTATCTGAAATCTGGGCGACACGATGACCGCTTGCCCGCACCCCATGCCTCCAGCTAGTTAGGGCAAGCAGGGATTGCTTTTACTCGCTGGGTGTTCTCGTCGGCGCTTTCATTCCAAGATATTTCATCACCATCTGCAGATCTTTCCATGCTTCTTTCTTTTGCCGCGGGTCGCGCAGCAGAAATGCCGGATGGTAAGTCACAATCAGCCTGGAGTCTCTGAAGTCATACCAGCGGCCGCGCAGGTTGGCCATGGAATCGTTCACTGCAAGCAGGTTCTTGGCCGCAACCGCTCCCAGGGCCACGATGACCTTGGGCTGGATCACTGCGATCTGGCGCAGCAGGAAGGGGGAGCAGGTATCGCACTCGTCCCTTTCGGGAGTGCGATTACCGGGCGGGCGGCACTTGACGATGTTGGCGATATAGACGTCCTGGCGTCGGATCCCCATTGCGGAAATCATGTTGTTGAGCAACTGGCCGGCGCGTCCGACGAATGGTTCGCCCTGCTCGTCCTCATCCGCGCCCGGCCCCTCGCCCACAAACATGATGTCGGCGTTGACGTTGCCCACACCGAAGACAATATTCTTGCGTCCCTTGTGCAGACGGCAGCGCGTGCAGTCGCCGATGTCCTCGCGGATGGCTTTAAGCGCGGCCGGCTTGTCCTGACTTATCGCTGACGGTGAGTCGAACAAAGAAGACCCTCGTCCGGCAGCAACCATGGGTTCGGCGGCTTCCGCCAATTCTGCCACCGACGGCTCCGCTGTCTCTTCAACCGGGCGCCGGTAGAAATCGTATATGCCCATCTCGCGGTAGTAGTTTACGCGGGCGACAAGGTGTTTCTGGGTTTCAGGATCAAGTTTGGGCGGCATCAGGGTCAAGGTAAACGTTGGACCGCACAAAGTAAACCCGGAAATTTGAGCACGACTCTGCTTGCGGTCTCTTGTCCTCCGCGCGGGTACTGGATACCCTCGGTACTGGTATGATGACTAACATCAGGACCAAGAAGCTCATGGGAACTACGACCAGGCTGACATTCGAGGAGTTCCAGAACCTTCCGGAGCGGGAAGGCGTCCACTACGAGCTCGACGAGGGGGAACTGTTGATGGAACCATCTCCGGCCCTGAGACACAATCTTATCCGCCAGCGGATCGCTTTGAAATTGATGACTTTCTTGGAATCGAACCGGCTTGGGCTTGTCGCTGAGGAAATGGATTTTCGGCTTGCCCCGAATACGGTTCGAAATCCTGATGTGGCGTTTGTCACCGCAGAACATCTGAAAATGATCGATCTGGACCGTTCCCCAGTCGACGGCGCGCCTGCCCTAGCTGTAGAGGTCATCTCTCCCAGCAACACCGCCCAGGATACAGCGAAGAAGACGCAACAGTATCTGCGTAGCGGCTGCCAGGTCGTGTGGATTGTCTACCCGAGCTTACGCATCGTGGAGGTTCACTCAGCGGCTGGCGTTCGCCAAGTGAAGGAAGCGGATGGCCTCAAGGAAGAAACGTTGCTGCCCGGCTTTGCCTTGTCTCTGCCTTATGTCTTTGATAGGCAGGAACAGCCCTAGCTCCAGAACGCGGCAAGTCAGCGCCGCCCCGATTCCGTTCTGCTCGCCCTTTGCGCTTTGATCTTTACCACCGCATCCAGCACGCGATGCGCGACTTCCCATTTGCTCATCTCGGGGACGTTCTCGGCGCCACCGTGAGTCAGAATAGTGACGGCATTTCGCTCGGAATCAAAGCCAATGCCAGGTTGCGAGACGTCATTGAGGACAATTGCGTCAAGCGACTTGCTCTCCAGCTTCTTGCGGGCGTTCTCCAGCGGGTTCTCGGTTTCGGCGGCGAAACCGACGATGATACGTTCGCCTTTTCTGGCGCTGACCTCGGCCAGAATATCCGGCGTGGGCTCGAGGTCCAATGTCGCCGGCCCCTCGCGCTTGATCTTTTGCGCGGCGGCCTGGCGCACGGTGAAGTCGGCCACCGCCGCGGCCTTGATCACGATGGTGGAGCGCTCCAGGTGGGCCATCACCGCATCCCGCATTTCCCGCGCAGTCTGAACGGACACAAACTCGGCGGCGGACGGAGGTTTCAACGCAGCCGGGCCGCTGACCAGGATCACCTTGGCGCCGCGGCGCAACGCTGCTTCGGCCATCGCGTAACCCATCTTGCCGCTGGAGCGGTTGCCGATGTAGCGCACCGGATCAATCGGTTCGCGCGTTGGTCCGGCCGTGACCAGCACGGTTTCGCCCGCCAAGTCCTGAATCGCACCGAGCGCTTCCAGCACTGCGCCGAGGATGGTTTGGTTCTCCGCCAGACGGCCGGGGCCAATCATGCCGCAGGCCAGGTATCCGCTGTCCGGTTCCACCACGCGCACGCCGCGCGATTTCAAAGTCTCCAGATTAGCCTGGGTGGCGGCGTTCTCCCACATGTTCACATTCATCGCCGGCGCTACGACCACGGGCGTGGTCGTCGCCAAAAACAGAGTCGTCAGGAAATCGTTGGCCTCGCCATGGGCAAACTTGGCGATGACGTCGGCAGTCGCGGGAGCGACGACCAAAGCATCAATCGACTGGGCCACCGAGATGTGTTCCACGGCGGAATCGATGTTAGGCTCTTCAGCCCCGACGCCAAACAAATCTGTGATGACTTTTTCCCCGCTTAACGCGGCAAAGGTAAGCGGGCGAATGAACTCCTGCGCGGCACGGGTCATCACCACCTGCACGCGCACGCCACGGTCCTGGAGCAGGCGCACCAACTCCGCGGCCTTGTACGCGGCGATTCCGCCGGAGACACCTAGCGCGACCTTCATAAAGGAATTGTAGTCCTGGAGCGGCAGTCGTGGTAGTTACGGGCTCGTTGACCGACGGTCACTCAGTGAAATAAGCCTTGGATCCCCACGGTAAACATGACCACTGCTGCGATGAACAGAATGACTCGCCCAGCAGACCCGATCGGGACACTTGGCCCCTTGCCGTGGCTAAATGCTCCCCTGAGCCTGGTCGTAGGCGACAATGCCCCGACCAAACGACCAACACCCAGGACAATCATGATCACGCTGGTCAACTTATCCGGAGTCGAGGGACCGCGGCCAATGACTGCGGCAATCTTGCCGGTCATTCCTTGGTTTTTTCCGCCGTCGCCCCGTCTGCCGCTGCAGAGGCCTCGTCCGGTTTCAAATATTGGACTTTACCTGCGTCAATCTCTTCCTGGGCAATCTTGCAGACTTTGCGGGCGTTGGTCGCGACCAGCGGGGGGGCACCACCGGAGAGCTGGCGAGCACGCCGCGCCGCCACCAGAACATAACGATAGTTGCTGTCAAACCCTTCTTTCAGCTTCATAGTTCTGTTCACCTCTCAAGTCGATTGCGGCGGGGGAGGCACGTCGAAGGAATCCAGAATACCTTGGATTTTCTTCTCCATCTTCGATTTCAGGCATTTCTCTTTGGTCTCTAAGTACTGTTTTTCCTGGGCGTTGGGTAGTTTCCCGGAGCGCCCGATACGCTCTCCAACGACAACGGCCTCGAGTTCATTCACTGACTGCTCTAGCCGGTCATTGATCAAAATATAGTCGTAATTGGGATAGTTCTCAATCTCTTTTCGGGCCGTATTCAGGCGGCGCCGGATCACCTCTTCCGAATTCACGTTTTCGTTGACGCTACGCTTGCGCAGCCGCGATTCCAGCTCGGCGCGGCTCGGGGGCAGCACAAAGATACTGACCGCGCCGGGCATTTGTCGTTTCACCTGGCGCTCGCCTTGGACGTCGATGTCCAGCAGCACGTCATGGCCGCGACGCGCCGCGTCTTCGAGCACGCTCTTGGCCGTGCCGTAGTAGTTGCCGAACACATCAGCGTATTCCAGAAAGTCGCCGTGGCCGATCATCTCTGCGAAGCGGGCCCGGGAGACAAAGTAGTATTCCCGTCCATCCTGCTCGCTGCCGCGCGGCTGGCGCGTAGTGTAAGAGATGGAAAAATCCAGGTTGGGAACGTATTGGCGCAGAGCGTCCACCAACGTTGTTTTTCCCGAACCCGACGGCGCCGAGATAATGAAGAGAATTCCGCTCATTCCAGGTTCTGCACCTGCTCGCGGCATTTTTCGATTTCCGACTTCATTTGCAGACCCAGTTCGGTAATGCGCAGCCCTTCGCCGGCGACACCGGAAGTCTTGGAAAGCAGAGTGTTGGCTTCCCGATTGAGCTCCTGCAGCAGAAAGTCGAGCTTCTTGCCGACTTCTCCACCCTGGTCGAGCAGCTTGCGGAAGTGGTCAATGTGGGTGTGCAGCCGGACAAGCTCCTCCTCGACGTCGCTGCGCTCGGCCAGGATAGCGGCTTCCTGCAGGATGCGGTCCTGATCGGCATTCTCCAAGAGTTCCTGCATCCGTGCGCGCACTTTCTCCATGCAGGCCCGTGTCACCGCGGCGCGATGTTTGGAAACCTCATTGGTGGCTTCTTCCAGCATCTGCAAACGGCGGCGCAGTTCAGCTTCCATGCCTTGGCCCTCGTGTTCACGCATGGCGTTAAGCTTCTGGATGGCCTGGTCCAGGCCGGCCAGCACCGCGGATTCGAAGCCGCCGTTGACGGGCGTGGCCGCCCCCAGCGCGCCAGGCATCCTGAAGACGGCATTAAGATCCGGCTCGCCCGTGGTGCCGAACTCGCCCGCCGCTTGGCGAAAAGCAGCCACGTAACCCGCCACCAACTCGCGGTTGAACTCGAATCCTTCGCCGGGACGGCGCTCCATGCTGAGCGTGACTTCCACGTGTCCGCGCGCCAGGCGCTCCTTCAGGACGCGGCGAATCTTCATTTCCAGCTCATCCATCTCCAAAGGCAGACGGAGTTGGGGATCAAGAAAACGATGGTTCACAGCCTTCAGAGACAAGGTGAAGGAAATCCCTTCACCGGCCTGGGATTTCACCTGGGCAAACCCGGTCATGGAACGGACGGACATGGGTGTTAGTAGAAGCGGACGTCAATCGCCGAGCTGCGGCTCGCGGGCGGCAACGCTTTCAGCTTCGTCACCCATTCTCGGCTCTAAATCCATAAACTGCAATTCATATAATTTGCGATATGTGCCCAAGCGGTTCAGCAGGTCGTCGTGCGTGCCGGAGTCAGTGATATGGCCGTTTTCCAGCACCACAATGCGATCCACGCGGCGCACCGTGGTCAGGCGATGGGCAATCACAAACACCGTGCGCCCGGACATCAAGTTCTGCAGCGCCGACTGCACCAGGGCTTCTGACTCCGTATCCAGGGCCGAGGTGGCCTCGTCCAGGATAAGGATGGGAGCGTTCTTCAGCAGCGCCCGCGCAATGGCAATGCGCTGGCGTTCGCCGCCGGAGAGGCGCAGGCCTCTTTCGCCGATGAAAGTGTCATAGCCCTCTGGCAATCTCTGGATGAAGTCATGGGCCAGAGCGGCGCGCGCAGCTTCCACCACAGCCGGCTGGGTCATGTTGGGTTGGCCGTAGGCGATGTTGTTTCGCACCGTATCATTGAAAAGGATGGTCTCCTGGGTCACGATGCCGATCTGCGCCCGCAGCGAGGCCAGCGTCACGTCACGGATGTCACACCCATCAAGCTTGATGGCACCTGAAGTCACGTCGAAGAAACGCGGAATCAGATGCACCAGGGTGCTCTTCCCTGCTCCGCTGGAGCCGACAATGGCTACGATCTCGCCCGCATCAACCTTCAGGTTTACGTTGCGCAGGATGGGCAGGCCGTCGCCGTTGGCTTCGGCGTAGGCGAAGCCCACATTTTCAAAACTCACGCTCTTGCGGAACGGCGGCAAGGCCCGCGCGCCGGGCTTTTCCTGGATTTCATCCGCCTCGTCCATGAAACGGAATACTTCTTGGGTGGCGCCCAGCGCTTGCTGCAGGCTGTTGTTGAACAGGGCGAACTTGCGCACCGGGTCGTACAGTTTGAAAACGGCAAAGATGAATCCCAGGAACATGCCCGTGCTCATGGTCTGGTTTCTTACCACGCTGCGTCCCGCCCAGAGCAGTACGGCAATTGCAATGGCGCCGATGATCTCCATCAGCGGCCCGCTCTGTGCCTGAGCCAGAACGGACCGCAGATTGGCGCGGAAAAGTTTGTGCGCTGCGTCGCGAAAACGCCGGCTCTCCCAGCGTTCCATGGTGAACGCCTTCACAATACGGTTGCCAGTGACGGACTCATGCAGGATGTTCTGGATATCGGCCAGCTTGTCCTGGCCCTTGCGCGTGGTCTGGCGGACGCGGCGGCCAATCCGGCCCGCGGAGATGATCACAAAGGGGATGAATAGCAGCAGCACGAGCGCCAGCTTATGTCCCAATACGATGACTACTCCCACCAAGCCAAGCAGCGTAAAAAACTGCTGCAAGAACTCCGCCAGCGCGATCGAAAAGGTGACCTGGATCTTCTCCACGTCGTTGATGACGGCAGACATCAGCGAGCCGGTGGCATGCCGGGAGAAAAAAGCGATGGATCGTTGCAGGATCTTGTCGTACAGCTTGTTGCGCAAGTCGGTAATGAGTCCGAAGCCGGCGTAGTTCACCAGGTAGGTCCCGAGATAATCGCAAGCGCCCTTGATCAGCGTGGCTCCGATCAAGGCCACAGCAACCACGCTCAGCGGATTGCCCCAGTAACTGGGAACGAACCGCTGCAAGTACACTGGGTGCTGTGATCCAAGGAAGAACAAAGGCAGGCTCTTGCCGGGAGCCGCTGGATTCAGAACTTTGTCGATAATGGGCCCGATCAGCAGCACGCGGAAGGCTTCCAGCGCGCCCACCGCTGCCATCAGCACGACGGCCGCGGCGAACTGCAAAGAATAAGGACGGACATAGCCCATCAGCCGGGTCAGTTGCCGCATAAGCCCCGCATTTCAGCAGAAAACATCCTCCATATTCTACTGGAGGCGGGCCGCATCCTGCCGGTGGCTGAGTACCTGATAAGTTAAGTATTGTTAATCACTTAGGAGAATCGCGGTGAATGACCTTAACGGTGTAGCCGGGCTTAGCCAGGCGACTGCGCACTTCTTCGGCGATCATCACCGAGCGGTGCTGGCCTCCGGTACAGCCAAAGCCGATCGTCAGGTAGCTCTTCCCTTCCCGGACATAGTGCGGAATCAGGTAGATCAGCAGCTCGGAGATGCGGTCAATAAACTCCCGCGTCTGGGGAAACGAGCGAATGTATTTGGCCACCTGGGGATGCCGCCCGGTGAGCGGCCTGAACTTGGGAATGAAATGCGGATTGGGGAGGAAACGAACGTCGAACAGCAGATCGGCGTCGTTGGGAACTCCAGCCTTGTAACCGAAGCTGACCAGCGACACCAGGATGTCCTTGTCGGTGCTTCCCGCGGTGAACTTTTGCGTGATGTGTGCGCGCAGCTCGTGGACTGTAAACCGCGAGGTGTCCACCACCAGATCAGCCATCCCGCGGATGGGTTGGAGCATGTGACGTTCGCGCCTCAGCGCGCTCTTGACCGTGGAGTCCTTGCCCAGCGGATGCGGGCGCCGCGTTTCGCTGAAGCGCCGCAGCAGCGCCTCATCGGAGGATTCGAGAAAGATCACCGTGGTGTTCAAATGCTTCTTGAGCGAGCGGATGATCGCCGGCAGCTTGCGCAACTGCTCGCCTTCACGAATGTCGGCCACCAGGGCCGCATTTTCAACTTCGGAGGAGTGCTTGGTGAGTTCGGCAAAGCGCTGGATCAGCCCTACCGGCAGGTTGTCCACGCAGTAATAACCCAGGTCTTCAAACGCCTTCAACACTGAGGCCTTGCCCGACCCAGACATCCCGGTAATAATGACCAGCCGCGCAGCGCCGGCCCGGCTGGTTCTCGAGCGTTTGGAGCCGGACCGGTTGGGTCTGGAGCGCGTGGCGCTGGAGCCAGGCTTGGCTCTCACACCGCCACCACGCTTGGATTTCCTCGACGGGGACACACACGGATATTACCAAAAATGGCTCCGATCAGTGTTCATCCGCGTTGGCCCGCGGCAAGGTTTTTGTTTTTGGCTAAGCGCTAATGGCTAAGTGCTAATGGCTGATTGCTATTTGCTAAGCGACTCCGCGCTTTGGGGTGCGGAGAGGTCAACTTCCTGCGAGACGGAATAGATAGCGCGCCAGGCGCGGCTCAACATGCGCGACTCCATCTGCTCTTTCCACTCCCGGGCGCTCTTTTCCGCCATGGCGCGGGACGGCGACTCGGGCACATTCCGCAACAGAGTGAGGTAGTCGCCCAGCTTTTCCCAGGCGTCAAAGAGTTTGCCTTGAGCCCAGAGCAGGGCCACGCTGAGGCGAAGTTGCTGGGCGGGCGTGAGCTTGCGGCTGCGAATTTTGGCGGCCCAAAGGTGGGCGCGGTCGAGATCGTCGCGAAACCAGGCCTGGAACATGGCTGCTTCCAGGAACAGACGGTCACGAATCCAGCCGGAGGCCGACGCGGGCGCGGCGAGAGCTTCCTCCAGGTATTTTGTGGCCGCGGTGATGTCCTGGCGCTCGGTGGCCCACAGGTAGCCGAGCCAGCGGGCGACAACGGCATCGCGGGAATCGTCATCGATGGCGGTGGCGCGGGCAACGGTGGTCTCGTCCCACCTCGCCGGGTCTTCGCCGCGCTCCAGAGCGAGCTGGAGTTGGATGATCGCCAGCCAGCGCTGGGCCGCCGCGTCGTTTCTGAGAAGCATCAGGATTCGGGCGCCGTCGGAAGAGTGGCCTCGGCCGGCGTCCGGCAGCAGCTCGCCGATGCCGACGAGCAGGGAGATAGCGGTGAAGACATGCATGGCGAAGGCAATGCCCGGCCGCGCCGAGTGCGCGCAGGCTTCCAGCAACAGGGGTAGGAATAAGCTGGCAAG
>DATDGY010000075.1:0-6484 GCA_036521855.1 Candidatus Angelobacter sp.
TCAAGCTATCAGATGCTCAGCCTTTTTTTTGCGTCAAAATCCAAAATCCTAATTTGGACAAGCGTGATGACAACCATATAGACCGGCGGTATTATGGACATTTCTGCGATTCTTCCCGACGGGCCACTCTTCCCTAATCGGGAAGCCGACTATCCGCCCGGAACGTCCTGCCTTGAGTCCTCGTTTTCGTTTCCGTATTCGGCCACATGCTGCAGAGCTTTCACAGCTGAGGTCATTCGTACCGTAGTGCAATTATTGGATCCACACGGGTTGCCCGACTCGACGCCGGCAGCGCGGCCAGCGATGCGATTATCAGAAACAGCAGGGACGCACCGATGAACGAAACGCTGTCCACAAGGTGCACTCCATAGAGGACAGCGCGCAGCAGATACGACGCTCCAACCGCTAGAAGCATTCCTACTGCGAGCTCCGCGAGCACCGGCAGCGTGCTGTCTCGCATCATCAGTCTGAGAATGTCACGCTTCTGAGCCCCGATGGCCATGCGTATTCCAACTTCACGTGTCCGGAGCACGGCGATGTAACTAATCGTGCTGTAGATACCCATTGCTGCTAGCACCAGCCCGAACAAGCCAACCGTGCATGCAACAGCGGCTGCAAATAGCGCGCCTAAAAATGGAGGTGTCTGCCGAAGCATCTCCTGCAGGGTGGAAGTCGATACGATCAGATCGGCACCCACTGACGCAACGACGTCGTCAATCGCACGGCTCAGCAGCATGGGGTCAGACTGCGTGCGCATAAGGATTGGATAATCCTGAACGCGATCTTCAGGCAGCGGCAGATAAACCTGCGCGGCATCGCTTCCGTCCAACTGAACGCCGCGCGTATCGTCGGCCACGCCGATCACTTGCCAAGTGGGCCCATCGGGAAGAAGATCACCTTTGTTGTGAAACTGCTCGCCCGTGCCCAGACGCAAGCTGCGCCCAATCGGGTTCCCTCCGGGCCAGAGTTGTCGGGCGGCAGATTCGCTAAGTACGGCCGAGTGCTCACCCATTTGCGCATCATCGGCGAAGCCTTCGCCAAGCTGTATCGCAACGCCCAAAGTTCCGAAGTAATTTGGCTGCACCCACGTGTAGTAGAGGACGCCCTGCTTGTCTTTGGAGGTAGGATTTTCTCCGTTGAGCGATACGGCAGCCGCGCGCACGTTGCTGTCGTCCGGCGCGCGGGCGCTGGTGATCGCTACAACTCCTGGGGCAGCCGCAACTCGGGTACGAAGTTCGCTGACGACGGCTAGCTTCTGCCCGGCTGTGTATTTCGATCCTTCGGGCAATCGGAAGTCGAGATCCACGACGTGTTTGCCGTCGTAGCCCGTCGGCATCCAGAGCGTGTGCACCGAACTGCGGATCAACATGCTTCCCGCGATCATCAAAACCAGGCAGACGGCGACCTGGGACGCGATGAGCAGTTCGCGAAGACGCCGGCTGCGAACGGGTGCGCTTCCTGCCTTGCCCCTCACCGCGGAGAGAAGTGCCGAACGGGAACTTTCAAGCGCCGGCGTGAGCCCGAACAAGAGGCCGGCAAACACCGAAATCGCCAGCACGTAAGCGAAGATCTCGAAATCCGGCGCTACGTGGAGCACGAACGTGCCAGCTTCAACAGGAAAAGCCTGCCTGAACAAGTTGACACCAACCTTCAAGATGGCCCAGGTGCTGGGAAACGCGATCATCCCCGCCAGCAGCCCTAGCAATGCGCTTTCCGTGAGTAGCTGCTGCACAAGGCGCCCTCGGGTGGCACCTATTGACAGCCGGGTGCTCAACTCGCTTTGCCGTGCGGTCGCTCGAGCCAATTGCAGACTGGCGACATTCGCGCATGCGATGACCAAAACCATAGTCACGGCGACCATGATGAGCAAAATCGTGAACTTGAGCCCAGGTGGCATTTTCCCGGGCAATGGCGAGCCCGGAGTTATGAGTGCGGCTGCGGGCCTGCTCCATTCGGAATTGGCGTCGTGCAGCGTGCGCAAGCGCGAGGCCACCAGATTAGTCTCGGCTTGCGCCTGCTGCATGCTGACACCAGGTGCGAGTCTGCCGAACAGTCGCAAATGCAAGTCTTCGCGATCATGAAGAGGGTCTGTGTCAGGATGAACCAATGGCTCGAGACTGAGCGGCAGCCAAAAGTTTGGTGCTTCCATGCTAGTCCCGATAAAATCATGGGGCGTCACCCCTATGATCGTGAAAGGTGCGGCATTCAAATGGATCGTTTTGCCGAGCGCCGCGGGATCGCTTGCGAACCGCCGCTGCCAATAGTTTTCGCTGATGAGAACCGCGGGCGAGGCAGCCAGCTCGCGAGTGCCGATCGATTCAAACGTGGTACCTCGTAGGGGCGCGACGCCCAGCACCGAAAAATAATTCTCGGAGACGATTAGCGTGTCGGCGACCTCGGCGCTCATGAATCCTGGCGGTAACAGCCCCAAGCGCCCGAAAAGAGAGCCCGCAGCGCTTGAGCGTCCGCTCAGGACGCCGCCAGCCTCAGTGAGCTTCAGCAGATCGTGCGAGCTTGCGATCAGACCGCTGAAAGAATGAAGTTGATCGCGATACACCTCATAGTCGGGGCAGCTAAACTGCGAAGCGTTGGCGTCGGACTGCAGCGTTAACGCCAGATTCACCATTTGACTGGGATCGCGCGCATCCAGAGGCCGTTTCACCAAAGCTTTGTATGCTGTGAAGGCGGCCGTGTTGATCCCGATGCCGAGCGCCAGTGCAAACACCGAAACTGCGGTGAATGCGGCATTGCGGAAAAGCATGCGAACGCCGTAGCGAACGTCCTGCACCAAGGCATCGGCCAGCATCATCGATGATCCTTTGCGGCGCTGCGTACTGCACAGGCCCCGCAATCGAAGACGCGGCCGCGCCATGATTATTACCAGTAGGGCCACAATTCCTACATAACGGGCAACCCTGAAGTAAACGGGATTAGGTAAGAGTTGCCGACAAACCTCCCGGAACCTCATGAATGAGCGGTTGCCCTGTTAGCACCATTCGACAGAGGCGGGCGCTGCGCATCGAAGCTCGCGCGCGTCGTCGGCGGCCATCCGCGCTCCCGGCCGATGTCAGTCATCGCCTTCCGCGCAGCCGAGATAAAACGTGTCGGCGTCGTGTGGTCGACGTAGGCGAGCATCTGGACGCCAACCTTGAGGGCAGCGGTCAGCCAGAAGCGGCCAGCCGTGCGAACTGGCGCTTCAGTAGGTTGACCCGCGCGAGGTAGCGTTGAACGTTGTGATCGCCGCATCGCTGGTCGCCTCGGAATCGGAAACCGCCCCGCGCATACGCGTTGCCAACCCCGGCCCCGCAAAGGTGGATGACGGTTGCGAGATCCTGCCGCTGCTTCAGCGAGGTGCCGGCGATGCGGTTGCTCTCGAGAGTTCGCGCGACCGTGCGATCCAGCAACGCCGCCGTCATCTCCACCGCATCACTGGGCACCACGCGCGTGTAGAGCGCGTTGAACCAACATGATCGCGGATCGTGCCAGGGACCGTCCTCGACGACGAGGTGGTTATGGATGCAGTAGTGCCTCGCCTCCGCAAATGTCCCGTCGGTGATCTGAAACATCCCGACGGCGCTCGAAGCGGGTCGGTACAGCTCGAATGGGTTCCAGCTGAATCGCCACTGCCAGTAGGTCCGTGCCACTGGGTTGCCGCTGCCCTCCACCTGGGCCAGCGCGGCCAGCAGATCCGGCGTGATGGCGGCGGTGGAGTGCTCGTCGAAGAGCGGGCCGTATCGCCGCCAAGTCTCGGCCGGAGCCTTGGCGAGTGAGCCGCTGACGGGAAAGAACATCTCGGTCGGCTTGCGGGCTACCTGCACGATCCAATTCACGGCAGCCCAGACCGCCACCAGCAGGACTGTCGCGACGATGATCCTGACGGCAACTGGCGCGCTCCTGAGTGCCACGAGCGCGCGACCCGTCAAGCGCCAGGCCGCCGAGCGGCGCGCGCGATGGCGTCGGGCGCGTGTTGCCCGGGGCACGGCATGCAAGGTTGTGGCGTATGCCATAATGGGCACCCTCTTACTCCAGTCGGGTACAGGGTGGTGCTCAGGAGATTGTCCTTCGCGCCGGCAAACTTCAGCTTATCTCACGGGCGCGTACCTTGTCTCCCACTGGTAGTGTTGCTGGGTGTGATTGGCTGCGGCTACCGGCGAAGGTCTGAATCAGTGATCAAGCAAATGCGAGAAAAACGGCCGCTCCGAGGACCGGTGCGCGACGCACCGGGGCCGACGCTCAAAAACTACATCACGCCCGCCGGGTTGCAGCGACTGAAAGACGAGCACCTGTTCCTACTGCGTCGCGAGCGGCCCGCGGTGGTCGAGGTCGTAGCGTGGGCTGCTAGTAACGGGGACCGCAGTGAAAACGCCGACTACCTCTACGGCAAACGACGGTTAGGCCAGATCGATTCGCGGATTCGCTTTCTCACGAAACGCATTGACGCGGCCGTGGTCGTCGATCCCTCCGCTCCGCGGCCAGGGTCAGCCGCAACGCGCGTTTTCTTCGGCGCAACCGTGACCTATAAGGACGCCGCCGGCCTCGAACACGTCGTCTCGATCGTAGGCATCGACGAGGTGGACCTCGACCGCCGCTACATCAGTTGGCGCTCGCCTCTCGCCATTGCGCTGATGAAGGCGAGCCCCGGCGACCGCGTGAACCTGCGCGCGCCAGCAAAGACGGAGCACCTTGAGGTCATCGAGGTCGAGTACGCGCCGATTCCGATGAATCCTTTCAGCGAACCGCTAGGAGCTCAGTCAACGCCAAAGGTCGAACGCTCCTAGGCCAAGCCGCCCGACTCTGAGCGTTCCCCGATCTTTGTCGTTTTTGCACATTGTCTCGTCCGGAGCTGGACAGCGAAGCGTTTACAATAACCGTTCGGTGCTTCCTACAGTCAAACGGGTTATGTCCTGCGATTCTGAGCGAATCACGGGCAACTCTGACGTAACGCAATTAGGTAAAGGTTGCCGACCATCATCCCACAAGCGCGTTTCTGGATAACTTCTGGATTGCCGACCATCCGCTAAGAACCTCGTGTTTCGCCTCCCCGAACGCCGTTTCTGGAACGCGAGACGAAGCGAAGGACTCCGGGATTACTTGCGCATTGCCGATCCGTTTCTTAACTATTCGAAGGCCTATCCGGCTTGATGTTCTGGTTGAGCCGCAGCACATTTTTTGGGTCGTATTTTTTCTTGATCTCCACGAGGCGAGCGTAGTTCGGCCCGTACGCCGCCCTGACAAGCTCTTCGCTCGTTTCGCCCAACTGGTTGACGTACACTCCATGCGCAAAGGGTTTCACTTTGTCGCGTAAATCCTTGACCCATTGCACTGCACTCGCCTTCTCTTCCGGAGCGCTCCAACGACACACGATGTCCACCTCGTAACCCGGCTGCCGCAAAGCAAACGCCGTCTCACTTGAGGCCACCCGCGTAATGGCCCCTGAGAACGGCACAATAAACACGCCGAACTGCGGCGGCGCATCATTGGCAGCCGTTGTAATTGCAGCAATGACGGCCTCGCTGAGTTCCGGCAGAAACAGGTCCGTTTGGAAGTGTGCCACCGGTGCCGCAAGGAATCCTGCCACCTGAGCTTCTAGGTAGGACTGAATCCGAACTTTGTCCTCCTGCGGTTTGAGTGGGGCCCGCAACGGGCTGAGCAAGTCACTCCCCCGGCGAGGATCGCCGCTATAAAAGACCATCATCCGGAATTGCGGCCCCTGTTCCGACGGCACCACCATGCCGAGGGCATTCATTTCATCCGGCGCCGCAGCAATGAACTTGACAAAGGACTGCAGCAGTTCCGGAATTCGCCCGGCCGGATACGTCAGCCCTCCCGACAGCACCTCGCCCACTGGATGGAGCCGGTACTTCAACGCCGTGACCACACCGAAGTTGCCCCCTCCTCCGCGAATCGCCCAGAAAAGATCTGGATTGGCCTTCTCGCTGGCCTCAACTTGCCTCCCGTCCACCGTCACCAATTGTGCGGACAGCAGGTTGTCGCACGCGGCGCCGTACTTCGACATCAACCACCCCTCTCCCCCGCCGAGGGTCAGGCCGGCAATTCCTACGGTCGGGCAACCACCCGATGTTGTGGCAAGTCCGAAGCGCTGTGTTGCCTGGTCCAGATCTCGCACCAGTGCACCTGCCTGTGCATGAGCGACCCGCTTGTCCGCGTCGACTTCGACTCCGTTCATCCCGGATAGATCGATCACTACGCCGCCATCGCATACGCTGAGCCCAAGGCGGTTATGGCCTCCGCCCCGCACCGCCAGAGGTAAATTGTGGCTTTGAGCAAAATCGAGCGAGCGTGCGACATCAGACGCGCCTGCGCAGCGCACGATCAGCGCCGGACGCCGATCGAATGCGCGGTTGAAGACCAGGCGCGCCGATTCATAGTCGGGAGCCTCCGGTGTGATGAGATGGCCGGTAATTTCGGAAGCGAGCTTGCGGACTGCTACCGCATCGAGCGCAGCCACATTCTGTTCGCTTGC
>DATDGY010000076.1:0-5937 GCA_036521855.1 Candidatus Angelobacter sp.
GGCTACACGGCTACCAACTGGATGGAACAGAACCGCGCCTTGTTCCGCGCCCTGCGCCTGGAACGCGTGGTCACGTTCCTGACCATTGGGCTGATCGTCTTCGTGGCCGCGCTCAACATCCTCATCTCGCTCATTATGATGGTGATGGAAAAGACCAAGGACGTGGCTGTTCTGCTTTCCATGGGGGCCCGTCGCAGACAAGTGCGCTGGATCTTCGTTTTTCAGGGAGTGCTGATCGGAGTCATCGGCACCATCCTGGGTCTGATCGTGGGGTACGGCATTGCCCTGGCCGGAGCCAAGTACCATTTTATCTCGCTCTCCGCGGAAGTTTATTCCATCAACTACGTCCCTTTTGCGCCTCGATTCGTGGATGGCGTGGAAGTGGCGATCGCGGCTCTGCTGGTTTCTTTTGTTGCTACTCTTTATCCCTCCTGGTCAGCGGCCCGGGTTCTTCCCGCGGAAGCCTTGCGCTATGAGTGAAAACCCTCATTGCGAAAAGGGAGCTACAGCCGCAACATGTTGCAGCTCTGTCAAGTTTTGTTACCAAAAAGACCGTCCGCCTAAGCAATTCTTGATGGCTTTGACGCTGGAAGTGACGGAGTCTAAACAGTACTTTGCGGGTTCTAATACAATAACTGGAATTTCTTGCGGAACGGCAATGAAAATGCAGGGAATTACAGCTGGTTGCACCGTGGGAGAGGGGCTATGCATCCAATAGATCAGAGCCCTGAAATCCTTCGCGTTGTTGGACTTAAGAAGGTGTACAAGTCCGGTCAAGCGGACTTGGTGCTCTTTGAAAACTTGTCCTTCCAGGTGAGGAAGGGGGAAATGCTGGCCATCGTAGGCGAATCCGGCTCAGGCAAGAGTAGCCTTCTGCATATACTCGGAACTCTTGATCGTGCTTCGGAAGGTGACGTATACTTCGCCCAGATTGATGTGGCGAAACTAGGCGATGATGCGGCTGCGGACTTCCGCAATCGCCAGATTGGTTTTGTTTGGCAGTTTCATTACCTGTTGCCGGAGTTTACGGCGCAAGAGAATGTTGCTATGCCACTTTTGATGAGGGGTACAGCCTACGACGAGGCCTTGGACAAGGCCGGCGGCTGGCTGCGCGAGGTGGGACTGGAAGAACGCGGCCACCATCGCGCCGGCGAGCTTTCCGGAGGCGAGCAGCAGCGAGTTGCCTTGGCCAGAGCGTTGGTCACGGGTCCGCAGGTTCTCATGGCCGACGAACCGACTGGCGATCTGGACAATCGTACCGCTGAACTGGTTTTCAGCCTGGTGCAGAGGCTTCATCGCGAGTACCGGCTCACTTCTCTCGTAGTCACCCACAATCTTGATTTTGCGCGGCGCTGCGACCGGGCGTTGTGGCTTCATCAAGGCAAAGTGGATGAGGTGTCGCCCCAGTCGCTGCGGAATTAGCGCCGGGGCGAAAGGACATTTTTGCTTTTGTCTGCCTGCCGCAGACGCTTGACGGCAAGGCGCGGGCGGACGGAAAGGCTTCTTCCTGGAAGTACGGGAGTTCGTACCGGGGGAAGAGAGAGGTGCTGACCGGCTGAGGTGACTGGGGCAGCATCTGGGTGAGGGGACATGTTCGAGCGATACACGGAAAAGGCGAGGCGCGTGATTTTCTTCGCGCGGTACGAAGCCAGCCAGTTCGGTTCTCCGTACATTGAGACCGAGCATTTGCTGCTGGGATTGCTGCGCGAAGACAAGGCTTTGACGAACCGCTTTCTGCGCTCTCATGCTTCGGTCGAATCCATCCGCAAGCAGATTGAAGGGCACACTACGATCCGGGAAAAGGTTTCGACTTCGGTCGATCTTCCTTTGAGCAATGAGTGCAAACGAGTGCTGGCCTATGCCGCGGAAGAGGCGGAGCGCCTCAGCCACCGGCACATCGGCACCGAGCACTTGCTCCTGGGTCTGCTGCGCGAAGAGAAATGCTTTGCCGCGGAGATCCTGCACGAGCGCGGGCTGCGCCTGAGCGCGATTCGCGAGGAACTTGCCCGCAGCACCCAGGAAAAGGCCCAACCCCAGCGCGGATCGTCGCGCGAGTCTTCCCTGCTGGCGGAGTTCTCCCGCGATCTTACCCAGGCCGCCATGGATACGCAGCTCGATCCCCTGGTGGGGCGTGAAGCTGAAGTCGAGCGCGTGGTCCAGATCCTGTGTCGCCGCACCAAGAACAATCCGGTGCTGATCGGGGAACCGGGCGTAGGTAAGACCGCGATCGTCGAAGGCCTGGCCCAGCGCATCGCCGACGGCGACGTTCCTTCCTTCTTGGCCGACAAACGCATTCTTGCGCTCGATCTGTCGCTCATCGTAGCCGGGACCAAGTACCGCGGCCAGTTCGAAGAGCGCCTCAAGACCATCATGAAAGAACTGATGGAAAGCCAGAACTGCATCATCTTCATCGATGAGCTGCACACGCTGGTGGGCGCGGGTTCTGCCGAGGGCTCACTGGACGCCGCCAACATCCTCAAGCCTGCGCTCTCTCGCGGAGAAATCCAGTGCATCGGCGCCACCACTCCCGGCGAGTATCGCAAATCGATTGAAAAAGACCGCTCGCTGGAGCGCCGCTTTCAAGCCGTCAAAGTCCCGCCTCCGAACGAGAACGAGGCCGTCAAGATCATCTACGGGATCAAGGAACGTTACGAAAAATTCCACGCGGTGAGCTACACCGACGACGCTGTGCAGTTCGCCGTCTATCACTCCAACCGCTACATCCCGGACCGCTTCCTGCCCGACAAAGCCATCGATTTGCTGGACGAGGCCGGCGCGCGCGTCAAGCTGCGCCAGACCTCGCTGCCGGACGAGATCACCGAAGTGCAGAAGCGGATCAAGTTCATCGTTCATCGGATGGAGAACGCCATCGCCAACCACGAGTTCGAGAAGGCGCGCTTCTATTCCGACGAAGAGCGCAAGGAGCGCGAGAACCTGCGCGCCCTGCGGGAGAAGTATCACCTTGACGAGTCCTCCACCGGCGTGGTCAGCCGCGAGGACATCGAGGAAGTCGTCAGCCGCTGGACCGGCGTGCCGGTTACGTCGATCAAAGAAGAAGAGACGCAGAAGCTGCTGCGCGTGGAAGAAGAGCTCCACAAGCGCGTAATCTCACAGGACAAAGCCATCAGCGCCCTGGCCCGCTCCATTCGTCGCTCGCGCGCCGGCTTAAAATCGCCCAACCGGCCCATCGGTTCGTTCCTGTTCCTGGGGCCCACCGGCGTCGGCAAGACCGAAGTCGCACGCACTCTGGCGCAGTTCCTGTTCGGCAGCGATAAATCTGTGATTCGTTTTGATATGTCGGAATTCATGGAGAAGCATTCGGTCAGCAAACTGATCGGCTCGCCTCCGGGCTACGTGGGCTATGAGGAAGGCGGCCAGTTGACAGAGCGCGTAAAACGTTCTCCCTATTCGGTGGTTCTGTTGGACGAGATCGAGAAAGCGCATCCGGATGTCTTCAACATCCTGCTGCAAGTGCTCGAAGACGGCCAGCTCACCGACGGCCTGGGCAACACTGTGGACTTCAAGAACGTGATCATCGTGATGACCTCCAACATCGGCGCCCGCCACCTGATGAAGCGCAAAGGCCTCGGCTTCCAGGTGGACAAGGAGGAAGTGGTCTCGGAGAAAGTGGAAGAGATGGTCCGGCAGGAAGTGAAGAAGACCTTCAACCCCGAGTTCCTGAACCGGCTGGATGAAGTGATCATCTTCAACGCCCTGACCGAAGCCGACCTGATCCAGATCATGGAGTTGCTGGTGCAGCAGCTCAACGGCAACCTGGCTCAGCGGCACATTACCATCACCGTGAACGAAGAAGCCAAGAAGTGGGTGCTGGATAAGACCCTGGCGGATCGCAACTACGGCGCGCGTCCCCTGCGCCGGGCTTTGCAGCGGTATATCGAAGATCCGCTGTCAGAAGCGCTAATCCAGGGCACCATCAACACCCGTCCGGCCTTTATTGAGGTCTACCTCGAAGGCGACAAGCTGTTCTATCGCCAGGTAGGCGATGGCCAGGAGAAGACCGAAGGGTTACTGCTGAACAGCAACTGACCGAGCGTTACTATCTAACTGGAGCCGCTGGCAAACCGGCGGCTTTCATTTTTGTGGCTTGAGAATGCCCTCGATCTGCCGAAGATGGTTTACGTCGTGCCCGGCCATCATACGCACGATGTGGGCCACACTTTCGTTGCCGCGTTCCTGGTGGACGCCGTAGTTGTCCCATAGCGGCTTGGGTATGCTCTTCAAGAGCGTGATGTTGCCTTCCCGCAAGACACGGTATCTCTCCAGGGATTTCCTTGCGTCGCGATGAGCGTAATCAAACGTGCCGGCCCACACGTCCTGGTCAAAGGCTTGGACGGAAGCGCCGTTGCTGGCAATGATCTGGCGCAACCGCCAGGACACTACGACCTCCGCGTCGGCCAAGTGGGCCACGATCTCCGCAACCGACCACTTTCCCGGCGCCGGACGCCGCGTCAACTGTTTCTTGTTCTTACCCCTGAGGAGCGTTGCGAGCTTCTTGGGTGCTGCTTGTTGCAGGCGCAAAGGCTCTTGGCCATCAAGGTTGTTGAGCATGCGCTGGGTGTACTGCTGGGGAGTCTCGGGCATGAAACCTCCTGCGCCGTCGCGGACGGCTTGCTCGTAGAAGATGCCGGGTCGCGCGCCGCCGATACAAAATCTGTGCTGCTGCTCGTGCCGGCCTTGCGGCGGCTTCAGGATACGCGCAATGACGTGACTTCCGGAGCGGCGTCGTCCAGGCGTTCGGCGAGCTTGGACAAGTGACAGGTGGGCACGGCCGGGTAAAGATGGTGCTCCTGCCCACTGGTCCGGCGTTTGCCTTGCCACTGTACGGGATGGGAGAATGTCACTATGAAGAAATCAATCGTTTTGGGCATTATTTACACACTGGCGACCGCGCTGCCGGCGGGCATCGCGGCGGCTCAGACTAACCCGTCTCCGAAACCTCAGACGACTCCAGCGGCCAGACCGCCCGCCGCCCCGACGCCTGCGGCCAAGCCCACGCCGAGTTCTCCTTTCAAGACCGACAAGGAGAAAGACAGCTATGCCATCGGCATGAACATCGGGACCGGCCTGCGCGAAAATCTGACCAGACAATCGGTGGACGTAGACTACAAGCTGCTTCTGCAGGGCCTCCAGGACTCTTTGAGCGGGGGCAAGACCCTCATGACGGAAGAAGAAGCCCGGGCGGCGCTGACGCAACTGCAAAATGACCTGCGGGCCAAGCAGGAGGAAAAGCAGAAGGAGGCCGCCGGGACCAACAAGAAAGAAGGCGAGGCATTCTTGGCCGCCAATAAGACCAAAGACGGCGTTGTCACGCTGCCCAGCGGTCTCCAGTATAAGATCCTGACTCCAGGCACGGGTCCGAAGCCGGTTGCGACCGACACCGTCTCAGTCAACTACCGTGGAACACTTATCAATGGCAAGGAGTTTGACAGCTCCGCCAAGTCCGGCAAGCCGGTAACTTTCCAGGTCGGTGGCGTCATCAAGGGTTGGACGGAAGCCCTTCAGCTTATGCCTGTAGGATCGAAGTGGCAGTTGTGGATTCCTCCCGATCTGGCCTATGGACCGCAGCAACGCGGGCCGGACATCGGTCCCAACTCCACGCTGGTTTTTGAAGTGGAGTTGTTGTCCATTGAGCCGAAGAAGTAGCGCAGACCCAACGACAAGCAAAACCCGCGATGCCGCGGAGGAGTTGGCCTCCTCCGCGATCTGCGACCCGAATTTTGAGCGGCGTCGCCCGCCATGCGTCGGAATATCAGACAGCGGCGGTTCACGGGAGCGAGTTCGAGTTGACATTGCTCTCGGCCGGCTGAGTCCGCCGCAATGAAGGCGGCAGGCGCAGCCGCAACACGCGCTCACGCTGGTGTTCCTCCTCGAGCGACACCTCCCGCGCCTTTAGCAGGTCATGCAGCCCGATCATGC
>DATDGY010000077.1:0-4874 GCA_036521855.1 Candidatus Angelobacter sp.
ATAGTCCCGAAAAATGAGGGGTAAGTTCTTGAAAACGAGCGCCAGCAAATGGGGCCCAGCGCCACGTGTATGATTCACACAAGAAGGCGGAACCAGCACTGTGGTCGAATCCGAGAACAAGCGCAAGCACGAACCAGTGGAACAGCGAACACGCGAGCAAGTCGAGGCGATGCTCGCTTCAGGCGATTCCGCAAAGACTATCAAGGCGCTGTGGAGCGCCGCTTACTACGATCCTGACTGGCGCTGGGTGCAGACGCAGTGCCTGTTGTTTCTGACCCACGCCGACCTATGGATACGGCGCAACGCGGCCACGTGTCTGGGTTTGGTGGCGGTGTTCCACAAGAAGCTTGACCAGGACCTGGTAGTGCCGGCTCTCAAGAAAGCCGCAGAAGATCCCGACTTGAAGCCCTGGGCGGAAGACAGCCTGGGCGATATCCAGCACACTTTCAAGGTGCAGTAGATCACTTCACCAGAGCGTCGAGAGTTTTTTCCGCCAGTAGGTTAATCCATGGGTTATGATGCGTCCCAACGACGCGAGGTGATTCAGTGAGAGGCCTGCTTGCTTTTCTCTTGTTCTGCTCAGCTATGACAGCTCCCTTGTCCGCGCAGATAGCGGACGCAACTATCTGCGACATTCTGACCAACCCTCAATCCTTCGACGGAAAGATGGTCCGTGTGAAGGGCATGGTCACGGCCGGCTTCGAAGAGTTTGCCCTGAAGGACGCAGGGTGCAATCAGCCTATTAACGCCATTTGGGTTGCCTATCCCGAAGGCACAAAAGGCAAGGCCGGTCCCGCCGCATTCGTGCAACTACAGCTCGGACGGAACAACCCCGCGGCCGCCGCGGGTCCTAGCCGAACTCCGGTCAAGCTGGACAAGAACAAAGATTTCAAGCAATTCGACTCGCTACTTTCGACGCCTTACAAGGCCGGCGGCATGTGCTTGGGCTGCATACGTTATGCAGTCACGGCAACGCTCGTGGGCCGGCTCGACGGTGTTAAGGAGGTGGGTATTGTCCGTGACAGCGGCAGCAAGTTTGTCAGTGCCAACGGCTATGGAAACCTGAATCTCTACCGGGCGCGTCTGGTCCTGCAAACCGTGTCGGACGTCTCTGCTCATGAGATCGACTACTCAAAAGTCAGTTCGGCAACAAAAGATGATTCGCTGCGTGAATCCTCGGGCGGAGATCCAGTTGCCGCTGCCCATCAGGCCGCCCGCGCTTTCAGCCCCGATAGCCAAGCCGCCAAGCAACTGGAAAGAGCGGCAGCAGCCTACGGAAAAGAAGGGGAAGACAACGGGGTGGAAATCGGGTTTGGTAGTGGCAACGAAGTGCCGAAAAATGATGGCCCCAAGGGCGATAAGAATTCGCCAGACGGTTTATTGATCAACTGCACGTTCGATATGGACAGACTCAAGGGCGAGGGGCTCGCTCGCGCTATCACCCATGTCGGGACGCACATCGCCGACCTGCGTGATCCGCAGTCCACTGCCGCAGAATCGACCGCCTACGAACTTGAATACCGTGCGTGGCACACAACCGTCCTCAGTGCTGTCGCGACACAGCAGAAGACGCTAACACTGCCCGGCGGTTATCTGCTTTGGAACTCTGCCTGGGCAGCCGAAGATCGCGACAAGATGGTCGACGAAGGAACCACGAGCTTCCTGAGAGATTGGGTAGTTCTCAAAAAGTGACGCAGCGGCAGCCGACGAGAGTGCGCGGATCTAGTTCCCGGGCTCCATCACGATTGGCATAGTTGGAGTGTCGCTGCCGGGTTCAGGTTCGATGGTTACCGCGAAGCCCTTGGCCACGATCCCGGCGCTCTTCATGTGGTGCAACATCATGCCATGGCCGCGCCAATCCGTCTTGAAGGTCCCCGCGGGCATAGGATCGCCGCTGGCGGGAAGCAGCCACAATTCATAGGTCTTATTGGCTGGCGGCTCCGCGAGATTGCTGGCCACCAGCAGAACGTGGCCCTTGTCGCGCACGTAGATGGTCTTCACCTGTGGTTGCGGAGGCTGCGCCCTGGTGGCGACCAGCGTCATATGCTGGGCATTGGGGTCTTTCAACATGGCGATGATTTCCTGTGCGCGAGCGTGGTCCTTTTCAAGCTCTGCATAAGCGCTGCGCAGAGTCTCATGCTGGTGCCAAAGGATCACAGTGTGGACCGCCAACACAAGACACGCAGCTAGCGGGGCCCAGAACAGCCAGCGGGGCCAAGCCCTGACGGGCGGAGGCGTTGCCTGGACGCTTTGCTCTTCGCGCGTGGGCGTTGTCGTTGTACTAGCGGCTCCGGCGGCGACGGCAGCCATCAGGCGCTGGCGCGAGCGCTGCGGGGGCTGCGGACCGGTGGCGGAGAGGGCCAGCATCGCCATATCCGAGCGCAGGGCTTCCAACTCGCGACGGCACTCGCCGCACGTGCCCAGATGCTCCTGGAGTTCAGGACACGACTGGTCGTCGAGCGCACCCATGGCATACAGGGCCAGGTCTTCGGTGAATTGTGCGTGGTCTTTCATGAAAAAGCTTTTCTCACCGCCAGCAACGCGGAGCGGATTCGGGTCTTCACCGTGCCCAGGGGATCGCCGGTTTTAGCGGCAATTTCAGTATGCGTCATGCCCTCAAAGAAGGCCATCTCCAGGGCCTTGCGTTGCTCCGGAGGAAGCTCGGCTAGTACGCTGCGAACCTTTTCGACCGCCAGGCGCTGGACCGCAGTATCCTCCAGGTTGACGCCTGAAGCGATGGGCAATTCGTCAATGCTCTCTTCCGGCTGACGCTTGCGCAGCACGTCAATAGCCCGGTTCCTGGCGATCACCGCCAGCCAGGGCGCCAAGCGTCCGCGATCGGCGTTGAAGGACCGGGGGTTGCGCCAAAGCTGCAGGAAGACCTCCTGGAGCAGGTCTTCGGCTGCGGTGGTATCGCGGAGCACACGCAGGGCCACGCCATAAACGATGCCGGAATAGCGGTCATACAAGTCGGCCATGGCGTTCTCATTCCCGGCGCGTAGGCGCGCGATCAGGGCCGCGTCGTCTCGAGTATTGGGCGATTGCGTGCCAGCCACGCGCATTGCTCTCTTTCCTTTAGTACGATGCCCGGCGCCGGCCGGATGTAGGAAATCTGCTTGCGGTCAACAAGATACCAACAAGGATGCCGAAGAGACAAATCTCACGAGAGAGGGACTGGGCTGGCAAGCGGCTTAGAGAGCGAAAATTCAGCCGTACACCGCAGGCAGGATTTCGGGTAAGATGCTTTGCGGCAAAACTGAACAGGCGTATCGCCGCAAGAAATGATGGTTCAGTGATCGATCAAAACACCAGGAGGGACGTATGAAACAGTCACGCAATTTCGCCAGACTACTGGCCATCGCTGTCACCGTGGCGGCGCTCGCGGGACAGCTCAGCGGCCAGCAACAACCCGTGCAGCTCGCCGGAGCGCCTTGCGTCGCGCCACCTTTCCTGCACTGTCCCGACAAGGACTGCACGCCCGACAGGGTGATCAATCCCGGACCGATAGTGGAGATGAAGAGCCGCCGCACTTACTTCCTGGACTATCCGTGCGATTTGAAGCCGGGCGAGAAGGTCACCTTCATTCTGAGTCTTCACGGCTTCGGATCATATGCCAACTGGCAGCGGCACTATTTTCCTATCCTGGACTACAAAGATAAATACCGCCTGGTCATTGCCACGCCCAGCTCGCCGACCAGATTCTGGTCGGAGGCCGATGACGAATACTTGCAGAACATCGTTACCTCGGTGGTCAGCCAGATCGGCAAGGACAATATCAAGGCATTCTGGCTGGTGGGACACTCCCAGGGAGGCTTGACCTCCAACCGGCTGGTGCGCACGGCCTTCTTTAAGGACAGGGTGGATGGCTGGCTCAGTCTGTCTGGCGGCCGATTGGGCGGACAACCCGGGCGCTCTCCGACTTGGGGCCCGCCGCCCGCCGCTGCCGGCACCGCCCCGGCCACTCCGCCGTCCGCGATTGCTGCTGCCATGGCGGCCTTGCGCGAACCTCCAGTCGCCGATTTCTCATTCATCTACGAGACCGGGCAGCGGGAAATGGATGACAAAGGCATGCCTACAACCTCCGCCTGGGCAAGCAAATACAGTTGCGGTCCCCAATCCAAACCGCAAGAGATCGTCGATACCAAGACGGGCTACGTTTATGACAGCACGCGCCAGAACCCGCCCAACCCGGCCTGGGGGCTTCCACCCGCGCCGGGCAAGGCAGAAGTTTACGTCTATCCCGGCTGCAAGGACGGCAGGGTGGTTGCCGACATCGTCCGCAATGACAAAGGGCATACCGAAGGACTCGAACCGGCCGTGACAGAAGAGCTGGTCAAGCTCATGGTCTCGGCCAAAGGCGGGAAGATCCAGCAGGCGCAGTAGGCTTTCATCAAAATCGGTTGTTGTGAACAGCCAATATGATCACTATTGCGAGAATTAGGGTCGTGATTGCCCATGCAGTGGGCCTGGCGAAATTGAGAGTGAAGGGAAGCCCGGTCCGCTTTTGGACAAGTAATCTTGGCTCGGCAGGGTTGAAATAGAAGATCAGAAGCTTCCAATGCTGGGGATTCGTGTCTTTGAGCATGGTTGCATTTTACGTCGAACTGCTGCGCGAGCAACGCGATTTATTCATGGCTCCAAACGTGATCCGCGATGCCGGCCGCCATTGCTGGCAATTCAATTCGTCTTTCCTTTCAGTGAGCCAGTAAGGCAGTTTCCTCTGACTGCCTCAGAGCTAGAGAGATGGTTTAGTATGCGGCTATGCTCGACAAGATTGCCGACGGGCGCACCGATTTGGTCTTTGAATACCTGGCAGCCGGACATGCCGCCGACTCCAAAGACCAGGGCGGAGTCTCCCTGATCAAATGGTGCGC
>DATDGY010000078.1:0-9625 GCA_036521855.1 Candidatus Angelobacter sp.
TTTACCGGGATGCGCGCTGTTATTCTCAACCAGCTGGTCGTTGCTCGCTTTCGGTATTCTTTATGCCGATCCGGAGTGACAGGCCGGCATCTTGCTGAACGGTAGCCGCTGGTCGAGACAGCTTGCCGGGACGATATGATCATCCTGATCGCAGCAAGAACCAAAGAAGGAGGAGTGGGATGAGGTTCAGAGAGCTGGGCCGTACCGGTTTTATGGTCAGCGAAGTCGGCTATGGCGTTTGGGGTATGAGCGGTTGGTCGGGCTCCGACGATCAGGAATCGCGCGGCTCGTTGCAGGCCGCGGTCGATCTTGATTGCAATTTCTTCGATTCGGCTTGGGCCTATGGCGAAGGCAAGGGAGACGAATTCGTCGGTGGGACCATGGCGCGCAACCCCGGCAAGCGGCTGATTGTCGCGTCCAAGATTCCCCCGCTCAATCGCCGATGGCCGGCCTCTCCGCAAGACCGGTATGCCGACGTGTTTCCCGCGGAGCACGTTTTTCGCTACGCCGACCTGATCCGCCGGCAGCTTGGCGTCGCTCGCATCGATCTCCTGCAGCTTCACGTCTGGGACGACAGTTGGGCGGATGAACGGGAATTTCAAGAAACCGCGATGAAACTCAAGAGCGACGGCATGGTTCGCAATTTCGGAATCAGCTTGAATCGCTGGCAGCCGGAAAATGGAATCAAGGCCGTCCGCACCGGACTGGTGGATACCGTGCAGGTCATCTACAACATCTTCGACCAGGCGCCGGAAGACGAACTCCTTCCCCTTTGCCGGGAGATGAATGTGGGCGTGATCGCCCGGGTGCCTTTGGACGAAGGCGGCCTTACCGGCCGGTTGACTCTGGAAACAAAATTCCCCAAGGAGGACTGGCGCTCCAGCTATTTCCGCCCTGAGAACCTGCGGGCGACGGTGGAGCGCGCCGAGAAACTCAAAGCGCTTTTGCCCAAGGGCATGAGCTTGCCGGAGTTGGCGCTACGCTTCATCCTCTCGAATCCGGTAGTCGGCACCACGATTGTGGGCATGCGCAAGCTCGCGCACGTCCAGCAGAATTTGAGCCTGAGTGATGCCGGCCCTCTCGGTGCGGAATTGCTTGCCGAACTCAAGAAGCACCGCTGGGACCGGAAACCGAAGTCGTGGTCGGCATAACGGCCGTCATAGACCGTTTCCCCAAATTGCGGTAGCCTGGACACCAGGGCTGAAAGCCCAATGAATGAGAAGGCTTTCGCGGCCATAAATGGCCGCTCTTCCACCGGAATGGCCGCTCTTCCACTGGCGATCAAGACACAGCAACATTGGAACCACTCTAGCTATTTTTCAGGCGCCTCGGGGCCGGCGTCCTGACCAGCCCGGATGGTGCTGACGGGTATTCCTGTCCACCGCGCCAGGACTTCTTCCACGTCCTCGCGCGTCACCGGGTTGCCGGTTGTCTCATCGAGGTTATGTTTCTTGAGCAGCACGCGCAGATTCTCGCGCTCTTTGAGCTCCTCGTCGGAATAAAACCGCGCCTTCGCGAACTCGTGGTTGACGATGGCATCTTCCAAGCGCTTAACAATGAACTTCATCCGTTTTCGCACCTCGATGACTTCTTCCGGCAAGTGCCCGGGACGCGCGTTTACATACGCTGCGGCTTCGTCGATCAGGTCCAGCGCTTTGTCCGGCAACTGACGGTCTTTGACGTAAACGCTAGAGTAGCGCACCGCATGTTGGATCGCATCGTCCGTGTAGGTAACAGAATGGAACTTCTCGAAATGACTCTTGGCGCTGAGGAGCACCTCCACGGCTTCCGCTTCATTCATGGGCGGGACATCGATCGCGCGAAAGCACCGGTCCAGCCAGCGATGGTTTTCCCTGGCTTTTCGGTACTCTTCCGGCGTCGCTGCGCAGATGCATTGAATCTTGCCGCCCAGAAGCGCTGGCTTCAAGATCTCGCTGGGTCCGGGCGCTCCTCCGGTTGGCGTGGCGGCCAGCAGCGAATGCAGCTCGTCCATGAAGAAAATGGTGTTCTGCTCCAGTGGAAGCACAGGACCGCTGCCTTGACTGGGCCTAAAGAACGACATCTCCAGTGCCACAATGGCCTGCTGCGCCAACCGTGAAGCAACATCGCCTTCAACGATGCTTTGCGCCAGGCCCTCGACGATGGCCCGCTTGCCTACGCCCGGTTCTCCCACCAGAACCGCGTTGTTCTTGGTCGAGCGTCCCAGCACATGAATCAGGCGCTCCAACTCTTTCTTGCGTCCGACAAATGGCCGAAGCTGACCTTCGCGAGCCAGCTGCGTCAGCTCCACGTTGGACAGAGGGCGCAACGTTTGTCCCTGAGACGGCGCTGCCGTGAGTCCAGGCTCATGCGGCTGTTTACCCAGTTGCTCCCGCACCGCCGACAATCGGACTCCGTGTTCGTTCAGGAGTTGCGCTGCAAACGACTTCTCCTCGCGGAGCAGGCCGAGCAGCAGATGCTCCGGGCCTATATACCGGTTGGAGAGCCTATCAGCCTCTTCCGCAGCGTACGCCAGGACGCGTCTGTTCTCGTTGCTGAGCGGCAGATCGACGGAAGTCGAGACTTTCTCGCGTTTGGTCGTGGCTGCTTCGATCTGCTGGCGAATGCGTTCAGGCTGCGTGTTCTTGAGGAAACGGTGGGTGAGCGCTTTGTCTTCCCGCAGCAGTCCCAGCAATAGATGTTCGGTCTCGATGTAGGGGCTCCCAAACTGGGAAGATTCGTAGCGGGCGAAGAAGATAATGCGGCGGGCTTTTTCAGTGTATCTCTCGAACATAACGATCTTCCACTGGCGGGAGCTAAGGGTCGCGTTTTATTGTACTTGGTCTTGGCTTAGCTGTTCCGGTACAGGCAGGCTAGTATGATTTTTTCCGCACAGATAGTACCGCCAAAAGTTACAATCACCACCGCGAGTCGAGCATGCGGCGGAGCTGACCCTATGAAAAAATCCTTGATCGTGATGTTGATGTGCGCCGGCACGGCCTTGGCCCAGAACGCCGGCGACCCAGACCTGAACAAGCCTACCCTCTTCGTCGTCGGTTACGCCCATCTGGACACGCAGTGGCGATGGGAGTATCCGCAGGTGATCCGCGAGTTCCTGCCCAACACCATGCACGACAATTTCAGCCTGTTTGAGAAATATCCGCACTACATTTTCAATTTCAGCGGCGCCAACCGTTACCGGCTGATGAAAGAGTATTACCCGGCGGACTACGCGCGGCTAACTGCATACGTGAAGGCGGGGCGATGGTTCCCGGCCGGCTCGTCGATGGAGGAAGGCGACGTCAACTCGCCCTCGGCGGAGTCCATCCTGCGCCAAGTGCTCTATGGCAACCAGTTCTTCCGCCATGACTTTGCCAAGGCCAGCGCCGAATACATGCTGCCCGATTGCTTCGGCTTTCCAGCCTCCCTGCCGAGCCTGCTGGCCCACGCCGGAATCAAGGGCTTCTCCACGCAGAAGCTCACTTGGCATTCAGCGTCGTCCGTAGGCGGCCCGGACTCTCAGGAAAAAACGCCGCTGGGCATCCCCTTCAACCTGGGCTTCTGGCAAGGGCCTGACGGCCGAGGCGTGATCGCCGCGTTGAACCCCGGCGACTACTCCGGCGGCGTGTCCAACGACCTGAGCAAGAGCGATCCCGCCGGCAACAGCAGGAACTTTGTAGATTGGCCGCGACGCATCGATCTGGACGGCAAGGTCAGCGGCCTGTTTACCGACTATCACTACTACGGCACGGGCGACGTCGGCGGCGCACCGCGGGAATCCTCCGTGCGACTGATGGAAGCGATCGTCACCAGAAGCAAGACGGTGATGCCGCGTTTGCCGTCGCCGGGCCAGCATGAAGAAGACAACTCCGAACGCGCCGATGCGGCTGGAGCGCAGCATGGGCCGGATCCTGTCCAGGTGGGCGATGGCCCGGTGCGTGTGATCTCCGCGAATGCCGAGCAGATGTTTCTGACCATCAAGCCGGAGCAGATTGCCGGTCTGCCGCGCTACTCCGGCGACCTGGAACTGATTGAACACTCCGCCGGCTCGCTCACATCGGAGTCGTACCAGAAGAGGTGGAACCGAAAGAATGAGCTGCTGGCCGACGCCGCTGAGCGCGCCTCCGTGGCGGCGGCGTGGCTTGGTGGCCGCTCGTATCCGCAGGAGCGTCTCAACAACGCCTGGACCCTGGTCATGGGCGGGCAGTTTCACGACATCATGGCCGGCACCGCCACGCCACAAGCCTACGAATATTCATGGAACGATGATGTTCTGGCCATGAACCAGTTTGCCCAGGTGCTGACCAGCGCCACTGACGCTGTCAGCTCGGCTCTCGATACACAGGCCAGCGGCGTTGCCCTTGTAGTCTACAACCCGCTGAACATCGAGCGTTCGGACGTAGTCGAAGCAACGGTTACGTTCCCCAAAGGCGCTCCGAAGTTCGTTCGCGTCTTCGGGCCGCTGGGCGAAGAAGTCCCGGCGCAATGGCAAACGATCGGCGACGCGACAAAAGTCCTCTTCCCGGCGTCAGCGCCTGCTGTGGGCTACGCGGTCTATGACCTCCAGGCTGCCGAGGTTTCGCCCATCACCTCCGATCTCAAGATCACTCACGATTCTTCCCAGGCGCAATGGACGCTCGAAAATATCCGCTATCGCGTCCGCGTTAATGACTCCGGCGACGTGGCCGGCATTTTCGATAAATCGCTCGACAAGGAACTGCTTTCTGCTCCGCTGCGCCTCGCTTTTCAGACAGAGAAGCCTCACGACTGGCCGGCCTGGAACATGGACTGGGCCGACCAACAGCAGCCCCCGCGCGGCTACGTCAGCGGGCCAGCCAAGATTCGCGTTGTGGAAGAAGGTCCGGTGCGCGTGGCTCTGGAGGTGGAGCGCGAAAGCGAAGGCTCGAAGTTCGTGCAGACCATCCGCCTCTCCGCCGGAGATGGCGGCAACCGCGTGGAGTTTGCCAACGCCATCGACTGGAAGACCTCGGCAGCGGCGCTCAAAGCGACTTTCCCTTTCGCGGCGGCCAATCCTTTGGCCACTTACAACTGGGATGTGGGCACGGTTCAGCGTGGTAACAACGATCCCAGGAAATACGAAGTCGCCTCGCACCAATGGTTCGACCTCACCGACAAGAGCGGGACCTTCGGCGTGACTGTACTCTCGGACTGCAAGAACGGATCCGACAAGCCGGACGACAACACTCTTCGCCTGACGCTGATCTACACGCCCGGGCTGGGCGCCGGCAATGGCCATGACTACAGTGACCAGACTACCCAGGACTGGGGCCATCATGAGTTCATCTACGGCCTGGCCGCTCACGCCGGCGACTGGCGCAGCGGGCAGACGGAGTGGCAGGCGTTGCGCCTGAATCAGCCGCTGATCGCCTTCACCGCCGCCAAGCATCCGGGAGTGCTGGGCAAGAGCTTCTCCCTGCTCAAGACCAACAACAACCGCGTGCGGGTGCTGGCATTGAAAAAAGCCGAGCAGAGCGATGAGATTATCTTGCGCGTAGTCGAGATGGAGGGTAAATCGCAGCAGGATGTCCATTTCGCCCTTGCGGCTCCGGTGACTGCTGTTCGAGAAGTGAACGGGCAAGAAATGCCGTTTGATATAAGCGAATCAAAGGCCACCATCAGTGCCGGCGAGTTGGCAACCAGCTTTGGACCGTATGAGCTGCGCACTTTCGCCCTGAAGCTTGGCCTTGCACCTGCGAAGGCTGCGGCCCGGCAAGCGCAGCCGGTGCCCCTGCCTTACGATCTGTCCGTGGCCAGTGCGGACGGAACCAAATCCTCCAGCGGCTTCGATGCCGAGGGCCGGGCGCTGCCCGCGGAGATGCTTCCATCCAGCATTGATTACGCGGGGATCAAGTTCAAGTTGGCCCCGGCAGGGAAGCCGAACGCTATAGCTGCCAAGGGCCAAAGCATCGCATTGCCGGTGGGCAGCTTCAATCGCATTTACCTGCTCGCGGCTTCGACGTCCGGCGACCAGCAAGCAACGTTCCGCACGGGTGGCAAAGCCACGCAGCTTACCATCCAGGATTGGGGCGGCGTCATCGGACAGTGGGACAAGCGCACTTGGAACAAGCATCAGGTAGCCTTGCCCCCTCGGCAGGGCGCGGCGCCCGACGCGCCTCCACGCACGCGAACTGTGCTCGAGTACACCGGACTGGAACCGGCCTTCATAAAGCGCGCTCCGGTGGCGTGGTTCGCCTCCCATCGCCATAACGCCAAGGGCGAGAATGAGCCTTACGCTTACTGCTATCTGTTTGCATACGAGCTGAATCTGCCCGCCGGAACCAAGACTCTGGCGCTGCCGGTGAACGATAAGATTCGTATCCTCGCTGTCAGCGTGGCCCGGGAGAGCGGACGAACTGATCCGGCTCAGCCGCTTTACGACACCCTGGAACGGCCGCCGGAAAAATGATGGATCCTGAGGCAGGTCCGTCTGCAGTCGCAGCAATCAGTTTAAGATTGCGGCGTTAAGATTGAAACAAGGAGACTCCATTCATGCAAAGAAATTCCAGCGCACACTGGAGCGGCGGGCTCAAAGACGGCAAAGGGACCCTTACCTCGGCCAGCGGCGTTCTCAACAACACACCTTATTCTTTCGCCACTCGATTCGAAAGCCAGCCGGGGACCAATCCGGAGGAGCTGATTGCCGCGGCCCACGCCGGATGCTTCACCATGGCTCTTTCCGGACAGCTGGGCGCTGCCGGTATGACGGCGCAAGCCATCGATACTACGGCAACCGTGACGCTTGAAAAACTGGATTCCGGCTTCGCCGTCACCACTGTGCACCTGCAGGTGAAAGCCAGGATTCCCGGGGCCGACAAGGCCAAGTTCGACTTGGCGGCAAAGAATGCCAAGGAGGGCTGTCCTATTTCCAAGCTGCTCAACGCCAAAATCACCATGGACGCGCAGCTGGAAGGATGAGAACCAGAATCCTACCGCGGATGATCACGGATGAACGCGGATCAGGCCTAGAACGGGAGTTGCGCTTTTGCCAGCATACTGACCTCGGGATTCGGGATGACACTTTGAAAAAAATGACCGCACTCAAGAGAGTCACAATCGTTGCCTGCCTTGCTGTACTTACGGTTTCTGGCTGCCATAAGCCCGACAGTGCCGGCAAATCGTATACGCTGGCCGTGATTCCGCAGGGCTCCACGCACGAGTACTGGAAAAGCATCCACGCCGGCGCGCAAAAAGCGGCGGAGGACCTGGCCGCGCAGGGAACGCATGTCAACATCATCTGGAAGGGGCCGCTGCGCGAGGACGACCGCGAGCAGCAGAGTCAGGTTGTTGAAGGCTTTATCAGCCAGAACGTGAACGGCATTGTGCTGGCGCCCTTCGACCGCCAAGCCCTGGTGCGGCCGGTGGAAGAGGCGGCGGCAGCCGGGATTCCCACGGTGATCGTTGATTCGGCGCTGGACACGCCCAAGATCATCAGCTTCGTCGCCACCGATAACTTCCAGGGCGGCGGCCTGGCCGCGGATCAGATGGGCAAGCTGCTCCACGGCAAAGGCCATGTCCTGCTGCTGCGTTACCAGGAAGGCGTGGCCAGCACGCATGCGCGCGAAGAAGGTTTTGTCGAGAAGCTGAAATCGGCTTATCCCGGCATCGAGCTGATCTCTTCCAACCAGTTCGCCGGGCCGACGCGCGAGACGGCGCGCCAAGCCTCAGAGAATCTGCTCACGCGCTACGCCGGCCAGATTCAGGGCGTGTTTACACCCAACGAGTCATCTACCGCGGGCATGCTGCTGGCCCTCCAGGACATGAATCAAGCAGGCCGCATCGCCTTTATCGGCTTTGACGTCAGCGAAACTTTTCTCACCGCTATGCGTAACCGGCAGCTTCAGGGCATTGTGGTGCAGAACCCGTTTCGGATGGGCGAACTGGGCGTCAAGACCATGATCGACCACCTGCAAGGCCGTCCGGTGGCGGCGCGTATTGATACCGGCGTGATGCTGGTAACGCCTGACAATCTGGAAACACCGGAGGCGCAGCAACTGCTTCATCCGCCTTTGGATAAATACCTGAACTAGGATCTTGCCTAGCGACCTGCATGTGTCGCGAAGGCCCGCGCTCCGCTGTTTCTGAATTCGAAGTGTAAGACAAACTCTTGCACATCCTCCTGATTGCTGGCGAGGAATTTCCAGTTCTGTGCTGCTGCCAAAGCGAGCCGGGCGAAGTAGGGGCTCGGTCCGGGAGAGTCGAGCTCGGCTGCCAGCACGTTCCCCGACGGATCAACGTTGACTATTACGCTGACCTTCAAGGTTCCCTGAATTGTGTCGCTGGCTGTTTGCGGCACGTCAGGCAAGACTTGGTGAACCACGCCACTGCTCTCCACATCAGGATCGGCGTCAGGAGATTTCGTCTCGGACAGCAGGGAAGCTGGACGCGATTGAGTACCAGACGCTGAACTACGGTTGCTCGCGGAACCGGGCTGACGATCCCTGGTCGTGGGCGAGGGTTTCACGCCGCCCTTGGATTCGGGCTGGTGTTCCGGTTTTGCGGCAGATACTTCGGGTTGGGCCTTCGGCGTGCGCCGCAAAAGTCCCAGGCCTGCGAAAAGGGCGGCCACTGATACGAACGCAGCTACCACCGGGAACGCGAACTTCCGGATCATGGATTCCATGCTGGGGCCGGCGGCGGTTGGCCGCTCTTGTGGCGAGGGTTGAGGAGCCGTCGGGCGAAGCCGGCCGGAGATCTGAGCGATCGTCCAGCGCTGCCCGGGATCCAGTCGCAGGCAGCCGCGCACAATATCATCAAATGGCGCAGGCAAGTTCTCTGGCAATATGGGGTCCGATTGCTCCTTGCCGCTCCGGGAGGGTAGATGCTGCGTCAAGGCCTGGGCCAGGATCACGCCCAACGACCAGATATCTGTAGCCGGTGAGCTCTCTCCGCTTGCTTTTTCCTGTGCGTCGTACACAGTGAGTTTCCCGGGATTGGAAACTGCTTCGCCTGTTCCGCATAGACCGTCGCTCGCGATTTTCACTTGGTCCTTGATCGCCATTATGTCCGCAGGCTTCAGGTGACGGTGCACGAGCTCGCGACCGTGGAGGCAGGCCAGGGCGTCTAGAGTGGGCGCCAGCATCTCGCGGGCTTCTTGTGGTGTGAGCGGTCTTTCCGGGACGATTTGCGATAGATTTTCTTCGGCGTACTCCATAACCGAGAAGATGAGCTCGACGGTTCCCAGGCGGCAGCGCCCTGTCCGCAAAAGCCGGATGAGATGCGGGTGCGAGAGTCCTTGGGCCTGTTCCCACCGGGAGAGCTGGCGTTGTGCGTTTGCTGGGTCTGCGGCAAGCAGCTTGATTGCGGCTTGTTGCCCGTGGTCCTCGGTGAGGAACACGGCACTTTGCTCTGAACCGCCCAGATACTTTGTTAGGTGCAACTCACCGTTGACAACCTGGCCTTCCCACTGGCTCCAGGACTCGACCATCCTGCCCCGCTTTCTTCCCCCTCACAAGCGCCGGCCTCATGAGCCAACGCGCACACGCAGGATACCACCGCTCACGGATCGGCGCATCCGGCATGGTACTTCAAATTGATGAGCCACAGATTTACTAAGAGTTTTTGCTGAGCATCGGCTTTTGTTTCTTAAGACATCAGAACCAAGAACAGATTTAGCCAGGCGGGGAGC
>DATDGY010000079.1:0-11722 GCA_036521855.1 Candidatus Angelobacter sp.
GATAGACCTTCTTCCGCTTCGGTATGGTTAGGCGCTTGTATTTCTTCGGCGCGGATTCCATCATCACCACGTTGCTGGCGACGTCATTCTCCGGCTCCGCATCTCCTTCTTCGCGTCGGATCGCCAAAAGCAGATCGTCCACGGGATAAGCCAGGTCGAGAAGACGCAAGTACGGCTGCAAGTGGAGAACCGGGTCCTCGCCAAGTTTGCCAAGATCGCCCTCGTCGATCTTCGGGTATTCCGCGCTGTCAAACGCTTCAATGTCGGCCCACTCCAGCCGGACCATGTCCAGGGCGATGCGGGCCGTCTTGGGAGTGAATTCCGGGTGGCCTTCCAGCCACGTCTCCAGCCGGGAACCAAGGTTCCGCAGCGTGAAAGATTGAGAGGGAAGCTCCGTCAGGTACGCAAGCACCAGCTTTTCGAAATTCCTGCTGCCGAGAATGGCGCGAAGGCCGGGAAAATCGTCCATGAGCGAGGAAAGAAGGCGAAACCAATAGACGCGGTTGTAGATCTCCAGGCGCTCCACTGAAGTCAGCCGGTCATTCGGCTTGATGATCTTTTCCGCGATCTCCCGCGTAGATTTGCCATCCAGGGTCTTGGGACGCATGCGCTCTTCCCGGGTGAGCGGCTGCCGGATCACGCCGAATACCTCGCGCTGGAGCTGCTCCAGGTTCATGAGGCCACCGCCGCCTCCGGAACATGCTTCTTCGCCTTCAGTGCCTCAGCGTGAACCTCTTCGAAGGAAGGAATACGGTCGTCCCACTCGAGAAGCGTGGCCGTGGGTCCAACCAGTTCAATGGCCCGCGTGTAGATCTTCCATACCGGATCAATCACCGGATGATCGTGCGTATCGAGAATGTATTTTTCGTACTTGGAGTGCCCGGCGATATGGATCTGGGCCACGCGTTCATGGGGCACGCCGTTGAGGTAATCCAGAGGATTAAAATTGTGGTTCTGCGACGAAACGTAGATGTTATTCACATCCAGAAGAATGCCGCAGTCGGCGTCTTCGACGACTTCGCTCAGGAACTCCCATTCTGTCATCTCGGAAACGTGGAATTCGGCGTAGCTGCTCACGTTTTCGACGGCAATGGGCACTTCCAGGAAGTCGCGGGCTTCGCGAATTTTCTGCGCCGTCTTTTTGGCGGCTTCGAAGGTGTAGGGCATGGGCAGGAGATCGTGCGAATAGGTTCCGTCCACGCTGCCCCAGCAAAGATGGTCGGTGAGCCAGGGGGTCTTGGTGCGCTTGACCAGGGTCTTCAGCCTGCGCAGGTGCTCGCGGTTCAGCGGTTCCGCGGAGCCAAAGTACATGGAAACCCCGTGCTGCACTACACGATAACGCTCCAGGATCTGGTCCAGGACCTTAAGCGGACGGCCCCCATCCACCATGAAATTCTCGGAGATGATTTCGAACCAATCTACGACGGGTTTTTTTTCAAAGATGTGATTGTAATGAGGAATCCGCAGGCCTATGCCGACTCCGAGGTCTGTATTCCCGTTGAAGCGATTGGCCGGCATATGCAGTCAGGTCAGAAGTATTGATCGCCGATAGATATTCTAAAGAAAAAGAATGGAGGACCAGCAGCTTGGGTACCCCCGGCCCTCCCTCAAGTGGGAAAATCCGGGTTAGCCCTTTGATTCCGGCATGGGGTGCTTGGGATCAGTCGAGCACTCGCCTTTGCCTTTGCAGTCGTTCTTGCCCTTGGTGGTCCCGCAGCCGCCCTTGCCTTTGCAGGAGTTCTGGCCTTTACAGGCATGTTTTTCTTTCTTGCTTTTGGTGGCCTTCGCGCCGTTGTCCGGCGTGGCGGCCTTGTCGCCGCCGGTGGCCTGCGCCATGGCGCTGACGTTTGTGCCGGCAACAAATCCAGACAGTGCAGCTCCCATCAGCAATGCTCGCATCGACTTCGTCATTTGTTTAAGCTCCTTTTACATTCTTTCAGTAATTACTTTCTTCCAGTACGCTCAACCGGCGTTTTTGGATTGCGCTACTTAGCGCTCAACAGAAATTCCAGGTCGGCGTTGGTCAAGAAGTATCGTCTCCAAGAGGTACTTAGCAGCTTCCGGCAGCCGTCGCCCGCCGGCACCGCTATATGCCCAATCTGGGTGCGATTTGGCATGGCGGGAATGTTAACACGAAACCCTAGGCCCGTCACATGCAACTCGTGACAACCGAGTCTTTTGGGAACGGAACAGAGGGCAGTCTTGGGAAAAGAATGAGATAGCCCTTGGCTGAGCCGGGTGCTTTCCTATTTTGTTCGCTGCACGAGATAACGCGCCAGGTCTTTGAGGGTTTGTGATCGCTGGCCGAATGACTCAAGCGCGTTGCAACCCGAAGTGACCAGGGCGTCGGCTCGGTTCACGGACTCCTCAATGCCGAAAAGCGCCGGGTAGGTAGCCTTCTCCGAGGCCGCATCTTTGCCGGCGGTCTTGCCCAATTGCTCGGACGACTGGGTCACGTCCAGCACATCGTCAGCGATCTGAAAAGCCAGGCCAATGGCCCTGCCGAAATCCCGGAGGCGCTGAATTTCGGCGTGTGAGCCCCCGGCGTAGATGCCGCCGCTGACCAGACTGGCGGTGATGAGCGCGCCGGTTTTGGAGCGGTGGATGTACTCAAGCGTAGCCGCGTCGGGTGTGTGGCGCTCGGCCTCCAGGTCCTTCACCTGGCCGCCGATCATTCCGTCCACCGTGCCGGTGCCGCGGGCAATCTCTTCGATGATGCGCACGCGGGACTCGGCCGGGCATCGCAATCGTGCCAGCACTTCGTAGGCCAGGGTCTGCAAGGCATCTCCGGCCAGGATGGCGATGGCCTCGCCGAAAACCACGTGGCAGGTGGGCTTGCCGCGGCGCAGGTCGTCATTGTCCAGCGCGGGGAGATCATCATGAATCAGGGAATAGGTATGCAGCATCTCCAGGGCGCTGCCCAGCTCTTCGATGGCCGCGGGAAGCTGACCGGCAATCATGCGCGCCGCCTCCATGCAGAGTACGGGACGCAGTCGCTTGCCTCCTGCAAAAACGCTGTGACGCATGGCCTGGTGGATGGTCTCAGGCCGCTGCTCCGCCGGAGGCAACAATTTTTCCAGGGCCTGATCGATGATGAGCTGGCCCTGTTCCAGGGTCTCTTTGAGCATGAAAGGTGAGTATAGCAATAAGCACTCAGCAGTCAGCACTCAGCAATCAGCTCCGAGTCAACGTGGGAGAACGGTGACCCTTTCGGAGCTTCTCACAAGTTTCAAGTCCTCCAACAAACGCTTCATTGGCTGAATGCTGAGTGCTGAATGCTGTTCCCGTCATGCCGCGTGGGAGTGGGACACGAAAGGCGTGTTGCTGGCAGCCAGGACGATGGCGCGTACGTCTGAACTCGCGCAGCAGTCAACCGCGCCTGCAGCCAAAGCCTGGATCCACATGCCTTCGTCGGCCAGACGATGGATGCACACGATGCTGGTGCCCGCGAACTCCTTGTGGAGCTGCCGGATGTCCTCCAGCCCGGTCCGCTCCAGATCCACGATAGCCACGTCGGCGCTGTGGCGCGGGATCGCGTGTCTCAACTCATCCAGGTCGCGGGCCACGTTCACTACGCGAAAATGGTTGTAGAGAGACTTGGCCAGCGATTCCGCAATCTCAGGGTTGTATTGGTAAACAACGACGCTCAGCGGTTTCATCGAGCACGCATCCTTCTTGGGCTGGGGGCGAAGACGACGGAGACGCTTTCGCCGGGATATCAGTGCTGCAGGACGCCCTGCAGGCGCGTGAAAAAGAACCTATTTTCGGGCTGCGGCCGGGCCCTTTTCCGGAGAGGGTTCGTAAGGTTCGGGCTGCAGCTTGCCATTCTGCTTGAGAAGAATCTCGACCTTGCCCTCCGCCTGCTCCAGTTCCTTGCGGCAAGATGCGGAGAGATTCATGCCCTCCTCAAACAGTTTCAACGCCTGTTCGAGAGGCACGCTGCCCCTCTCGAGCTCATCCACGATTTTTTCCAGGCGCTGAAGACAATCCTCAAATTTAGGCACGAGCGGCGAGACTCCAAAAACTGATTCTACTCCCCCGGAGAGGCAGGCATTTTGTATTTTTTTAGCATTCAGCACTCAGCACTCCGCATTCAGCCCCAAGGCATCACTCCCGAATATGCGCCGGCGGGCTGGTTGGTCACCTGATCGCAAATCCAAGCCTCCCGAAACTGTCCTGGGACTGAATTGGCTGAGTGCGGACTGCTGATTGCCGAAGGCTAAATCCGTTCCAGCATCGCCGCCGTAACCAGCTTTTTTTCAATGTGCCGCTGGATACGCTGGGCCAGGAACTTGCGCAGGTCGGCGGCGCGCTGACGCGGCCAGGGTGGGCCGGAAAAGCCTTCCAAAGGGGTGCGGAACATTTGGGCGGCCAGCTCCCGCGACTCTGCCGACATTTCCGAGCTGGCCAGCCGCTTGTCTCGGGCGCAGATCAGGCCGTCGGCCAGCGCATGAAAATAAGCCCGGCTGCCGTTCAGAGTGGCGCCGCACGAGGCGCAGTGGCTCAAGTCGGGCAGCAAGCCGATGAGGCGGACGATCCAGAGATCAAAGTAGGTGAGCGGCATCCACAACGAGTCGGCCTGAAGATGCCGAACCACGGAGAGCGCCAGGCGGAAGACGTCGTCAGAGGGCTCGCGCTCGGGCAGGAGCTGATCGATCACCTCGGCTACGTAGCTCAGGGCCACGACCCTTGGGTACGTGACCTCAGTGGCCAGCGGAGACGCGATGACCTCGCAGGAATCCAGCCTCGCCAGCTCCTGTTTTTCCTTTTCTTCCCAGTGAGCCACCACGTAGGTGAGAGGCTCCAGCGCGCCCCCGAACCGTCGCTTGGACCGTTTAGCCGATTTGGCTACCCCGCGAACTTTGCCCTCCGCGCGCGTAAAGAATGTGACCAGCAGGTCCGCTTCGTGGAAGGGATAGGTGCGCAGAATCAAGGCTTCCGACTGCTTAGGCATGGAAGTTCAAGCATACACGCCAGAAATCAAAAGCGCGCAGATGGACTGCGCGCCTGGGAACGTCAACTTGCCGGCTAGCGGCCGAAGTACTTAGCGTTCTTCTCGGTGTAGGCTTTCCATTTTTCCGGAAGGTCATCCAGGGCGAATATCGCCGATACCGGGCAAACCGGCACGCAGGCGCCGCAATCAATGCATTCCACCGGGTCGATGTACAGCATGTCTATGCCTTCGAACTGGGGCTCGTCCTTCTTGGGATGAATGCAGTCCACCGGGCATGCATCCACGCAAGCCGCGTCCTTGGTTCCAATGCAAGGCTCTGCAATCACATATGCCATAAGGGTCTTATTCTCCGTCGATTATGGGCTGATTCGGGTTAACAGACGATTCTAAACAGGCAGTTGGCAATTAGCAAATGGGAATCGGCCGGATCAACTCACATCACCTTGCCGATCCGACGGCGTCCAGCTGAGCCATTCTTTACGGTCCGCTCCTCAGAAATCGCGCCGGCGACCGCGGTCCAATTACCTATGGCGACGGGCTCTCTCATGCAAACTGCTCCAGAAACCGCACATCTCCCTGGTAGAACAACTGAATGTCGTCGATTCCGTATTTCAGCATGGTGATGCGCTCCACACCCATGCCAAAGGCGAAGCCCGAGACCTTGCGGGCGTCGTAACCGTTGCTCTCGACGAATGAAAACACGTTAGGATCCACCATGCCGCAGCCCAGCAGCTCAATCCATCCACTCATCTTGCACAGCCGGCAGCCCTTGCCGCCGCATTTGAAGCATGTGACCTGCACGTCAGCGCTGGGCTCGGTGAACGGGAAGAACGAGGGATAGAAACGGGTCTTCACGCTCGAACCGAACAGCGCCTTCATGGCATGGTCCAGCGTGCCCTTGAGGTCGCAGAAGGTGATGTTGGTATCCACGGCCAGCCCTTCCACCTGATGGAAGATGGGCGAATGCGTTGCGTCGGCAGTGTCGGCGCGATGTACTTTGCCGGGAACCACCACGCGGATAGGCGGCGGCGTGGCCAGCATGGCGCGGATCTGCACCGGCGAAGTATGCGTGCGCAGCAGCAGGCGGTCGCGCTGCCGCTTCTTCTCCTGTCCGGCGACAAAGATCGTGTCCTGGGTATCGCGCGCGGGATGGTTCGGCGGAAAATTCAGCGCTTCAAAGTTGTAGTAATCGGTCTCAACCTCGGGGCCGTCGGCCACGGAGTATCCCATGGCTCGAAAAACGCCGACGATTTCGTTCATGGTGCGCAGCACAGGATGCTCGGCCCCCAGCGGCCGGCGAATGCCGGGAAGCGTGATGTCGAGACGGCCGGATTCCAGGGACTGTTTGGTAAAAAACTGGAGCTTTTGAAGTTCGTCAAGTCGAGTATTGACATGCCCGTCAATTTTTTTGAACACCATGCCAGCCGCACGCTTTTTGTCCGCTGGGGCAGCCTGCAGCCAAAATTCATTGATTTGTGAAATGAGACCGCCCTTACGGGCAAGCCATCGATCTCGAATAGCCTTCTTTCGATTCAATGTTTCGATCGGAGGTAGCTGCGGCGCCTCTTGCATCAATGCGTCTATTTCGGAAATCAATGCCGCGAGAGCATCGTTGAACGCTCGATTGAGCGACGCGTCCGAGTAATCCTCGAGCTTTGGAACCGTATAGCCCATTGGATCTTATGGAGCACAGGCGCCCTCGCCTGTGCTGTTTTCTGTGTGCCGCCCTCCGGGGCTCATATCATTTTTCCGAGGCTACCCAGGGCTTACGCCTTGGGCTAACTCATGTCGCGCCTACGGCGCTCGTCTCTCGAGAACGGGGCTGAATGCTGATAGCTGAGCGCTTCTTACGTGCCACATTCTAAACAATTGTCCCTCACCGCAAAGAGTGGAAGGAACGCGAAAGGACCCGCCGAGCTCCCTCTGTATTCCTCCGGGTCCTCGGTGGTTGAGAACCGGGGCTGAATGCTGAGTGCTGATTGCTGAGTGCTTCTTACGCTGCACTCTGGGCCCTCTTGGCGGTCTCCACCAGCGCGGCAAACCCCGTGGGGTCGTTCACGGCGATGTCAGCCAGCACCTTGCGGTCCAGTTCGATTGCGGATTTCTTCAGGCCGCTGATGAACTGGTTGTAGCTGAGACCGTGGGCCCGGGCAGCGGCGCCGATGCGCACGATCCAGATGGAGCGGTACTGGCGCTTCTTCTGCTTGCGGCCGGAGTAGGCGAATTTCAGCCCGCGCTCGACAGATTCTTTGGCGGCGCGATACAGCTTGGATTTTGTCAGGTAGTACCCGCTAGCGCGCTCCAATATCTTCTTGCGGCGCTGGCGGCGCTTGGTGCCACGTTTGACGCGAGGCATAAGGCTCCTTTTTCTGTGCCGGAATCCCGGCGGTTATTGCGGCTGGAGGCAGAAGCGTTTGGCTCGAAGCCTCTTCACTCGCGTGTTTTTCGGATTCAGCCTCTGCACCGTTCGTCGTTCAATACGGGCGGGCCGAATTCCGTCCCCATCGTGCAGCAGCGTTAATTCTGTTGGACTTCAGCCGAAACACTTGCGTGGCCGAGTGCCGATCACTGATCGCTGGTTGCTAGTACGGAATCATCCTCATGACTTTGGCGTGATCGGCGTCGCTGACCAGGGTACTCTTGGCGAGCTGATGCTTCCGCTTGGTGTCTTTGGAGGTAAGAATGTGGCGCTTAAAAGCCTTGGCCCGTTTGATCTTGCCTGTGGCCGTCTTCTTAAATCGCTTGGCTGCGCCTTTATGTGTCTTCATTTTCGGCATAATCTTCTTCAATGCTGACGGTCGGAAAGGCCGCTTACGATCCGGTCTTTACGCCGCTTGCGACTCCGCCCGCGGGGGCAGCCTGCTGCGCTTGTGGCGCCGGGTGCGGCTTGGCTTCCGGCTTCTTGCCACCCGGAACTTGCCGTGGCGGAGCCAGAATCGCGTGCATGGTATTGCCCTCCATGCGCGGCCTGAATTCAACAATTCCTTTTTCCCCGACCTCCCGGATCAATCGGTCGAGCACGTCGCGGCCCAGGTTCTGGTGGGCCATTTCGCGTCCGCGGAAGCGCAAGCTGGCTTTCACTTTGTCGCCTTCCGCCAGGAAGCGTAATACGTGATTACGCTTGGTGATGTAGTCGTGCTCGTCTACGTTGACGCTGAACTTCACTTCCTTCAGCACGATCTGTTTCTGGTTCTTCTTCGCCGCTCGCTCTTTCTTTTCCTGTTCGTAGAGAAATTTGCCGTAATCCATGATGCGGCAAACCGGAGGCGCAGCGTTGGGTGAGATCTCTACCAGATCCAGGTTCTGCTCGCGGGCTTTCTTGATGGCGTCAAATGGCACCATGATGCCGAGTTGATTGCCATCCGCGTCAATCACGCGGATCTCTCTCGCGCGGATGCGCTCATTCATGCGGATAAAACGTTTGTCGATGCAATCCTCCTGTTGCCATTGGCGGCGGAGCCGGGTAAATCCGGGAAGCCCGAAAGAACCCCTTGCAATTCACATTTTGCGTGGATGCTTGGGCGCCGGTCGGTGGCGACAACTTGAAAATTATAGCATGGGGCAGCGAGAGGAATTCGTCCCTGCGCCGCGAGCTATTTCCTGCGAACAATGGCGTTTTCGGCCCCCAATTCACGGATTCTCTTGATCATATCAGCGTCGGAACCCGCATAGACCAAGGCCCCACAGCAGCTCTGGTCGATCGCCTGGATGGCGCGGTCTACGTCGTCAGGTGTCTCCGGTTGCCTCTTGAAATAACAATGGCAATGGCCACCCTCGTGATCGTCATCCCAGGCGATCAGGTCAGGTGCCACAGCGTGAGGTGCGCCGCAGGTGATTCGCCTCACCATCTGCTTCCTTCTAAAGCAGGGCGCTCTTTTCATAATGCATTGTTAACCACGTAAAATGGTCCAGGGGCATTCTTCGGGTGGGGCTCGCCGCTTTCGTCAGCAAAACGAAGAAACGGCCCTTCTGGGGCGTATCCATACGGCGGATCAAACAGCGAGAGTAACTGCGTCTCTTTCTTTCTGCGCCACGGCCACCAGATCCTCATCTCCAAGCTCCGTTATCTGCACGTTTATTACCCGATTCGCTGGATGCTGGCCGGCGATCCTAACCTTCAGATAATTATCGCTGAGCGCCTCGGTGGACGCGCCATCGCCGGTCCGGAGAGTGATCACATCCAGCGTCTTGCCCACAAAACCTTCCCGGAATCCCAGGTTTTTTTGCGACGCCAGCTCGCGCAGCACGCGATTGCGTTCGCGAGCCGCGTGCACCGGCACTTGCCCTGGCATCTCCGCCGAACGAGTTCCCGGCCGCGACGAATAGGTGAAGACGTGGAGGTAAGTGAACGGCAGATTGTCGATAAAGCTCCGGCTGTCTTCAAACAGCTCGTTGGTCTCGCCGGGGAAGCCGGCCATCACGTCGGCGCCGATCGCGGCATCGGGCATGGTTTCGCGGATGTTCCTGATTTTCTCCGCGTAATGCCACGGCCGGTAGCGGCGATGCATGCGGCGCAGAACAACGTCGCTGCCGGACTGCAAGGGCACATGCGCATGCTTGGCGATGCGCGGCGAGCCGGCCACCAAGGCGATCAGCTCGTCGCTCCAGTCCATGGGCTCGACCGAGCTGATGCGCAGTTTTTCGATGTCGGTATGCTCTAGCAGCGAGCGCAGCAAGTCCGTAAAGCGTTGCTGGGGCTGAAAATCCCGGCCCCATTGCCCCAGGTTGATGCCGCTCAGGACAATCTCCCGGTATCCGGCGGCCGCCAATGCCTGGGTTTCGTCGATCACGCGCTGCAGCGGCATGGAGCGGCTCTGGCCGCGTACGCTGGGAATAATGCAAAAAGAGCAGCGGTTGTTGCAGCCGTCCTGCACCTTCAAGTTGGGCCGCGTCTTTTCTGCGACATGTTCGCGCGTGAAATCCGGCGCGGCGATGAACTCGGTATGCGCAAAGACATCGCCGATCAAAGTAAAGGCAGGAGCCGAGAGGGCCACGGTCTCGACGGGAATGAAATCCGGCTGCGTCCGCGTGCTGGTGGCCGCAATCTCCGCCACCAGATGTTTGTGAGAATTTCCTACGACCCAGGTCACGCCGGGCAGCGCCGCTACCTCTTGCGGCGCGCGCTGAGCGTAGCAGCCGGTCACCAGTATCTTGGCATCGGGATTTTCCCGATGCGCGCGGCGGATGGCGGCGCGCGCGTCCTGGTCGGCTGCAGCCGTCACCGTGCAAGTGTTGAGCACAACCAGATCAGCTTCGCGCGCGGAAGCGGCCCGGATCAATCCTTTCGTCGCCAACTGGCGTTCCAGAATGGCACCGTCGGCCTGCGTGGCCCGGCATCCAAAGCTCTGCAAAAAAAATTCCGTCACAAGGGGTATTATAGTCGGGTCGCGATGTGCGATGATCGCGCGGGCAGCTCACAACCTGCTCGGATGTTGTTTGCATCTCTAAGAGCGCCGCCTTGCTTAATGGAAGTCCCGGGAGCGTCCTCATGAAACGCCGCATTCTTCTTGCTGACGATGAGCTGGCTATTCTGCTGACCTTGAAAGCGATTCTGGAAATCCATGGCTTCGAAGTTGAAACCGCGGCTTCGGCCGCAGAGGCCATCGCCAAGATCGAGGCCGGCAGTTACCACATGGTAATTACTGATATGAAAATGGAGCGCGAAAAATCCGGCTACGACGTAATCCGCGCTGCCAAGGAAACGGTCTACGATCCGGCCGTGGCCATCCTCACGGCCTTCCCCATGTTAGGCAGTGAGTGGAAGAAGGAGGGCGCCCAGTCCATGCTGGTGAAGCCCATGAACACGGATGAACTGCTGCGCCAGATCGACGCTCTTTTGATTCAACATGAGGACCACAAGCATCGCCGGGGAGCGGCACGGGCCGCTCACTCGGGGAAAACCAGGGTCGTAAAAAAGACGGCCTGATCTCGCTCCGTGGTGCTTGCCTGCAACTTGCGCCGGATCAACACGCCTTCCGCGTTGATCGCGAACAGACTGGCATTGCTGATGATTTGCGCCGGCGAGTTCCCCGGAGCGATGCCGCCTTTCTAAGTGTCGCGCAGACACGTATCCGGGCACGCGCTCTGAATCCAAACTTCAGGGAGAAGAATGGCTAGGCAGAAGCAGCGGTGGTCTTGCGCTGCTGGAAACACTCCCGGCAATAGACCGGCCGCCCCTGCGTAGGTTTGAAGGGAACGGTCGTTTCACGCTGGCATCCCGAGCAGATCGCCTTGGTTTCGACTCGCTGGTAATTGCCCCCGCCTTGCGGCAAACCAAGCGCCTGGGCGCGCTTGCCTTTACAGTTCTTACAGCGTTTGGGTTCGTTCTTGAACTGCTTATCGTGGAAGAATAACTGCTCGCCGGCAGTGAATACGAAGTCGGCGCCGCAGTCCACGCACTTCAGAACCTTGTCCTGGAACTCCATTGAGAGATGCCCCCTTTCCAGCTTCACTCAGGAAGATCCGTCCAATGGAGACACCAGTGTACTTCACTTCAGAGTGATACCTACCACGGGTTCGCCCCAACGCGGCTTTTGGCTGCGCTTTACAGCTTAAGACTCCCACAGGCCCCGACAGCTCTTATGAAATCCAGGGTACAAGCTTCCTTAGAAACGGGCCGCAGTGTCCGGCGGCCCGATAAAACCTTTGTTAATCCTGCTCTTTCCGCGCCTTCTTGCGATTGCGTTTCCGCGCCAAAGCTTCCTTCATACGCCGCTTTTCACCGGGTTTCAAGTAGAAGGAATGTCGCTTGACTTCCTTAACGATGTC
>DATDGY010000080.1:0-5241 GCA_036521855.1 Candidatus Angelobacter sp.
GGCGGGCATTCGCGCAGCGTAGGCAAAACCAGCGTAGTGGCGGGACTGATCGCCGCCCTGCCCGAGTTTCACTGGACTGCGCTGAAGATCACGCAGTTTGGCCACGGAATCTGTTCGGCCGACGGCAAGCCCTGCGATTGCGCCACCACCGACGACCACTTGAAAGCCATCAGTGACGAAAAAGATCTAAGCGGCGAGAGCGATACCTCGCGTTTTTTGGCGGCCGGCGCCGCGCGCTCCGTCTGGGTGCGGACGCGCCAGGGCATGCTCGGCGAAGCCATGCCCGACATTCGCCGCCGCATCGCGGGAGCCGAAAATGTGATCATGGAGTCCAACAGCATCATGGGCTTTCTGAAGCCGGACCTCTACCTCAGCGTCCTCGATGCCGGCCAGGAAGACTTCAAGGTGTCCGCCAATGAATTTCTGGATCGCGCTGATGCAGTGATCTTTCATCAACACCAGACGGATGCCGCGCCCAAGTGGAAGGCGGTTTCTTTGGATCGCGTCGCCGGTAAGCCATCATTCTTGATCCAGCCCCCGCCCTATGTGACGGCGGAGATTGTTGAGTTCGTGCGATCAAGACTAGGTGCGCCCCTTACCGCGGATTTACGCGGATCACACGGATAAGACCGGTTCTCAGACGCAGCAGGCGGCGTCTTTTCTGCCGCAATCTGTTCAAGGTGGGTTCTTATTTTGCAAGCCGTCATTAGGGTTCGACATTCACGTCGAAGACTCCTGTCTGTACCTGCCCAGCGCGTTTGACCTGGATGAACATCCGGTAATCTCCCGGCTTGGGAAACCCGTACGGAAACGAGACTTCTGAAGACATGTGCGCCATGCCGGCCATGGCGTCCGGCTTCTCCGGCGATGGATTCGCCAGCGCCAGCGCTGCCATGGCTACGGAACCCTCGGGGTGCACGTGAGCAAACACGCTCCGATCAAAACTCACGAATTCGGCGTGTCCGGCCATTCCCATATAAGGCTCCAGGTCCTGGACGGGCTTGCCTGCCTGGTCTTCCACGCGGAAACGAAACCAAATCGGTCTCTTCGCGTGAATCGGCGTTGTGTCGCGTTCCCAGACCATACGACCGCCGCCGGCAAGCGGCGCTGTGTCACTCGACTGTAGGGCAGCCGGCAGCGCGGGAGCGAGGGCAGTAGAGTCGTCACTCGCAGCATCGGTTGGAGCACCGGGCAGATCCGGAATATCTACTCCGGCGACCATCGTGTCAGGGAAGCCGGAGGCACGCACAATGTCGGCAAAAATCTGGTAGCGGCCGGCGGGCATCGCGGGAAGCTGCTCCTCGAAAGTCGTCTCGCCGGTCCTCCAGGGATGCAGGTGATAGAAGCGGTCCATCTGGGGAACGCGAATCATGAAGAGATGCATCAGGTGGCCGTGATCGGGGATCAGAGCGGTCATTACTGTCCGGCTGCGCCGCGAGTGCCAAAGGGACTCGCCGATGCTCAGGGTGAGATGCCCGTTGGGACTCACGTCCACGGAGAGCGCCGGCGGCTTGTAGATCGTGTTCAACGCGCGCGACGACGCCTCAGCGTTCCACCACGCGTTGCCTAGAAAAAGGATCGCTATCAACAGAGCTGCCGCAATTCCTCCAACGATGACGCCGCGGAGCGATTGCGTGCGACCGGCCTTCTGCCCGGGATCCAGGAAGCCTTCACGGCTTCCCGCGCCGATGATGGAAATGAACGCCACCACAAGAACCGACATCACTGCGAACAGGAACCACCCCAGCGTGCGCTGCATGGCTAGGGTGCGCATGGCAAAGGCAGGGACAGGGACAGCGACTGTGCCGCTGCCTTGCGGGCCTTCTGCTTCCAGGCGTACCTGCAACGAGCCCGACCCCATGAACCAGAGTTGGCCGGTAAAGAATTGCGGATCATCCTTGGAGCGCTGCAGTTGGTCCGGCGCTGGCGGGTACTTTGAGCCTTCGCCCACGATGTACAGGGGAACTGCCTTGAGCCCGCGAATGTCCGGCGATTCGCTGCGGACCTCAATTTGCGCTAGACCAGGGATCATCGGCGGCGGCCGCACCGTCACCAACAGCCGGTAGGGACCGGCATTGCCGTCAAAATAGACGTCGGGGCTGCCCACGTGGGCAAAGCAGGGCGCGGACGTCAGCAGCAAGGCCAGCAGCCACAGCCGATAATGTGTTTTCCGACGAATGCTAAGCATGGCGCCCCCTATCGTTTCAGCTTCCGCAACCAGTCACCGAACTGCAAGCCCACGAGCGCCGAAATGCACGCGGCCAGCCAGGCAATCCCCATGTTCTTCCAGAAGAAGCCGGGCTGCTCGGGCCAAAATTCGTAATTGAAGTGATACGTGGACGGCGCTTGCATATAGGGGAAATAGGTCATGCCGAAGACCCAGTTCCGCGCCCAGGGTGAAATCATGAACTGAGCGAACGGCCAGTGCACGGCGACGGTCGCGGCCAGGAAGGCGCTCCCCACGGCCAGCGCTAACAACAACTTGTTGCGATCTTTCATGCGCTGCACCAGCCAGTCAACCGCCAGCGCGGGAACAAACATCAGGAGCGGGAATTGAAGCGGAACCATGTGCGTGACGTTGGTGTACACCGGGCCGAGCTTGGCCTGCGCCGGAAAGAGCGGAAATACCCACACGGCGACGGCGCAGAACACAAAATAGAAGATCGCGGCCTTGGTGGCAGCCCAGCGCAGGCCGGAGCCACGAGCCAGCGTCGCCAGCATCAGGGGTGTTCCGTAGCTTACAACCCTGTAGAACTCGCCCCTGTGCATGCCGCCAAAGTCGGTGTATTCGATGGAAAGAACGAGATACAGGGTTAGCAGCACAGCGCCGATGTAGAGAAATAGCCGTTCCAGTTTGACCTTGACCGCGCCCTCTGCCCGGTTCTTGGGCCCCGCCATCAATACCAGCGTGCCGATGCCGACAAAGAAAATTCCGGTGGCCAGCACCATGTGCGGAGGACTCACGATCTGGACGTCCAGTCCGAATGAGTCGTGCCACCAGTTGTCAAAGGGCGCAGAGATCATCATGGTCGCTCCGCCCCACGCCGCCAGGAAGGCGCCAAACGGTCCGCGCACGCCCCAGACGCTGACCGAGGATTCACGTGCCGCCGCATCAGCCCCGAAGGTCGTATGCAATACCAAGTAGCCGCAGGAAAGGGCCGCGAGCATCGCTCCGAATTGAATGGCTAAGTGGGCCGGTGTCCAGAAAGAGTCGCGACCGATCGTCATGTGCCAGGAGATGTCCCAGTAGAGTCCAAAGACGATGGAAGAGATTGCCGCGGCTCCGGCCAGCAAAGGCCAGGGCACGGGTGAGTTCGACGTCCGTGCCGGTATGCTTTGGGACATGAGTACCTCCCGAGTCTCCTCAGGCGCAGACTAGCATATATACGCATCGCGAAGACCAAAGTTCATTCAAAGATCATTCAAGGCGAACTATTGCGGGCCGGTGACAGGAGGCATGGGTTGTTCGCGGCGTCTCTTGCCGTCATCGGTATCGGGTTCGCGGGCGAAGGGCGTAGGCGGCGGCATGGGTCCTCGGGAGCCGCGCTTCAAGTTCTTAAGTAGGTCATCTTTATCGAGGTTGTAGTCGCGGGCCAGCCGCGTGAGCGCCAGGGTTACGATGTCCGAGTGGTGGATGTCCTCGGTGCCCGGGTGCCTCTTAATGTCGAGCCATAGTTTGTGGACCAGGTGCACATCTTCACTCTTCATGGTCGGGGTGTGCGGTCCGATACGGTAAGTCTCCACCACACCGTCGCGATGCACCACCTGGAAGACGAACTGCCGCTTCGGTTCCGGCATGGCCTCCCAGGCCTGGCCCAGGCGGAAGGCCTGTTCTTCTCCGGTCATTTTGCTGGAGAGGCCGGAGACCACGGCGGAAGACTCCAAAGAATTGGCGGTCTGCACGATCGCCGAAAAGACATCGCGGGCAGGCACCACCAGCAGAGAAATCCTCTTCCCGTAGCTTTCCGCGATGGAGACGGCTTTGGTAAACAGCGTCTGCTCGTAGTCGCTGAAGATCTGCTCCATGGCCAGGTCATATTCCGCGCTCCCGTAGCCGGTGAGACGCGCCTCCATGACCACAATGTCCTGGTCGTGCGTGTCGGTGACCTCCAATGCCCAGCGCAGGTGATGCAGCGTGTTAGAGTCGCGCACCGTCACCAGGAGGTTGCCGGGCCGCACTTGCACGTCGTCCCGGCTAATGGTCTCCTGTTGCACCAGCTGGAAGTGCTCTTTCATCTGGGCTTCCGCGTGCGCGAACTTGCGTTTGTTCACGCGCTCCGAGACCGTGAAGACCACGAAGAAAGCGATGGAAAAAACGATTCCGGCCTTGGTAGCTACGGACTTGGTGAACAAGTTAGTGATCGCCGTAGCCAGCAGCACCAGGTGGACGCTCAACAACCCCAAAGGAATCTCGACCTTGCCGATGCGGATGTTCGGCGGAACTTTCCAGCCGCGTTCGCCGTGGTATTTGAAGCGCAGCATCAGCATGGCCACAGAGTTGAAGGTGAAGCTCCAGATCACGCCGAAGGCATAAGCTTCGCCCAGGGCGTAGACGTCGCCTCGGCTGGCGATGATGGTCAGCAACTGCAAGCCGACAATCAGGTTCACCAGGCGATAGCTGGTGCCGTACTTGCCGTGCGGGCGGCGGAACCAGTCGGTCAGCACGCCGTCCTCAGAAACGCGGTTCAGCACGCCGTTGGAACCGATGATGGAAGTGTTGATAGCGCCGGAGAGAATCAGGAATCCTACTACCACCACGAAGACCCGGAAAATCAGCCGCAGCATCAGCGGCCCGGTCATGTACATGGCCAGGCCGGAAATCAGATTGTCTTTGTAAACCGGCACGCGGACCGCATCCGGAATCAGCATGACCGCCAGCAAGGAAGAGAGGCCGGTGAAGACCGTACTGTAAATGGCGATGATGATCGCAGCCCGCTTCAAGTTCTTGAGTTTGGGGCTGGCCAGCTCGCGATTGACCTGGGCCAGCGATTCCTCGCCGCTCATGGCCAGCACCGAGTGGCCAAAAGCGATCATGATCCCAAACAGACCCAAGGTACGCGCGAAGTTTGTGCCCTTCAGAAAGCCCAGAGCTTCGTCGCTGAAATGCAGGTTCCCGGCCGCGGGCCACGGCGGTAAGTGAATTCCCACTTTGGTCAGCGTAATCGCCGACCATGCCAGCAGGATCACCACCATCACCGTGGTGATCTGCATCACACGCAGGGCCTTGTCACTGGACTCTTC
>DATDGY010000081.1:0-8972 GCA_036521855.1 Candidatus Angelobacter sp.
CAGCACTCGCCGATGTTAGGACACTGCGCCGATTCGCACACCGTATGCAGATCCAGCGTACGGGCGAGCTTTTTGAGATCGTGATAGTTGTCGCCCAGCGGGGCGCGCGCCTTCAGCCATGCCGGCTTGGGCTGCGGACGCCGAGGCGCGAGATCGATCTGCACGAGTTCGACTGGGCTGGCCATCGGAACGCAATTTCTATTGTACGATGCGGGAGACTAGTTCGAGAATTACCCAAGACGAACACACCTGCGTGAAAATCTGGGCGATCAGATGAAAGAAGAAACCTACAGCGTGTGCAAATAAGCAATCAGGTCCGCGATCTCCTGCCGGTCAAGCTGGTCGCCAAAGCCGGGCATCATGTTCCGTCCGCGAACAATGGATTGTTCCACGTGCTCGTCGGTGGCCGTGAGGCCGCTGGGCAGGTATTCCTTTTTGTACAGTCCCTTGAGGCCGGGACCTTTGTTGCCACGGGTTGAGTAGGCGGGATGGCAGCTCAGGCAATAAAGGTTGAACACCCGTCGTCCCCGGGCCTGCTGGGTGTTCAGGCCCAGTTCGGCATCGGACATCTGTGCGCGATCTTTTTCGCACCCGGCCATCAGCACCAGGGCCAGTGCAACGAGAGGGATGGACGCTGTTCGCCTCAACTGACTATTATGTCTAGAGCGCGGAGTTTTGCAAACTCGGCGTGATTACTTATCTTCCATGCTGGTTGAGATCAAACGAGCCTACGAAAAGCCCTCTCTCGCCGACGGCCAGCGCATTCTGGTAGATCGCCTGTGGCCCCGCGGCGTGAAGAAGGAAGACGCCCGGATCGACCATTGGCTCAAGAACCTTGCCCCGTCGAACGATCTGCGCAAGTGGTTTCACGCGAGCGCCAACTGGCCAGTCTTCAAGAAGCGCTACTTCCGGGAGCTCTCCACCGCAGAGGCGTCGGCCGACCTGGAAACTCTCTATAGTGTAATGAATCATCACGGTCGCGTGACGCTGGTGTATGCGTCGCGCGACGCTGAGCACAACAACGCCGTGGCCCTGAAGGAGCTGCTGGAGGGAATGAAGAAGCCGCCGTCCAGCAGCGGTCCCGCCAAAGCCGCCGCCGCTCCCGCCCGAGCAGCCCGGCGGCGTCCGAGCTAAGCATGATCCTGGGTCCTCTGGAGCCGTCACCGGCCATGCATCGGGAGTGGGTTCCTGCCTGGCCAGTCGTTGAGCGGCTGCAGCGGCAAAAGTACCAGAGCTGCTGGATGATTACTCAGCCTTCCCATGCCGCTTTTGCCGGAGACCTCGCGGCCAGGCTCACCGCTCCTCAAATCCCCACCCTTGAAGCCGAGCTGGTCCGGGCCATCGCCTTGCACGATGCCGGCTGGGGCATGCCCGACGCGCAAGCCGTGATGCGCAGCCGCTCCAGTCACGCTGATCCGCCCCGGTCCTTCCTCGATGTTGGGGTCGCGGAGTTTTTGGAGGCCTGGACCCAGTCGATCGAGATCGCTCAGCCGGTCTTGCCCGCCGGCGGATATATCGTCAGCCGGCATTTCTGGCGGCTGGCCGAGCACCGCCTGGCCCACGGTGATGACGGTGAGAGCGACCGCAAGAAACTCCAGACATTTCTCAGTCGCGAAACCCAGCGCCAGAAAAGACTCGCTTCCAAACAGGCCAGGAGTGCCGAAGAACTGGAGCTGCTCACGGACGTGCTTCAATTTTGCGACTTGCTGTCTTTGTATGTCTGCTCCGGCGCGCGCGACAGCGTGCGCTTTCCCGAGTATTTCGGCGTTACCGCTCGCCTCAGCGTTGTCGGGGAAGGCTACAAGCTCGATCCGCCGCTGGTTGCTTCCGGCGTGCAATTCTCCGTGGCTCGGTTACGGCATCCCGCGACCAAGGAAAAGTCTGGGGAAGAAATGAGAATCTTGATTATTTGAGGGCGTGGCTTATTGCGGGGCTCTGCTCCAAGGACTCGAATTAGTGCTGGTGGTCCATGCCCGCCATGTCCCCGTGGTCGTGCTTCTCGCCGGGCATCAGCTGGCGCTCCACTGACCAGATGTTATCTGGGGTCTTCTCCCACGGATATACGTGGACCATCCAGCCGAATACATGGGGCATGAAGGTGCCGCCCGCGGCTTGGCAGGCCTCTTCTGTGGAAATGGAGCCGTTGAGGCCGAACTGAGGATTCTTTCCCAGCATTTCCCGCTCGCGCCCTTTCGGAGGCCGGCAGAAGTTCACGTGCTGATGCCACTGGGCCACGCTCAAGGGAATGCGCTGGTTGAGCTGGTCTTCGCTGAAGCGGACCGGCGCCGTGTACATGGCTCCGATCAGCTTGTAATCGCTGCCGTGCTTCTCATAGAGCAGCGAGGTCGGCTTGGTGGGATCGAAGCGGAAGGCCTCGCCCATTGCGTATTGCCACTTGCTGAAGTGATACATCTTCTGAGGAACGTTAGGCAGGAAGATCTTGAATCCGTCGGCCAGGGCGGCGTTGGAATCGCGATATCTCTCAAGCGCCACCCGCACCTGGTCCACAACCTGCTGGGCTTTTTCCTGGTCGCCCGGCTGGGGATCACGCAAAGCGCTCATGTGCATGTGCGCGCCCATGTGCTCGTGATCCTCATGATGGCCATGGCTCATGGCTTCTGTGGTGGCCGCCAGATCACCCTGCGCCAGCGGCGGATCTTGTTGCTGCTGGTGGTCGTGCTGCGCGTAGACGAGCGCCGCCGCGAGACTCACGGCGATGAAGGCTCCAACTCTTTTCATCTCATCCCCCCCGGGAATGCGTGATCCAAAGTAGCAAACCCGAAAATCAGGCGAAAGTTACCTCGGGTATGCCAACTCCTCCCCCTGGCCCGGGTTACTATCGGGCGCAGAGGGAAAGACGCATGCCTATCTATATAAGACGCATTCTGTTGACGTTCCTTAACGCCCTGATGATAGCTTCTTTGGCGGCGCAGGCCCAGCAAAGTTCTGCGTCCGCCGGCAACCCGGCCGCCGCGGGAACGCCGGCCCAGGCCGATCAGCCGGCTGACCGCGAACAGCAGCGCCAGCAGCAGCGGCGGCTGGCCATGCTCGTCCAGATCCTGAGCCTGACCGAGGACCAGAAGCGGCAATGGCTGCAGATTCAGAAGCAAACCAACCAGAACGTCCGTGCCACGCGCAAGGACGACTCGCTGAATGAAGAGCAGATGCAGCAAAAGCTAAAGGAAATCCATGCCGAGCAGAAACGCCAACTCCTGGCCCTGCTGGCTCCCCAACAGCAAGAAGCGCTAAAGAAATGGTGGGAAGAGCAAAGGCAGAGGCAGCAAGAAAAAGGCGCATCCGGCTCTGCAGCCGGCGCTAAGGACGACGACTTCTTTGCCGGCATGGTCCAGGACTCGGATCCCCCGGCGCGTCCTGCTCCGGCCCATAATCAGAACAAGCCGGCGACGCCACCGCAGAACTAGCTCTAGGTCTTCGGCGCCCGCAGCAGATATAGTTTTCGGGATGGCTTCGTATCTGGAATGGGTCCGCCGGTTTTGCCTATCGCTTCCCCACACGACGGAAAAAGTGCGTTGGGAGCATAATCTGCTGTTCTGTATCGGCGAGAGAATTTACTGCTTGGCCAACCTGGAGCCGGGCATGGGACGGAGCCAGATCACTTTTAAATGCACGCCCCAGATCTTCGCCGAGCTGGTGGAGATGGAAGGCATGATCCCTGCGCCCTACATGGCGCGTAATCACTGGGTTTCCGTAACCGACATGGAGCCGTTCCGCCAGGCGGAACTCAAAGAGCACATCCGGAACTCGTACCAACTGGTGCTCGAGAAACTACCAAGAAAAACCCAGGCCTTGCTCACGGCAAAAGCTCCGCCCAAGTCTTCGCGCATCAAATCTTCTTCATAGACTGGCTCAAAGGTTGTAATGAAGGCGCAGGCTGGCCTGCACCACCTTGGGCGTGCTGAGGGGAAACTTGTTGCTGAACACCAGGTAATACGTGCCGGCGGCGGACGGCAAGGGGACGTTGAGCGTTCCCTCCCTGGTGCGTCCGCTTGCGTAGATGGCCCGGGCCGGCTCCTGATTTTGCGGATTAACCACCGGCGAATTCACACTCTGCGGATTGATGGTCTGCAGACTGACGTCGGGCGGATTGACGTCCGGCGGATTGACGTCCGGCGGATTGGCGGGCGGTGGATTGACGTTCTGCGGACTGGCATTCTGCAGATTGGCAAACTCCTCACTTGAGAACAAGGACACGGCCACGTCGTTGGAGCCACCACCGCTTACGCTGAACGTTCCTTCCAGGTGAACGCCGGTGGCTCCGGCGGGCACTGCGAACTTGAATTGAGCCCAGCTCGAGGCCGCAATCGGGAATTCGCCGTCGGTAATGCCAATCGTTCGGGGAAAGGTCGTGGATGTCCGCATCGCGGTCAAACCGGGGAAAACGTGTTTCTCGCCACCGGCGGGACCGAGCGTCGTCCAGTTCCAATCGAACTGCTCAAGGTGCAGGCGCGGTTTGCGAAAGACAAAAATGCGATCGCTGGGAGACTCGCCGTCGGAGAAAACAGAGGCCGTCTTGTTCACAGGAAAAGGCTCCGGAGCGGCCCGCAAGGAGGCCGTACGCCCGTTGAATTCGATCGACTCCCACTGCACGCCGACCCGGACGGATTCGTAGGATTCCGACCGGTGCTCCAAGCGCGTGAGCCGGCCTTGAAGGTGAGCGCCGGCGGGAAACACCCGGTTGTTATTCTTATCATGGATCGCAAAGCGCAGGACACCTTCAATCGGATCCCCTGCGGCCGCGGCGTCGGAATCAATCGGCGTGACGATGCGGCACTCGAAACGCAGATTTGGAGAGAGCGGTGTGGGCGTCGGTGTCGGCGCCGGTCCGGCTGCTCCTGTGCCGGCGGGAGCCCTTAACAGCATCCGACTCTTGCTGGCATATTCGCGGCACTTCTCATAAGTGGTCAGGCTGAGGGACTCGCTGCCGGCACGGTCAATGGTGTTCAGGCGCGTCTCCCGGGGAATCAGAACCATGCTGTCGTGGATCGCTGTTCTCTGGTACTTGACCTCGCTGTTGGCCTGGCAGGCGGGGTTGCTTTCCGGCAACTCGGCTGTACGCACTGTGAGGCCCACCACGTCCGCAGCGCTTGGATCCAGCAGAAGCGTCCCGTTGTATGGCGTGGGGACCCATCCCGCATTGGTGAGCACCAGGTAGCCGCTTTTGTTCCCAGGCATGTCGTAGGAGTACTCCAACAACGGGCGGCCGTTGACCACCTTTTGTGTTTGGTAGCTTATGGTCGCGTGGCGAAGCACCGAGTCAAGGAAGCTCCCGAAATCGCCGCTGCCCAGAGGGCCGTGGCCGGCCAGCTCCCCAAAATTGTCCTCCTCAAACCTGGCCGCGCCTACCCACGAGTAGACGTTCTGTCCGTCGGCGATGGCCACCTCCAGCCGCAGACGGTCCCATCCGATCGAGTGCAGCCCACCTGTTCGCTTGTCGTGTTCACTAATGAGCGCTTTGCACGAATGCCCTTCCGACCGCGGACGGTAGTAGTGCCGCGTGATGGTCTGCACACAGGTGTAACGGGGAAGGCGGGCCAAGTCGGCGAGAAGGCGCTCCTGCGTGCGACGCAGCGTATCCTCGGGGTCAGGCGCCTGCTGCGCCCGAGCCGCTGCCGTTGCCACAGCCGCAATCGTCATCACCATGAGCCAGCGCCCACGCATGGGCCGTATCGTACATCAACTTACGACGCTGAGCAGCAGATCGAGTCACTAGACACCGCGGAGTCTGGTGGGCCCGGTAGGATTCGAACCTACAACCAACAGATTATGAGTCTGCTGCTCTAACCGTTGAGCTACAGGCCCCAACGTTCTCAAGTTTCGCACAATTGCGCGCTGGCGGGCTACCCCGAGGAAACCTCGTCCGATCCCGGCGAATCCCTTATGCCTGGGTTTCCTGAGCGGAGCGCCGCGGAGATCTGTCGGATACGATGCTGATGGGCGCGAAGTCGAAGGACCCCGACCATGCTTGAAGCAGAGATGCGGCGTCAAGGCGTTCTCACGAAACTGCATCAAGAGAATTCCCTGGACCAGCGTGGCGGAGGATACGTCCTCGGGATCCTTCGACTCGCCCTCACTCGTTCCTCGCTCGTGCTCGCTCAGGAAGCCCAGGGGTCGAGCGGTTGGGTTGCGGCACGAATGAACTCGTGCCCTGACACTTGTCTTGCGCCGGGATACTCTTCGCAACTGCTCAAAGCTTCATCCCACTTCCACCAACCCGTACCGTCTCTGCCAGTGCAGGCGCAGGTGCTGCAGCACGCGTTCGCGGTCTTGCAGGGTGATCTCCGGATCTTTCTGTTCGACGAGCCGGTTGGCTTCGAGCTTGGCCAACTCCAGCAGCTTGCGGTCGCGGACCAGGTTGGCCACGCGGAACCCCGGCATGCCCGCCTGGCGGGTCCCATAGAACTCGCCCGGGCCGCGCAACTGGAGGTCGAGTTCGGCGATCTCGAAGCCGTCCTGGGTGCGCACCATCTCGCTCAGGCGGCGTTCGCCTTCGGGTGACACCTTGCCGCCGGTCATCAGCACGCAGTAGGACTTGGCCGCGCCGCGCCCGATGCGCCCGCGAAGCTGGTGCAACTGGGCCAGGCCGAAGCGCTCGGCGTGCTCCACCACCATGACGGTGGCGTTGGGGACGTCCACGCCGACTTCGATTACGGTGGTTGCGACCAGGACGTCGATCTCGCCTTGCTGGAAGCGGCGCATGGTGCGGTCTTTTTCATCGGCATCGAGCTGTCCGTGGAGCAATCCCACACGGAAGTCGGGAAAGATCTTTTTGCTGAGCTCGGCGTGCATGTGCATGGCGGCCTTCAGTCCCGTCTTTCCGGGCTTTGCTCCCGGCTTTGCACCCGCCTTCTCGCCGTCAAGACCAGTCTCAAAGCCAAATTCAGTTTGCTCCGCGGGAGCGCCTTCGATTACCGGATAGACCACGTACACCTGGCGTCCGGCCTTGACATGTTTGCGCACAAACTCCCAGACCTCCGGGGCGCGCTGGTCGGAGACCTGGCGGGTGGTGATGGGCGTGCGCCCGGGCGGCAGCTCGTCGAGCACGCTGGTGTCGAGGTCGCCGTAGAGCGTGAGCGCCAGTGTGCGCGGGATAGGCGTGGCCGTCATCACCAGGGTGTCCGGTTCGGCCTCGCCTTTTTTCATCAGCTTGAAGCGCTGCATCACGCCGAAGCGGTGCTGCTCGTCCACGATCACCAGGCCCAGGTTGTGGAACTCCACTTTTTCCTGGATGAGCGCGTGCGTCCCGATCACCAGGTGGGCGCCGCCCTGGGCGATGTAGCGGCGGGTGTTGCGCTTACGATCTTCGTCCAGCGAGCCGGTGAGCAGCGCTACGCGGTATCCGGCGGGCTCCAGCACGCGCCGCGCGGAAAGATAATGCTGCGTGGCCAGGATCTCGGTGGGCGCCATGAAGGCCACTTGCGAGCCGTTTTCGATGGCGATGACGGCCGCCTGCAGCGCCACGATGGTTTTGCCCGAGCCCACATCCCCTTGCAGCAGGCGGCGCATGGGAGAAGCCTGCTGCATGTCTTCGGCAATCTCCCGCAGGACGCGTTTCTGCGCCGCCGTAGGATGAAACGGCAGAATCTTCTTGATGGCCTCGCGCACCCGGTCATTCAGTTCGAAGGCGATGCCGGTGCGCTGGCGCATCCGGCGGCGTTTCAGCTCCAGCCCGACCTCCAGAAAAAACAGCTCCTCGAAGATCAGGCGGCGGTGGGCCGGCGTCCGGCATTCCGCCAGGTCGGCGAAGATCTCGCCGGTCTCGGGGAAGTGCACCTGTTGGAACGCGGCGCGGCGATCGAGCAGGTTCAGCCGCCGGCAGAGCGCCGGAGGCAGTCCGTCAGGAATCTCGTTGGCCAGGTTGCCGAGGGCCCGATAGACCACGTTCCGGAACCAGCGTGAAGTCAGTTTGCCGCCGGCGGCAGACTCGTAGATGGGAACAATGCGGCCTACTTCCAGCGACTCGATTTCACTGGCCTCTGCCCCTTTGAGCTCTCCGCCGTCGGCGTCGTCCAGGATTTCAAACTGCGGCTGGGCGATTTGCAGGCCGCGGCCCTTCCAGCCTTCCTCCACCTTGCCGTAGAGGGCCACCAGCTGGCCGGGCTTGAAGCGGTCGCGCAGATACTCGCCGTGGAACCAGATGCACTTGAGCGTCGACCGGCCTTGTCCGGCCACCATCTCATAGATGGGCATCTTCCGAGTGCGATACATGCCTGCGTTGCGTACTTCGGCGATCACCGTGGCCATCTCGCCCGGCCTCAACTCGGCGATCCCGCGAGGATTCAGGCGATCCTCGTAGCGAAAGGGAAGGTAGTAGAGCAGGTCCTCGACAGTGGAGATGTTCTTCTGCGCCAGCCACTCGGCCACGCGCGGGCCTACGCCTTTTACGTATTTCACTTCCGTCGCTAAGTCGAGCACGTTAGCGATGATAATTCAGCGGGAGTGTGGAACGGCTGAAGTACGTGCCCTGTTACGAATCGCATTTATGAAACACGCTCTAATATTTCCAGGAATTGTCCGCGCCCGCCGGGGAGTTCTTGCTGATGGAGTCGGACATTACTCGCAGCAACTCCGCCTGGTTCAGCGGAGACCAGCCGTGGCCTTTCATAGGCCGGCCGTATTCAAAAGAGCCGCCGTATGCCGGACTGGCGGTGCGCGTCAAAAAATCCTCGAGCTTGTACACCGCTAGGTTCAGGTAGTAGTTGTCCATGTCGCCACAGTAGAGATGGAGCTTGCCCACGAGCTGCGGTCCAACCGTGGCCCAGTTTTTCTCGAGGTAATAGCGGAGATCGTAATCGTGATCGCGCATGTAGGCGGCGACCTGAGGATCGATCCTTCCCGTCAGCTTGTCCCACAGGGGCTTGGGATAGCCATCCACGCCCACAGGTCCGTAAACGGCCTCCCACGCCTCGAATTGTTGCCCGGAGCGGCCGTGGCTGCCCAGCACTTCTTCCATC
>DATDGY010000082.1:0-38260 GCA_036521855.1 Candidatus Angelobacter sp.
AGCTAGAGAGATGGTTTAGTATGCGGCTATGCTCGACAAGATTGCCGACGGGCGCACCGATTTGGTCTTTGAATACCTGGCAGCCGGACATGCCGCCGACTCCAAAGACCAGGGCGGAGTCTCCCTGATCAAATGGTGCGCGTATTACGGGGATGTGAGCGCAATAAGATTCTTGCTGGCGAATGGAGAATCATTGAGCTCGCTGGGAAACGACCTCGGCCTTAACGCCGCGTGTTTTCACGGACACTGGCGGCTCTGCCAATTCCTGCTGGAGCACGGCGCGGATGTGAATCGTGCTCATCCGGATACCGGAGAAACACCTCTGCACTCGGCGCTGTCCAAGACCGACCGTCTTCCCTACAACCTGGTCCTGAAGGTTCTCCTGGCCCATGGCGCTAATCCGAACTGCGTGACCAAGGAGTCGGTGGAAACCGGCGCTTTCATGCGCGACTGCCGCACCAAAGGCGAGACGCCGCTGCACCGCGCAGCGGCTTTCGGCGACGAAGAGGCCATCCAGCTTCTGCTGGATGCGGGCGCCGCCATTGACGCCAAAGACATGAATGGAGACACTCCGCTGAGTTGGGCCAGTTGGTATGTGCGTCCCAACCATCCTTAGAATGCTTTGCTACGGTGATTTTCGTATCAACCCCGGCCAAGCGGGCATGAGAGCCCATCTGCTGGGCAAGCCTGACTTCTGAACGCAAGCGGCGACAACAATCGCTGTTTGAACTCATGTGCCGCTTGCGACATAATGCGGCTGAGACAACTGCATGAACAATCCCGCCGAATCGATTCTCCTCGTTCTTTACCTGGCCGGCATATGTGTCGCGCTGCCGGTCGCGATGATTTGAGGATGGGCGCGATGGGCTAGGCGCCCAAAGCGGAGAGATATGTCCTCGATTCTTTCCTTGGCCGGATTCGCGTTGGCTACAGCGTCGTGCTTGCTGGCGATTTCGTCACTGCTATACGCTCAAGCGATCGGCGGCTTCCCGTTTTATGATTCCCGTCTGCTCAGGATCTATCGCTGGGGATCGTTGCTTTCGCTTGCAGGCGTCTTGTTGGCGATCAGCGGCGTGTGGCGATCTAGTCCATTACGCTGGCATGCTCCTGCGTGCTCCGCCGGGACTCTGCTGTTTTGGCTCGTGGCAATGAACGGTGAGTGAGTTCGCCTGTCACTCGTCCCGGCTTTCCCTCCATCACTTGCCTTTTGTTGCGCGATCCATTTATCGGTACGCGCCTCTAGGAGATCCAGGGGCAGGGTTCCGCCGTTGAGCATCTCATCGTGGAAGCTGCGGATGTCAAACTTGGGACCTAATTCCCTCCGGGCCCGTTCGCGGAGTTCGCGGAACTTGAGCTGGCCAAGCTTGTAACTGAGGGCTTGGGCCGGCCAGGCGATATAGCGGTCGGTCTCGGACTGGATGGTGGGCTCGTCGACTGCGCCGGATTTGCGCATGAAGTCCACTACCTGATCGCGAGTCCATCCTTTCGCGTGAATTCCCGTATCGACGACCAGACGCACGGCGCGAAACAGTTCGGAAGATAGGCGGCCGTAGTCCGAGACCGGGTCCTGATAGAAGCCGGCCTCTTTGCCGAGTTGCTCTGCGTACAGGGCCCAGCCCTCGGTGTAGGCGTTGAAGCCGAGACCATGGAGGCGGAACTTGGGCAGCCCGGTGAGCTGCTGTTGCACGGATAGCTGCATGTGGTGTCCGGGGACGCCCTCGTGGTAGGCGATGGCCTCGTCATTGATAAGCGAGCGGTCGGCGAAATTGGAGGTGGCCACGACCACGCGGCCAGGACGCTTGCCGTCCGGCGTGCCGGTAACGTAATGGGTCGCCGCGGCGGACTGGAAGGCGGGTATGGCCTCCACCGTAACCGGCGACTTGGGAAGCAACGTGAACAATTCCGGAAGCTTGGGCTCCATCTCATGTATGTGGTGCCGGAAGTCGTCGAGGATCTGCTCCGAGGAAGTGGGAATGTATTTGGAATTGGTCTTGAGTGAAGCCCGGAATGAAGCAATGTCAGGGAAGCCCTCTTTCTTGGCGATAGACGTCATCTCGGCCTGGATGCGCTCGATCTCGCGCAGGCCGAGTTGGTGTATCTCATCGGCGGTCATGTGCGTGGTGGTGCGGCCGTAAATGTCATTTTGGTAGCGCTTTTGTCCCTCGGGCAGCGTGGTGATCGCCAGCGCCGCGCGGCCCTGAGGAGCGTATTCCGTACGCACGAACTCGGCGAAGGTCTTGTAGGCAGGGAAGACCTCGTTGTTGATCGCGTCCGTAATCTGCTGGGTCAGGCGTTTTTGGTCTTCGGGCGAGATGCCGGCAGGAAACTTCTTGGTCGGAAGAAGAAAAGGGTCAGCATCGATGATGCCCTGGCATTGCACCGGGACCTTCTCCAGCAGGAAGCGAACGGGCATGAGCTTGTCCTTCATGCCGGCGCGAAGCACCTCGGTGGTTTGGCTGAGGACGCGCGGGATCTGGTGAAGTCGCGCGATGTAGTCCTCGTAGTGCTTGACGGAATCGAGCGGGACGGACAGCGGCAGGTCGGCAAGGCCGGTATGGACGCCATTCTGCTGGCTGACCGGCATCTCGTGCTCTTTGAGGTTGTAATCGGCGATGCGTTGCTGAAGAACGCGCGCCAGCAGATCGTGAGAGAGCTGGTCCTGGTCGGAGAAACCGGTTGTCGGGATGGACTCGAGCCGATTGAGGAAGGCTTCGTCGGTCTTGTGGCGTCCGGCGATGGCGGCGAGCGAATAGTCGGCGAGTTTGTCGTTGTAGCGATAGTCGCCGAAGGCCGTGGCTCGTTCCGGAAAATTGCGAAGATCGGACTCGTACTGCTCTTCGAAGAGGGCGTTCTGCGCGGCCAGGCGCTCGGCCACTGCTTTAGGGTTTTGGGCGAAGACGGGAACGGCTGCCGTAGCGAGGAAAAGGAACAAGATACTCTGGTGAAGGCGCATAAGCTACGTAGCCTACCAGAGGGCAGCCATGTTTGCGCGAGAAACGTACGTCTGGCTCACCAACCAGCAGTCTCGTTATTCAATATTCATTAGAGGAACGTCGGAGCGGCTGACGGAAAACCTGAGTTCTGGGGCTTACCTATTGCATTCCAATAGAACCAATGCTATTGTCCAGAAGGTATCCAATAGGAGAGCCATGGGCGACAAGAAAGACAAGAAGGATGTCTGGCAGGGCACGCTGGCCCTGATGGTGCTCCGCACTTTGCAGGCCATGGGCCCGCTGCACGGCTATGGAATCGCAAGGCGCATCGAACAGATCAGCGCCGACGCCCTCATCGTGCAATACGGCACGCTCTATCCGGCGCTGCTCAAGCTGGAGCAGGAAGGTTACATCGCATCGGCGTGGGGCTTCTCGGAGAACAATCGCAAAGCCCGGTACTACCGGCTCACGCGCGCAGGCCACAGGCGCCTCGAAAGCGAGGCCCGTGATTGGCGGGCGACCACCGCGATTCTGGCGCGCTTTCTGTCGCCGGAGGAACCGTCATGAGACATCTACGTGCGCTCCTGTGGCGTTTGTCAGGACTATTCGGAGCCCAGCGTCCTGACGCAGACCTGGCCGCTGAGCTGGAGAGCCATGTCGCCCTTCATGCGGAAGACAATGTGCGATCGGGCATGACCTCCGAGGAGGCGCGGCGCCAGGCGCTGATCAAGCTGGGCGGCATGGAGCACGCCCAGGAGATTTATCGCCAGCAAAAGGGACTGCCGGTGCTGGAGTCGCTGGCCCAGGACTTGCGTTACGGACTGCGCATGCTGCGCAAGAATCCTGGGTTCGCCGCCGTTGCCATCGTCACGCTGGCGCTCGGCATCGGCGCCAACACTGCCATCTTCAGCGTAGTGAACGGGGTGCTGCTGCGGCCCCTGCCTTACGAGGACCCAAGCCGGCTAATGGACGTATTCAACACCGCACCCTCGCGGGGACTCCCCCATTTCGGCGCGTCGGCGCCGGACTTTCGCGCATTGCGTGAACAGAACCGCACCCTTACCGGGTTGTCCGCGTACTACAAGGCGCGTTTCAACCTCACGGGGACGGAGCAACCCGAGCGCTTGGATGCGCTTGTGGTCTCTGCGGAATACTTCGCCACCCTGGGGTTAAAGCCGTTTCTGGGAAGAGGCTTTTTGCCATCGGACGAGAAATGGGGTTCACACCGGATGGTGATTGTGAGCGAGGGCTTCTGGCGCACGCATCTCGATGCCGATCGCAATATCTACGGAAAGACGCTCAACCTGGATGGCGAAACCTACAACGTGGTTGGAGTCGTACCCGCACCCTTCACATCGAGCGACGTGGTGCTATGGCTGCCCATGGCCTGGAAACCGAAAGACAACTCTGACTCCCACAACAACTACTTTCTCGGGATGGCAGGACGGCTAAGGCCCGGCATCACGCGATCACAAGCGCAGTCTGACCTGAACGCCATCATGCTGGGCATTGCCGAGCGCGCCCCTGAGAACAAAGGTATGGGCGTTGATTTGCAACCGCTGCGTGAAACCGTGGTAGGCAACGTTCGCCCGGCTCTGCTCATTCTGTTGGGCGCGGTCGGCTTGATTCTGCTGATTGCCTGCGTCAACCTCGCCAACCTCTTGCTGGCCCGATCCGCGGGACGGCAAAAAGAAATCGCTATACGCTCCGCTCTGGGAGCCGGCCGCCGCCGTCTGGTGCGGCAGTTTATCACCGAGAGCATACTGCTTTCGCTGCTGGGAGGGTGCCTGGGACTCGCCGTTGCATATTTCGCGCTCACACTCCTGCCCATGGCCAAGGGTTTCCTGCCCAGCGTGCAGCAGGTTCGCCTGGATGGCTGGGTGCTGTTGTTCACGCTTGGGATCTCCGCGCTGACTGGCGTGCTCTTTGGACTGGCGCCGGCATTTGCGAATTCGCGCGTCGGAAAGCTGAACGATGTCCTCAAAGAAGGCGGGCGAACGTCACAAGCCGGCGGCAGCAGCCGCATCCGCACCGGGCTCGTGGTCAGCGAAGTCGCCCTGGCCCTGGTGTTGCTCATCGGTTCCGGCCTGGCCATCAAGAGCTTTGAGCGTCTGCTCCACGTGGACCCCGGTTTTGACCCCAGCCGTGTTCTGACGTTTTCCGCGGAGCTTCCCAACAGCTACGATCCCACGCCCGACCCGCTCCGGATTGGCGCACCGCCCCGTGTGGCTGCGTTTTATCACGACGTGCTGGCGCGGGTTGAACAACTCCCTGGAGTAAGAGCCGCGGGCGTGGTCTCCAGCCTTCCTTTACAAGGCGAAAACTGGACCAAATTCTTCGTTGCGCTGGACCGGCCGCGTCCCGCCAGCATCGACAAGCTTGCGACCGCGCAATATCGCTCCGTAGACGGGCATTTTTTCGGGGCCATGGGAATTCGTCTGCTCAAAGGGCGGCTGTTGAATGAACACGACCAGGCGAACGCCGCTCCCTCGGTGCTAGTGAATGAAACACTGGTGCGCCAGTACTGGCCCGGCCAGGATCCCATTGGCAAGATGGTGCTGCTGGACGCCCCAAAAAACCTGATTCCTGCGGATCAAATTCCGCCCGGGTTTCGTGATCATCCATTCACGGTCGTCGGTGTGGTATCCGATGCCCGCTACGGAGGGCTTGACCAGGACGCGCAACCCACCGTCTACGCACCGATAGCGCAGTCCGATTTTTCGCCGGGATCGTTCTTTACCGTGCGCTCGGACGGCGATCCCAGGGCGCTGATCGCTTCCGTCCGCAGCGTGGTCGCACAGATCGATAAGAACCTGCCTTTGGGCGATGTGGCCACGATGGAAGAGATCATGTCCATCTCGGTAGCCCAGCCTCGGCTGCAAACATTCTTGCTGGGCTTGTTTGGCGGACTGGCCATGATTCTGGCCGCAGTGGGCATCTATGGTGTGATGTCGTACTCCGTGACTCAGCGTACCAGCGAGATCGGCATCCGCATGGCGCTGGGTGCCGACCGTGCGAGCGTACTCAGGATGGTCATGGTTCAAGGCCTGCGGCTGGCTGCGATTGGATTGGCCATCGGGCTGGCGTTGGCCCTGGCCGTGACCCGCGTGATGTCGAAGATTCTCTTTGGCGTGAGCCCGACGGATCCCCTCACGTTTGCCACGATCGCGGTCTTGCTGGCCCTGGTGGCGCTGCTGGCTTGCTATTTTCCCGCGCGCCGCGCCACGAGAGTCGATCCTATGGTGGCGTTGCGTTACGAGTAGAGGTAGAAGCCCAGAAGAATTCGACGTAAGATACGCGGCTATGCCACGTCTCCACCGGGACGGCGCGCAAAGCGACAGAACGGAATCCGCATGGTACCATCTTCGGCTATGCGTACCAGAACGTCTTCCCTTGTCCTTTGTGTCCTCTTCTTCTCCTCGTTAGCGCTTGCCGCTGACAACGCTGACTTCACCGTCAAGAAGCTTGCCGACGGCGTGTACGCGGCCATCAGTCCCGATCGCGGCAAAGGAGGCAGCAATGCTGGATTTGTAGTGGGCAGCAACGGCGTGCTGGTGATCGATACGTTTCAGGACGTGGCTCCGGCGCGCGATCTGCTGGCAGAAATTCGCAAGGTCACCAATCTGCCCATCCGCTTTGTGGTCAATACCCACTATCACCTTGATCACACGGGCGGCAACGCGGTATTTGCCGAAGCCGGCGCTATGATTGTGGCGCAGCGTAACCTGCGCGGCTGGCTGCGCACCGAGAACATGAAGTTCTTCGGCGCCACGCCCAAGCCGGAGGACAAGATACGGGTCGACTCGCTGGTGCTGCCGGACATGGTGTACACCGACGCGGTGGACATCTATCTTGGCGCGCGGCTCATTCAGGTGCGCTACATGCTCGGCCATACCGGCGGCGACTCCGTGGTGATTGTGCCTGACGCCAACGTGGTCTTCGGCGGCGATCTCGTCTGGCAGAAACACCTGCCTAACCTGATTGACGCCACCACCGGCGATTGGGTCAAGACATTGGAGAAGCTGCTGGCCGAGCATCCTTCGGCGACGTTTGTCTCCGGTCACGGAGACGTCGCGACTCCCGACGACGTGCGCGACTTCCACGACTACCTGGTCGCGCTGCGTGACGATATCAGCCAGGCCCAGGCTGCAGGCAAGTCCGGTCAGGAGCTGATGGATGGCGTCTCTGCGCAACTGAAAGAGAAGTACGGGCAGTTCGGGTTCCAAGGGTTTCTGCCGCGTAACATCCAGCAGACCGCGGCGGAGCTGGCGGGAACAAAGAAGGTTCCTACGCCGGCTAACTAAAACCCTGGCTGGTTGTCGAATTACTTGAGGTGAATCATATGCAACTCCCCTCCTGCAGCTTGTTCGTGCGCGACGTGCTGCCGGCGATCATCCTGCTGTCATTCTTGGGGGCCAGGCCGGCCGCTTCCCAGACCGTGTCGCCGCCGGTCGCACGCCAGGACAATGTCAAGGAGACGATTCACGGGGTTGAGATCATAGATCCCTACCGCTGGCTCGAAGACCAGGACAGCCAGGAGACGCGTACCTGGATCGCCGCGGAAAACACGTACGCTCACTCCCTTCTCGACGGCCTGCCCATGCGCGCCGGAGCCTCCAAACGGCTGATGGAGATGTTCCACCACGACACGGTGGGTACGCCGATTGAGGAGGGCGGTTACTACTTCTTTACCAAGAAGGGCGCTGACCAGGATTTGCCGAGCATTTATCGGCGCAAAGGGGCGGGCGGGACGGACGAACTGCTCATTGATCCTCAACCCATGAGCACCGATCACACCACCAGCGTGGGCATCGCTGACGTCACCGAAGATGGCAGCCTCATGCTCTATTCGGTGCGGCGCGGCGGCGAAGACGAAACCGAACTGCACATCCTGGATTTGAAGAATCACCGCGACCTCCCGGACGTGCTGCTCCGGGCTTTGTATCTGGGTACGTCCTGGAAGATAGACAAGAGCGGCTTTTACTACTCGCTGGGCCGCCGTGATGTAGGTAAACGCATCTACTACCATGCCCTGGGATCCGATCCTGCTAAAGATCCGCTGGTCTTTGGCGAAGGCTACGGACCGGACACGTGGATCGGTCCTGACGTTTCAGAAGACGGCCGGTACCTGCTGATTGACGTCCAGGCGGGCTGGGCGAAAAATGAGCTGTTTATTCAGGACCTCAAACAAAATGGCCCTTTCCGCCCGCTCGTCACCGGGATCAGCGCTCACTTCAACCCGCAATTTGCCGGCGACTTTCTGATCGTTCAAACCGACTGGCAGGCGCCCCGCAACCGTATCCTCAAAATCGATCTGCGCGACCCCAAGCCCGAGAAATGGCAGGAGATCGTGCCCGTGGCCCAGGACGCCATCGAGAGCTTTTCCGTAGTCGGAGGCAAGCTCTTTGTGAACTACCTGCACAATGTGACGTCCCGTATCGCCATCTTCTCACTGGAGGGGAAACCTCTGGGCGAAGTGGCGCTCCCTTCTTCCGGGTCAGCCGGAATCTTCGGCCGTTGGGACCGCGATGAAGGCATCCTCCATTTTTCGTCGTACACCACCCCTGCCTCCGTCTTCCTCTACTCGGCTTCCTCGGGCAAACGCGACCTTTGGTTTCGCAATCCTGTGCCCTTCGACTCCGATCGCTATGAAATGGACCAGGTCTGGTATTCGTCCAAGGACGGCACGCACGTGCCCATGTTCCTGGTGCATCGCAAGGGCCTCAAGCCCGACGGACAAACCCCAACCATCCTCTATGGCTACGGTGGATTCAACGTCAGCCTGACTCCGGGCTTTAACAATAGCGCGGCCTGGTGGGTGGAGCAGGGCGGCATCTATGCAGTCGCCAATTTGCGCGGTGGAGGAGAGTTCGGCGAAGCCTGGCACAAAGCCGGCATGCTGGAAAAGAAGCAGAATGTCTTTGATGATTTCACCGCTGCCGCCGAGTGGCTGATCAAGAACAATTACACGAATCCTCAGAAACTGGCTATCTGGGGCGGGAGCAATGGCGGGCTGCTGGTGGGGTCAGTGCTGACGCAGCGGCCGGAGCTGTTCAAGGCCGTGATCTGCGATCATCCGGACCTCGACATGGTGCGCTACTACAAGTTCACCAAAAACAACAATCCGCCGGCGCTGCTCGAATACGGCAACGCGGCTGATCCGGCCCAGTTCAAATTTCTATACGCCTATTCGCCTTATCAGCATGTGCAGCCGGGAACCAAGTACCCGGCGGTGCTCATTACCAGCGGCAACGCTGACACGCGCGTGCCTCCGGAGCAGGCGCGCAAAATGGCGGCGCGGCTTCAGGCTGCCACACGCTCCGGACTACCGATCATGTTGCTCTATGACGACAAAGCCGGCCATTCCGGGGGCAGACCCTTCAGCCAGATCGTGGACGAACTTTCCCTGAAATTATCGTTCCTGGCGTCGGAGCTGGGCATGAATGCCAGTCACATAGCGGCAAAAAGATGACCGTCGAGGCCGCCAATTGAGAAAGGAAACCATCAAGTAAGCTATGGCGCTGCTTGCGGTGCGAACTTCCACGCGCTGGATGATCCTGGGGGCCGTTCTGCTGCTGGCCTTCGCGATTACCTTGGCGCTGCATCCGATACCTCAGCCGGCGTGGTATCACAACTTCGCCGATGCCCGCACCCTGCTGGGCGTTCCCAATGCCCTGGACGTGCTCTCGAATCTGGCGTTCATCGCCGTTGGGCTAGCCGGACTGTACTTCACACTGCGCGATAAGACGCAAACGTCGGAGCAGCGCTGGGCGCTGGGGACGCTTTTTCTGGGACTATTTTTGACCGGCCTCGGCTCCGGCTACTACCATCTCGCTCCGGACAGTCAGCGCTTGGTGTGGGACCGGCTGCCCATGACCATTGCTATGGGCGGCATCATGTCGCTACTGTTAGTGAATCGTCTGCCCAAGCCAAGCCCCTGGATCTTGCCCGCGCTCACTGCCGTCGGTATGGCCAGCGTCTTGCAGTGGGCCTGGAGCGAACAACAGGGACGCGGCGACTTGCGCTGGTACGGCCTCTATCAGGGGCTGGTTTTTGTCACCGGGGTTGTGTTTGTGTTGATGTTCCCTCGCCTGCGCGCCGAAGGGACGCGCGCCCTGGTGTTCGCCCTTCTTGCCAACGTCGCTGCCAAGGTGTTTGAGTCGTTTGACAAGCCGATTTTCAGAATGGGCCAGATCGTGAGCGGACACACGCTCAAACATCTGGCCGCCGGATTGGGATTCATTCCGATGGTGATGTGGATAGCCTCGCAAAACGCGGAGAGCGGAAAGGCGCCGGCCCGGAGGCCGGTGGTTAAGAAGACTGCGTGAGGCGCAAGGGCTATGGTCTCGTAAAAAAGAAAATTACCCAGCCGTTTCTAGCCGTCTTGTTTTAGGGAACAGCTTGTAGAAGTTCTCCGCTGTCTTCTGCCCGATCTCTTCTTTGCTCATGCCCCGCAGTTGGGCAATCGTCTCAGCCGTGTTCACCACGAATGCCGGCTCGTTGCGTTTGCCGCGATGCGGCACCGGCGCCAGAAACGGCGAATCGGTCTCGATCAGCATGCGTTCGAGCGGGACCTGCGTCGCCGCTCCACGAATGTTCTCGGCCTTGGGAAAGCTGACGTTGCCGGCGAAAGAAATGTAGAAGCCCATGTCCAACGCGGCCTGCGCGTGCTTCCATTCCCCGGTGAAGCAATGCAGGATCCCGCCTAGCCCAGTGGAAGCCCAGTGCTGGTGCAGCATCTGGATGGTGTCGTCCCAGGCGTTCTCGCTGTTGTTCGACGGACGGCAATGAATGATGATGGGCAGACGCGCGGCTTTGGCCTGTTCCATCTGGCGGCGGAAGACTTCTTGCTGAACGTCGCGCGGCGAGTAGTCGTAGAAGTAATCCAGGCCGATTTCGCCCCAGGCCACAACCTTCGGATGACCGGCGAGTAGCTCCATCTCCGCGTAGTCGGCCTCGCCGGCCAGCTTGGCTTCATGAGGATGAATGCCCAGCGTCGCGAAGACCCAGTCATGCTGCTCGGCGATCTTGATGGCACAGTCGAGTGTTCCTGGTCCGGTACCGCTGCCGATGGCGAGAATCCTCTCCAGTCCGGCGTCACGTGCGCGGGTCAGGACCTCCGTGCGGTCCTGATCGAATTTGTAGCCCTCGAGATGAGCGTGGGAATCGATGTATAGAGATGGCATCGTACTTTAACGATGCCAACTGAAGTAAGTTGCCGTCAAGTCCCAGAGGAGGTGAGACAAGATGACCGGCATGAGCCTTCGCGACCTGGCAAAATAAACGGCGGACACGACGAAGCCGGCGCCAAGGCTCAGTGCACCTTCAAGCCCATAGTACAGATGATAGCTGGTCTGCAACGCAACGCTGGCTCCGGCCGCGAGCCACGCTGGCCAGGAGAGACCGATCAACTCCGTCATCAAGTAGCCCCTGACCAGAGTTTCCTCAAAAATCGGAGCCGCAGTGATGTAAGCCACGAGAAGTATCGTTGATGCTCCGGCAAAAATATCTTGCGCGTTGCGGGCATGAAGGTGTTCTCCAGTCCAGAAAAGGTGCACGTGCTGGATGGTGACTGAAACAAGGATCATGGCCACATATGACAAAACGAATAGTCCCACGGCCTTTGGCAAATCAAGCCAGCGCGGGACGAGCCCGATGTCTTTCAATGAACGTCCTTGGCGTCGAAGGAGGGTTAGGAAGAGCGTCAGGGCGGCGAATTCTTGCAGCAGTCCCGAGGAAAAGCGCGAATTGATTGCAGGCGCGCTCCCGGGAATCGGAACAAACAATTGGTAAAGGGCGCTCAGGACGATTGGAGCAAAGCCTACTAGAAGGACTAACAGGAGATCGGTCCGTCGTCTCCGCCGGGTTGCTTCTTCAGAGACTGAGTCGTGGGGGGCTACTGCGACTGCTGGCTGCGTTCCAGTGGATGCCATCGTCTGCTATTCGTATATCAGCGCAGCCTTAGTTGCAATAAGCAAAACTATTTTAGCTTGGCTCCAACGGGCACGTCCTCCAGGAAGCCCGCCAGCACCGGTTTGCCTTCTTCGCCGACGGACGCGGCTACGATCATGCCGTTCGACTCCAAGCCCCGCAGTTTACGAGGCTGCAGGTTGGCGACGAGAACCACTTTGCGGCCGATCAGCGTTGCCGGTTCATAGGCCAGCGCGATTCCCGCGACCACCTGGCGAACTTCCGTCCCGATGTCGACTTCCAAACGCAGCAACCGGTCTGCGCCTTTGACTTTCTCTGCGGTCTTGACCTGGCCTACGCGCAGCTCGATCTTGAGGAAGTCGTCAATGGTGATCTTGCCGTCGGGCGCGGCAGCGGCGGGAGCCGAGGCGATTGCCGGCGGAGCAGCGACCGGAGCGGCAGCTGACGCCGGTGCAGCTTGCGGCTGGGCAGCCGTAGTCTCGCTCGCGGCGGAAGTGGTTGAGCCTACAGCGGGCGCCGGAGTGGCGCGCTCCTGTTCCATTTGTTGCATCCTTTCGATTGCAGTTTTATCGGCGCGGGGGAAAACGGGTTCAACTTTACCCAGCTTCCCGCCGAGAGGCAACTGGCCCCACTTGAGTTCAGCAAGTCTGAATTTGGCGATATCGCCCAGGCCAAGCTGGCGCCAGATCATGGCCGTGGATTCCGGCAGCACGGGATGGGCCAGCGCCGTAACAATGCGCAACGCTTCCGCCGCAGTATAAAGGATGGTTGCCAGGCGCGCCTTGTTCTGCTCGCCATCCTTTTCGGCAACCACCCAGGGCTCCTGCTCCACAAGGTATTTGTTTACGGAGCCTACAAGCGACCAGGCGGACTCGAGAGCGCGCGAGAACACGTAGTCGTCGAACAACAGGCCGAATTCGGCGATTACCGCTTCGGCCTGCTCCTTAATGGCGCTGTCCGCCGGCTTGTGCGCCGCGAGGTGCGAGGGATAGGGCATGGCGCCGCCGAAGTAGCGATGGATCATAGTCAGGGTGCGGCTGGCCAGGTTGCCCAGGCCGTTGGCCAGGTCGGAGTTGTAGCGGTCCACCAGCGCGTCAAAGCTGAACGAGCCGTCCTGGCCGAAGACGATCTCGCGCAGCAGGAAATAGCGCAGCGCGTCATTGCCCAGGACGTCGATCACGGTTTCAGCGCGCACGATGTTGCCGCGCGACTTGGACATCTTGCTTTCTTCGAACAGCAGCCAGCCGTGCACGATCACGCTCTTGGGAAGCGGCAAGTCCGCAGCCATGAGAAACGCCGGCCAATAGACACAGTGAAAGCGGATGATCTCCTTGCCGATCATGTGCACGTCCGCCGGCCAGTAGCGTTCGAACTTTTCCTGCAAGTCTTTTTCTGCGGCCCCGAAACCGATGGCGGTGATGTAATTGCTCAGAGCGTCCAGCCACACGTACATCACGTGTTTGGGATCGCCGGGCACCGGAACGCCCCACTTGAAGGTGCTGCGGCTGATGGAAAGATCGCGCAGCCCGCTCTTCACGAAGGCAATGACTTCGTTGCGCCGCGCCTCCGGGCGAATAAACCCGGGATGGTCCTGATAGTACTTGAGCAGCTTGTCGGCGAAGGCGGAAAGCTTGAAGTAGTAATTTTCCTCGCTGACGGTTTCGGTGGGCCGTCCGCACTCCGGGCAAGGAGCGCCGGGCCCGGCAGCGTCCACGTAGAGCTCGTCGAAAACGCAGTATTGGCCCGTGTAGGTCCCTTTGTAGATGAAGCCCTTCTCTTGGAGCCGCCGCCACAGCTCCTGCGCGCCGCGTTTGTGCCGGGCATCGCTGGTGCGGATGTAATCGTCATAGGTGATGCCCATCTTGTCGAAAAGTTTGCGAAACTCGGCAGAAACCTGGTCCACCCACTTCTGTGTGGGAACCCCGGCGTCGGTCGCCGACCGCTCCACGTGCACTCCGTGCTCATCGGTTCCAGTCAGGAAAAACGTGTCATAGCCGAGCAGGCGCTTACGGCGGGCCACCGCATCGCACGCCAACGTGGTATACGCGTGCCCGATGTGCGGCCGCGCGTTCACGTAATAAATCGGTGTGGTGATGTAAAACTTCCGGCCGTTATCCATTTTCTCTTTCCAGATAAACCTTGATGGCTTCCTGTATGACCGTTTTCAGGGGAACACGTTGTTGCTCGGCGATGCGCCGGCAATCTTCATATTCCGGAGCATAATTGCTGACGCTTCCGTTCATGTTGGCCAGCTTCATCCTGACATCGCCCCACTTGGTCTGGATGGTCAGGTGTCGCCGCGCCAGCGTAGCCCGGGCTTCCTGCCGCATGCGTACGCCCAGCGTGGTGGTCTCCGCGAAGATGAGCTGCGTAAGCCGCCGGCTGTCCTCAGGACGGCACAGCACGGTCAGCAGCATTCCCGGACGGTTCTTCTTCATCTGTACAGCCGTCGAGAATACGTCCAGCGCTCCCGTCGCCAGGGTGCGATCCATTACGTAGCCGAAGACTTGCGGCGTCATGTCGTCAACGTTGGCTTCCAGGATCGCGATTTCCTCGGTGGCGAACGGCATCTGCTCTTCCTCGGCCAGCGCGGATTCGCCCAGGCTGAGCCGGAGCACGTTGGGGTGGCCCTTGAAATTGCGCGTTCCCGCGCCGTAGGCGATCTTCTCGGTCTTCATGCGCGGAAAACGTCCGAACTTCGCAGCCAGCACTTGCACAATGGCCGCGCCCGTAGGCGTGACCAGTTCTTTCTGGATCTCTCCGGAATAGACGGGAGCGTTGCGCAACAAATCCAAAGTCGCCGGCGCGGGGATGGGAAAGGTTCCGTGGGCGCACTCGACTGTGCCGCCGCCAACGTTCAACGGCGAGCAGACCCACTCGTCCACACCCAGCGCTTCCGAACCCACCGATGCGCACACGATGTCCACGATCGCGTCCACGGCGCCGACTTCGTGGAAATGGATCTTCTCGATGTCAGTGTTATGGACCCGGGCTTCCGCCGCGCCCAGAGCTTCAAAGATCTTGATGGCACACTGTTTTGCGGTTTGGCTGATGCCCGACCGGTTGATGATCCCGCGAATCTCCGTCAGCCCGCGATGCGCGTGATGGTGTTCGTGAGTGGGCTCGTGGCTGGGGCCATGACCCTGCTCATGCGAATGATCGTGCCCGTGATCATGACTGTGTTCATCATGCGCGTGCTCGTGGCCATGTTTGTGTTCGTGTTGACGCGCAGCTTGTTCTTTGCTCCAGAATTCTTCCCGGGGCAGTTCCTTTTCTCCGGCGACGATCACGTCAACTTTGGTGGCGCTGATGCCGCTACGGTCCACGCGGGAGATCTCCAGACGGGCGTCCACGCCCAGCGCCTCTACGGTGCGCGTGAAGAGCTCGGACGGAACTCCAGCGTCGATCAGCGCGCCGAGGAACATATCGCCGCTGATCCCGGAAAAGCACTCTAGGTAGGCTATGCGCATAGCGTTCTTCGTTTCACCGGCTAAGTCCAGCTCCGGTATATGCTCCCCGCCGGAGACACGAACAAGGCTGAGGAACAAGTCTCTCAAGGGACTGGAGAAGTGTCAGGGTATGACTTTAGTCGTACCGTCAGGGCGTCTTAAATAATCGGGCTTTAGCCGCTGCGGCAAGATTACTGAGAAACGTTCCAGGGGCTTAAAGCCCATTACGTTTTGCAAGCTTTGCGCCACGACTAAAGTCATGCCCTGACACTTCTCGTTACGCTCCAAGTCTTCTTGCTCTAAACAATCAATTTCCTCCAGCCCATGCGTTCGGGGAGAGCGCCCCCGAATCTGAAGCTGAAGGCTGACTGCTTCTCCGCAAAACGCCTCAACTTTTCATCATAGGGTGACCCGCTCTTTGCCGTCAAACCGGGCCAATTCCGCCGCTTTGCTATAATCGCCTTTTCCGTCAGTCACTTACGGCGCAACTGTGGCGCACCACAGACCATCATCCAACTAAGGTAAACCACTTTGTATCTGGAACTGGAGCAGCAGCTTACCCGGCGCGTCCGCGACCTTTTGAAGCGGCAGTATGACGTTGAATTGCCGCGCCTGGTGGTGGACCAACCCCCCACTGTTGCGCTGGGTGAGTACGCGTTACCGCTGAGCTTTGAGCTGGCCAAGAAGCTGCGCAAGCCGCCGCGCAAGATTGCGGAAGAAATTGTAGCGGAGCTGGGACAAGTTCCGGGATTTCAAAAGTTCGAGGTCGCCGGCGCCGGATACATCAACGCCAGGGTTGATCGCACGGCAGCGGCGCGAATGTTGCTGCAGAAGGGCGGGCGACCGGGTGCAGCGCCGTCCTCTGCGGAAAAGATTCTGGTCGAGCACACCAGCATTAATCCCAACAAGGCGGCGCACATCGGGCACCTGCGCAATGCAATTCTCGGGGACACCTTTGTCCGGTTGCTGCGCGCGTCAGGCGCCCGTGTGGACGTGCAGAATTATATCGACAACACCGGCGTCCAGGTGGCGGACGTCGTGGTGGGCTTCCTGTATCTGGAGAAGAAAGGGAAGCAAGACGTCGAAGCTCTGATCGCCCAAAGCTCCAACGGCAAACCCTTCGACTACTACTGCTGGGACCTCTACGCTCAAGTCTCGCAGTGGTATGAGCAGGACAAGGAGCGTCTCAAGCTGCGCCTGCAGACGCTGCATGACATCGAGCACGGCGGCAATGAGGCCGCGGAGATGGGCCATCTTATCTCTATGGCTATCATCCGCCGGCACCTGGAGACCATGCAGCGCCTGGGCATCGAATATGACTTTCTGCCCCAGGAGAGCGAGATCTTGCACCTGCATTTCTGGGACCTGGCTTTCACGCAGCTCAAAGAGAAGGGCGTCGTCTACTTCGAGACCGAGGGCAAGAACAAGGGCTGCTGGGTCATGAAGCGCAGCGGCAACACTTCAGAGCCGACGGATGAGGAGCAAGCAGACGGTCCGGACGAAGACGCCAAGGTAATCGTCCGTTCCAACGGCACCGTGACTTATGTGGGCAAGGACATCGCCTATCACCTGTGGAAGTTCGGATTGCTGGGAAAGGATTTCGGGTACCGCAAGTTCCGTGGTTATCCCGACGGTCATGAGGTTTGGATTTCAGCCGAGTCCGGCGAGCCGGATCATCCCCATTTCGGCGGCGTGCATGCCAACTACAATGTGATTGACGCACGCCAGAACGAGCCCCAGAACAACGTGGTTGAGGCCCTGCGCGGCCTCGGCTACACCGAGCAGGCGGAGAACTGCCACCATTTTTCTTATGGGATGCTGGCCTTGACCCCGCGCGGTGCGATAGAGCTTGGTTTTCACGTCCCGGAGGACCAGCTGGACCGCGCCTACATCGAGCTTTCCGGCCGTAAGGGTTTCGGCGTGAAGGCCGATGACCTGATCGATGCACTGATCGCCGCCGCGCAAAAAGAAGTTGACGTGCGCCATCCCGAGATGCCCGAAGGCGAGCGCCGCGAGATCGCGGCGCAGATCGCCACCGGCGCGCTGCGCTATTTCATGCTCAAGTTCACCAAGGGCACGGTGATCGCCTTCGATTTCAAAGAGGCGCTCAGCTTCGAGGGCGAAACCGGACCCTACGCGCAATATGCCATCGTGCGCGCCACCAACATATTTCGCAAAGCCGGCCTGAGCGCAGAAGAGATCCTGTCCGGCGAAGTCGACCTGCGGTTCCTGAGTGAAGACGACGAGATCTGGGAGCTCTGGCTCCGTGCCGGGCAACTCTCTCACACGGTGTCGCAATGTATTGCCACCACCGAGCCCGCGTACGCCGCCAAGTACGCTTTCCAGCTAGCCCAGGAGTTCAACAACTTCTACCACAAGCACCACATCCTCACCGAAGCCGACGAAGCCCGTAAACGCTTTCTCCTGGCGACGGCTGCAGTCGTGCGGCGGTCGCTCATCGATTGCCTGGCGATGATGGGAATAGCCGCACCGAGCGTGATGTGAGAGAAGAGCAATTAGCAAATAGCAATTGGCAATTAGCAAAACCAAAATCAAAACCAAAACCAAAACCAAAATCAAAACCTTACCGCGGATCAACGCGGATATTCGCGGATCAGAGAATCAAGTAACAATTTGGTAGATGAAAGAGTGAGCCAATCCGATTTGGCTAATTGCCAATTACTATTTGCTAATTGCTTCTTTCAAAACCCCGGCGGCCTCTCGCCCGCAACTCCAAAACTCTTCTCCAGAGCCAAGCCGGCGCGCACCAAGGTGCCCTCGTCAAACAGCCGTCCGATCAACGTCACGCCATGGGGGACGCGCCGCGGCGGGGAGAACCGAGGAAGCGGATGCGCTGGGTCCGGGGCCCAGTCGCTGCGCGCTTGCGAAACCTCAATGAAGCCGGCGCGCAGGGTGAGCGAAGGATGCCCGGTAAAGTTCGTGATGGTCAGCATCTCGTCGCGCAGGGAAGGCACCAGCAGCAAGTCCACTTCTTTGAACACGCGCGCCATCTCCTGGGCCACTTTCCGTCGCAAGCGATCGCACTGCACGAAATCGACCGCCGACAGGAACCGTGACTGGCGGAAGGTATTAGGCCAAGCGTCGGGCACCTGGACTTTCAGTTGGTCTACCTGGCGGCTGAGCGTCAGTTCCTCAAACGCGGCTGCGGCTTCGGCGAAGAGGATGACATCGAGCGAATCATAAGGCCAGTCCGGAATCGACACTTCGACGGGAACCATGCCCACGGTGCTGACTTTCTCCAAGGCAGCACGGTCAACTGCTGTCGCCGGATTGTTCTTCATCCACGCCGGGATGTAGCCGACGCGGAGACCTTTTACCGGCGTGTTTGCCTCGTAATCCAGCTTGCTGGGCACGCTGGAGAGATCGCCCGCATCCGGGCCGGTGATGGCGTGCAGAACCAGCATGGCGTCTTCCACGCCGCGGGTCATGGGGCCGAGCTTGTCGAGCGACCAGCAGAGGGTCATGGCGCCGGTGCGGGGCACGCGTCCAAAGGTAGGACGAAGTCCGGTGACGCCGCAGCGCATGCTGGGGCCCACGATGCTGCCGCCGGTTTCGCTGCCGACGGCAAACCCGACCAGGCCGGCGGCAGTCGCCGCGCCGGGGCCGGCGCTCGAACCGGACGATCCTTCCTCCAGCAACCACGGGTTCAGAGTCTGGCCGCCGAACCAGATGTCGTTGAGTGCCAGTGCGCCCAAGCTCAATTTGGCTACGAGCACCGCGCCGGCCTCGCGCAACCGTTTCACGACCGCAGCATCGGCCGTGGGAACGCGGTCCCGAAAAGGCTCAGCGCCGTAGGTGGTGGGAATGCCGGCCGTATCGAGAAGGTCTTTGCCGCCCCACGGTACGCCGTGCAGCGGCCCGCGATACTTGCCGGCTGCGATCTCCTGATCGGCTTGCTTGGCTTGCGCCATCGCCAGGTCGCCGGTGAGCGTGATCACGCAGTGCAACGTGGGATCAAAGCGCTTCAGCCGCTCGAGATAAATCTGCGTGAGCCGCGTTGAGGTCAACTGGCGCTTTTCGATCCAGCGGGCCAGGCGAGTCACCGGGGCGAAGGCGATGTCCTGGTCGCGCGCAGGCAGTGGTCCCGGGTCGGCCTTGCTCCACAGGAATCGGTCGCGCGCGGGGCCGGCGGTCTCGCCCGGTAAGACCGGAATCCATTGCGAGTAGGGAGCAATGGAGGATTCGATGGTTATCTTGTGCGGCCCGGTGCGCCGTTCGTAGAGCGGGGCCATTGCGCTACGCCAGTTGCCTGCGGCTTGGGCGCGCTCGCCGGGGGTCAACTCCACGCGCACGAGTTTCTCGGCCTCGGCGAAGGTGGCAGACGATACCTGGGGTCCCACCGGCGGGGCGGTACCAAAAGCCGGCGGTGTGCCCGCGGCAGGCTCAGGGGTCTGCGCGGGTTCAGCAGGCTTCTGTTGCGCGTTACTGCGGGAAACGACGGCAGCTCCCATGAGACCGATGGATGCCTCTGCCAAAAATTGCCTTCTTGATTTTGACATTTGTCTTCTACTCTCCGCCGCTGCATTATATCTGCGCACGGGGAGTTGGCCGTGCCAGGAAAAGTAGCGTGTCGGCCAGCATTGTTTATGATTCCAAGTGCTCGATATAACGCGTGGCTGACTTGAGCACAACCTCTTTCGCTCCGCTCGGGATGATCGGCCTCCCGCCGCCGCTGCCGTACATGGGGCCTCCGTAAATGCGATCGAACTCGAGCGGCGTAATGGCCGCGACAATTTTCTCCACCGCGCGCTTGCTCACCGGAATCAGGTTGGGATAGCTGTACATGAAGCTGACCCAGCGTCGATCTTCCACGGGAAGAATGCCGTCGCCGGTGAACAACGCGCCTTTGCCACCCGCGCCTTCGCGCCAGTGCAGGAGTGAGCTTCCGGGAAAATGTCCACCGCAGCGGACAACGGTCAGAGCCGGGTTGACCGGCAGCGATTCTCCTCGCCACCAATGAACGACCGGATCGAGGCCCGGCGCCGGCCGGGGCGTCTTCGGTGGCATCATGGCAGGAAACCAGGGCTGGTTATCTTCGTGGATCAAAACCGGCACGTTGCCCAGGGCATGGCTCCACTCCACCACACTGCCGAACATATGAGGATGCGAAATCACGATCGCGGAAAGCCCGCCGGTCTGGCCGATTCGTTCCACCGTGGCGTCATCGAGATAGGCAAAACAGTCCCAGAGAACGTTGCCGGCGGAGGTCTGGATGAGAAACACCTCGGGCCCGATGCCGAACGCGGGATTGGTGACGAGGCCCGTGACTCCGTCTCCCAAAGGCGTGAACACGTTGCGATAGTGGCCTTGCATTTCCGCCAAGGAAGTCCATCGTTGTGGCTTGTGGGTCATGGATTCGCGCTCGTCGCTGCAGTTGAGGCAGCGCGGGGGAGCGGCTGCGCCGGCGCCGTGTTGCAGGCCGCAATTGAAGCAAATGAAGTTGGAAGAAGCTTTCATTTCTCCTCGAGCCGAGCGGGGATGAGGCTGCCGCTCGGGGAGCTGCTGTCGCTTGCCTTATATCTTGCGTCATTAAGCCATAAACTTTAGTTCTTGACCATTCGAAACTGTTGATTTTGCAGGTATTCCCCGGCTCCCGCCGTGAATGGCCAACTTTTCTTGCCGCGCATGGTATTCTTAGACAAAGTGTAGCGAGGCTGCAAGACCGGCCCGGCCGGACAGGACAAAAAGGCGAATCAGTGACCCAAAACAAGGAAAAATTCGAGACCCGCAAGCTTCCGATGATGCCCATCCGTGACGTGGTCATCTTTCCGTACATGATGACTCCGTTTATCGTGGGACGCGAATCCAGCGTGCGCGCCCTGGAAGAAGCCCTGGCCTCGGACCGCAAGATTTTCCTGGCCACTCAACACGACGCCAGTATCGACGAGCCCAAGCCCCACGAGATTTACCAGGTGGGGACTATCGCCAACATCGTCCAAAACCTCAAGCTGCCCGACGGCAACATCAAAGTCCTGGTGGAAGGCGTGGAGCGCGGCAAAATCCTGCAGCTCACGAATGAAGAGGGCTTCTTTGAAGCCACGGTGCGCACCGTCAAGTACACTCCCGAGACCACGCCCGTCCTGGATACGGCTATGCAGCGGGTGCACGGTTTGTTTGACCAATATGTGAAGCTTTGCCAGTCTCTGAACCTGGAGCCCGTGATCATCACCGGCATGAGCGATCCGGCCAAGCTGAGCGACACCATCGCCCAGAATCTGCAGCTCTCGATTGAAGAAAAGCAGGAGCTGCTGGAAATCTTTGATCCGATCGAGCGGCTGAACCGCATCGCCGACGTTCTCGATATCGAAATCGAAAAGCTCAACATGGACCGCACCATCCAGACGCGGGTCAAGCGGCAGATGGAGCGAGCGCAGAAAGAGTACTACCTCAACGAGAAAATCAAGGCCATCCAGAAAGAGCTGGGACGCGGTGAAAAAAGCGAATTTGACGAGCTGAAGAAAAAGATCGATTCGGCCGGCATGCCTAAAGAGGTTCAGGAAAAGGCGGTGCAGGAGCTAAAGAAGCTGGAAGCCATGCCGCCGATGTCCGCCGAATCCACGGTTTCGCGCAATTATCTGGACTGGCTGCTGGCCGTGCCGTGGAAGAAGAAATCCAAAGAGATCCGCAACATCGAACACGCGGAAAAGATCCTGAACCGCGACCACTACGGCCTGGAAAAGATCAAAGACCGCATCCTGGAGTTCCTGGCTGTGCGCCAGTTGGTGAAGAATCCCAAAGGCTCCATCCTGTGCTTTGTCGGACCTCCGGGCGTGGGCAAGACTTCGCTGGGCATGTCCATTGCCAAGGCCACAGGCAGAAAATTCGTCCGCATGTCGCTGGGCGGGGTGCGCGATGAAGCTGAGATTCGCGGCCATCGCCGCACCTATATAGGCGCTTTGCCTGGCCAGATCATCCAGATGATGAAGAAAGCCGGCACCAAGAACCCGGTACTGATGCTGGATGAAATAGACAAGCTGGCCTCCGACTTTCGCGGCGATCCCTCATCAGCGCTGCTTGAGGTGCTCGATCCGGAACAGAACTACATGTTCCAGGACCACTATCTTGACGTGGAGTACGATCTCTCGCAGGTCTTTTTCGTGGCCACGGCCAACGTGCTGCATACCATCCCGCCGGCGCTGCAGGATCGCATGGAAGTGCTTCGGCTCCACGGCTACACCGAACCCGAGAAGCTGGAGATCGCCAAACAGTTTCTGGTGCGCAAGCAGCGCGAGGCGGCAGGCCTGACCGAAAAACAGATTCAGTTTGGCGAGGACGCCATCAAGGAGATCATCCGTTCCTACACCCGCGAGGCGGGCGTGCGCAATCTGGAACGCGAGATCGGCAATGTATGCCGCAAGGTCGCCCGCAAAGTCGTGAAGGAAGGGCAGGCTTACGGCATCGCCCTGACCGCGGAGAATATCCACGAGTTCCTGGGCGTGACCAAGTTCCGCGACACCCTGGCCCATGAGAAGAGCGAAATCGGGCTGGTCACCGGACTGGCGTGGACCGAGGTCGGCGGCTCGATTCTTACCACGGAAGTCGCCATCGTGGACGGCAAAGGCAAGCTCACGCTGACCGGCCAGCTCGGCGAGGTGATGCAGGAGTCGGCCCAGGCTGCCATGTCCTACGTGCGCTCGCGCGCCGCGCGTCTGGGCGCAGCCAAGGACTTCTATCGCAACGTGGATATTCACATCCACGTGCCCGAGGGCGCCATTCCTAAGGACGGGCCTTCGGCCGGTATCACTATGGCCACTGCGATTTCCAGCGCGTTGAGCAAGATTCCTGTGCGCCGCGACATCGCCATGACCGGCGAGATCACGCTGCGCGGCAAAGTTCTGCCCATCGGCGGCTTAAAGGAAAAGCTCCTCGCGGCGCTGCGCGCCGGCATCACCGAAGCCATCGTTCCCAAAGAAAATGAAAAGGACTTGCCTGAAGTCCCGGAAAATATCCGCAATGAGATGAAAATCCATCTGGTGGAAAACATGGACCAGGTGCTCAAGGTCGCGCTGGAAGGTCCTCTGCCCGAACTTCCCGAAGAAGCTGTACAGCCGATTCCGGCCGTCCCTACTACGGAAGGAATCCCACGGGAGAGATACTCGTAAGGATTTCGGCCGAGCATGAAGGTTCTTCGGGCAAAACCACCCGCTGGATCATGTACGACATCGCCGCCGGCCCGGAATACAAAACAGCGAAGAAGCTGCGCAGCCGGGGGCGGCTGCGGTTCAACCTCGATCAAAACAGAGAAACTGCACCACTACCCCGTTCCGCTGGCCTTTGCGATGCGCGATGATTCCTTGTAAGCTACTTCCTTCTCGAAAGTGCCGGTATCTCAAGCCAACTCGCGAGTGGTGTACGACGCCCTGAAAAAGTGCGGCATCGGACTGGTGTCCGCGCTGCCGGAGACCTGGCTGGTACATCTGATCCGCATGGCGGAGGACGATCCGCAGATGATCCTGGTGCGGCTGGCCAAAGAGGAAGAAGGTGTGGGCATTTCCGCCGGCGCGCATTTCGCGGGAGTCAGGTCGGCCATGCTGATGCAGAATCACGGCTTCCTGGCCAGCATCAACGGGATTGTCTCTTTCGCGCAGCTCTATCGCATGCCGCTGCTGATGATCATCAGCTATCGCGGCGCCTTTGGCGAGCGCGATCCATGGCAGACCCAGGGTGGCAGCGTGACTGAGCCGCTTCTGCGCGCGCTGGGAATTCCTTATGCGTTTCTCGACCATCCGGAAACGGTCGAGAAGCGCATTGCCGACGCCCAAACACTGGCCCACAGCATGTTGCATCCCGCGGCGCTGCTGCTCACCCGTGAACTGATGTGGGAGGAGGCGTAGTCGCGATGATGCACCGCCTGGAATGCCTGCGCGCCATTCACGACCGCCTCACCGATTGCCCGGTGGTGACCATCATGGGCGCGGTGGCCGCGGAGCTGCAATCGCTGGGACATCGGCCCAACTTTTTCTATCTTCAGCACGCCATGGGCCTCGCGTCTTCCACGGGTCTAGGTCTTGCCCTGTGCTTACCGGACCAGAAGGTTGTGGTGTTCGATGGTGATGGCTCCATCCTCATGAACCTGGGCGGTTTTACCACCATGGCGCGTTATCGGCCCAAGAATTTGGTGCACGTGGTCTTTGACAATGAAAGCCTGCTCTCGGTGGGCGGATTTCCGACCGCTACCTCTACCGGCAGCGATCTTGAAGGCGTGGCGCGCGCCGCCGGCATCCCCCAGGCACGAACCGTTCGCTCCGTGGACGACTTCACGCAGTCATTCGATGCGGCAATGCGCGGCCATGAACTGATCTCGATCATCGCCAAGGTCGAAGCCACCGGGCCAAAAGGATACGTGACCGAGTTGTCATTGCTGGAGAACAGATTTCAATTTAAGCGGTATATAGAGAAACTCACCGCGGAGGCGCGGAGACGCGGAGACGCGGAGAAGAGACAGATCGGGCCGCGAATGAACGCAAACTAACGCGAAAGAAACCATGAAGTCTGACAACAGGTCGGATTAACTGCTCGTGGCTTTGTTTGCCGGCTCACTGTAGTGCATTCGCGTTCTTTCGCCTCAATTCGCGGCTGGCCCCCTGGTTTCCTCCGCGTCTCCGCGCCTCCGCGGTGAAAGGAATGGTTTACATGGCCAATGTCCTCGCCGACCTTATCGCTCAACTCAACGCCGGCTCGCTACGCGTAGTGGACCTGACGCAGCCGCTCAGCCCGCAGACTCCCCTGTTGCCGTTGCCGCCACAGTGGCCCAATACTCCCCAGTTTCGCATCTGGGAAATCTCCCGCTATGACGAGCGCGGTCCGGCCTGGTACTGGAACGGCTTTGAGACCGGCGAGCACACCGGTACGCACCTTGATGCTCCCATTCACTGGGTCAGCGGCAAGGACCTGCCTGCGAACAGCGTGGACCAGATCAGTCCGCGAAAATTCGTCGGCCCCGGTTGCGTGATCGATGTGACGTCCGACGTCGCCAAGAATGCTGACTTCCTGCTGACGGCAGACCGCGTGAAGCAATGGGAGTCGGAACACGGACGCATTCCCGCGGGCGCCTGGTTGCTGTTTCGCACCGGATGGTCGAAACGCGACGACCCGCAGCAGTACATCAATCTTCAAAAAGATGGGCCACACACCCCCGGTTTCGCCAAAGAGTGCTCTGAGTTTCTGGCCAAGGAGCGCGATGTTCTGGGCGTAGGCGTGGAGACTGTCGGCACCGACGCCGGCCGCGCCGCCACCTTCGATCCGCCCTTTCCCAATCACTACGTGATGCATGGCAGCGGCAAGTTTGGCCTGGCGGGACTGTGCAACCTGGATCAGCTTCCCCCGACCGGCTCGGTGGTGATCGCCGCGCCGCTCAAGATCGTCGGCGGCTCGGGAAGCCCGCTGCGCGTGATCGCCATCACGCCGTGAACTAGCTAGTGGTCCGGGGCTGGCGGCGGAGGAGTGGCCGGAGGTGTCAGCGCTGCCGGCTTCTTCTTGTGTTTATGGAAGAGCTTTTGGTTGATATCGAACCAGAATTCATCGATCAATCCGCCGGCCGACCCGTAAGCCAGCGCAACCGCGGAGCGGCTCATGGTGAGGCCGAAACCGCGGTCGCTCTGAGGATAGTAGGCGTTCGATAGAGCCCCGGACGTAAATGCACCCAACGCGTTGGAGAAGTTGAAACGGCGCGTTCCCTTGTCGGTACGGGTGACGAACTCCTGCGCCAGCGAATAAAGGATACGGTGCTTGATGGTTCCTTCGCCGAGCCGGAAGTAACGCGGGTCCTCCTTCAGCAGCACGGGATAGAAATAGTTGCTGAAGAAGTTGCTGGACACTTGATCCGCGAACGCGGCCCCGAAGCGTTTTCCGTAGCCGGCTGCGCCCTGCCCGTAGCCGGAAAACGCGTCGGTAGCCTGGCTGATTCCTGCCTGGAACCCGGCCGCCGCGAATTGGAAAGGATCGAAGGAGCTCTTTACAAAGAGATGGAACTTCTGTGGGGACGTAAGCGGCGGAGGGTTTTGCCGGCTGGTCACACTGAACTGGGGCGCCACGCCCAGAATGCGCTGCGACTGTTCTTTCTTCTGGATCTCCTTCTCTCGCTCAGTGGGCGCCGGGTTTGTCGGTTGCTGGGCGTTGGTGGCCGGCGGTTGCGGGGTGCTCTGGGGAGGCGCTGGCGGCGGGTTCGACTGTTGTTGCGAACCGCTGGTCTGGCCATCTAGACCGGCAGGTTCCCGGACCTGCGGAGAAACGCTGAGTGCTTCAGAGCCGGCGGCCGGCTGCTGGGCTGGGCTGACGCATGCTAACGAAACGACAACAACCAAGGATAAGGAGGTGCGTAGGAGCAGGTTCATTCGATGTCTTAGGAAAATCGTTCCAAAAACCAGATTTTGGTCAAAACTCTATTTTCCCAGACCCGCCATACGGTTTCCAGCATCCGATTGTTAGGAATTGCAAAGAACAGGCGGATTGCACCCTTGGCTAGATTGACGCCCTCCTTACCACCAGAGCCAGAGCACGGTTGCGTTCATATTCGCTGCTGATTGAGTCCGCGGCCTTGATATAGCTCTCGCGCAAGGCGCCCTGCAGAGGAGAATACTTGGCGGCTACGGTCTGCAGCACGCGCGCTTTTTCGTAGTCGCTCTTGATGCGGCCCCCCGCGTCCAGCACCTTGCCCAGCGTCGCATCGCTCAACTTGCTGTGTTCCAGAAGCGCGATCAGGCAGCGGGAGCGCTCGTAGTCTGAGGTCATGGAATCGACCACGCTCAGATAGTTGTTGACCTGGCTGTCGTCAAACTTGTACGTGATCAGGCTCCCGAGAACGCGCGACTTCTCATAATCGCTCTTGCCCTGCGATATGGCCTGCAGGGCCTTGCTCACCGAGGCGGGGCTGAGGTTGTTGTTCTGCATCAGGGCCAGCAAGCTGCGCGAGCGCTCGTAGTCGGAGCTCATGGAAGCAACCACTTTCAGATAGTTGCCCATCTGGCCTTCGTCAAATTTGCCTTTCGCCGCCAGGCCGATCAACAGTCGCGACTTCTCATAGTCCGAGGTCATCTTGGTCGCGGCATCCATGATCTGGTTTACCTGGCCCGAGGCCAGGGCGTATTTCTGCATCGGGGCCAGGAGATCGCGTGACTTCTCGTAATCAGAATTGATGGACGCGACCAGTTTGAGATAGAAGTCCAGGTTGGTTTGGCTGAAGGACTTCTGGTCGATCAGCGAGAGCAGGATGCGCGACTTCTCATAATCGCTCTTGATGTCGGCTGCGGAGTTCAGGGCCATGCGGACGCTGTCGGAGGAAATATTAGGACGCTTGAGCAGTTCGATCAGCACGCGCGAGTGCTCGTAGTCGCTCTTGAGTTTGCCGGCTGCGGTGAGGAAAGCTGCGCGCGAGGTTTCATCCGGCAGTTCGTACTGCTTGGAAACCTCCATCAACACGCGGGCCATCTCGTAATCGGAACCGATCTGGCTGCCCGCCTGGTTGATGATCCGCACCACAATCGGCGCCGGCAGATTGGGCTGATCCAGCAGTTTGCGGAAATAGATGCCGCGGACGTAATCGCCTTGCAGGTTGCTGATTTCATCGAGCACTGCCGTAGGGCCGCCCTTGGCCAGAAGCCGAGGGACACGAGTGTCGGCGGCGAAGCCGGTAGTGCGCTCCAGCGACAGCAGGAAATTCGAGAACCAGGTTTTAGCCTCGCCCTCGAAGGGCTGCTGCTGGCCGTTGATCTTGAGGACGTACTGGACGCCGCTGCCCGATGGCGTGACTCGCACCTGGCGCAACGTGGCGCCTTCGCGCATGTTCACTTCGAAGTAGCCGCCCGAGGAGATGCTCTCGATTTCCGTGGCATCGGCGTTGAACTTGATCTCACCCTCGGCGTGGAGATCGACGCTGCAATCGTCGCCCGACCAGGTCGCGGTCCATTTCTTGTAACTGCCGTCGTCATGGCTCTCCATGCTCATGTGGTGGAGCTTGGCCTTGGAACCACAGACAGTCAGGTCGCCGCCAGGAACTGCCGGTACGGCAGGTACGGCGGGAACAGCGGGCACTCCGGGAACGCCCGGGACAGCCGGCACCGCCGGGACGGCGGGGACCGAGGGCGTCGCGAATATCCCCTCCGGTGGCTCCGGTGCTTCTGGCGCCTCCGGTGGTTCGGGGGCTTCGGGAGCCTCAGGCGCTTCCGAAGCTTCTGGAGGTTCGGCCTCCGACGCCATCTGGTCTTCGAGAGCGGCAATCTTCGCGCGCAGCTCCGCGAGCTGAGAGAGATTGTCGTCAGTCGCGGTAGATGCAGTGAGCTGGGACTCGAGGGACGCCAGCTGAGAACGAAGTTTTTCTTGCTCATGGTCGTCGGCAGCTGCTTGCTGGTTTTCAAGCGTGGCAATCTTCGCGCGCAGCTCCGCGAGTTGAGAAACATTCGCGTCAGTCGGGGAAGATGAAGTGACCTGGGCCTCGAGAGTGGCAAGCTGGGAACGGAGTCTTTCGAGTTCACCGGCGGCCGGGGCTGCGTGCGGCGCAGCGGCTGGCGCGGTATGCGCTCCAGTTTTTTCGTTTTTCTGCTGCTTTGGACGCATCGCTGCAATCGGCAGCGCCACGGCCAGAACCAGGGCGGCTGCGGCGAGGGCGGCCCTGCGCGAAACCGATCCGCGCCGCAGCGCCGGGTTTAACACCGCCAGGACTCGGCCCTCCAACTGCGAGCGCCGGGCCATGGCCAGCGCCGCCGCCCATTGCGGCCCCCGGAAATTGGAAACAATGTCCAGCAGTTCGTGGGCATAATCGGATGGCTTGGTCCCCGCAGCCAGCACATGATCGTCACACGCGCGTTCGCGTTCCGCGCGCATGGCCCGAACCATGAGCCAGGCCAGCGGATGGAACCAGTACAACGCAGTAGCTGCTTGAGCCACGATCTGGGTGATCGGGTCGAGGCGCTTGATATGGGCGATCTCATGCTGCAGGATGGCGTTGCGCCTGACGGGCGACCATTCTCCGTGATCTGGCGGCAAGATTACGGCCGGATGGAACACGCCGGTGGCCAGGGGCACGTCAGTCTCCGTGCTCTCAAGAAGAGCGATGCTGCGGCGAACTTCCAAGGCACGCGCCACCGACTGCGCCTGCGCGTTGCATGCAAAATCAGTCACAGGGGTGGCTCGACGGACCAGCCGCGCCAGCCGGGCCACGCTGACGGTCCAGCGGAGAAGAGAGAAGACGGTTCCCATCAGCCACGTCAGCGCCAGGAAGTTCAGCCAGTTCGTCTTCAAATTTGATACCGCGTTGGTCGTGGAGCGCGGTTTCTGAATGGCGGTGACGAGTGCCGGTTGGGTGCGCCACGTTTCCGGCTGTGCTCCCGAGGCCGCGGCGTAACTCCGAGGCAACGGACGCGTACGATCGGTCTTGCGCGGGCTCTTAGGCGAGACTTGAGTGACGGGCGCCTGCTTGTTATCGGCTGAAGCCACCCAGGTCGAGGCGTCCCTTGATATCAGTTGTGCGGGTGCGACTGAGGTCACCTGATGAGGCGCGTCTGCGGACGCAGCTTGGAACACAGGAATCCCGCGGAGGTGCCAGCCGGGCAGCCAGCCGGAGAAGGGAAGCAGCAAGAGTGCACCAAGAACGAAGACGCGCAGCATATGGCGCGCGGCCGCCGAATGGTTCTTCAAGGCTTGGCCGCCGGCCCAGGCCAGCGCCAGCAGAACCGTCGCTTTCAGGGCCGAATCGAGAATGATTGCCGGGAATGAGGCCAGGTGATTCATGTTACCGTCCCTCCTGTTGCGCCTTCTTGATGAGCTGGGAAAGATAGTGTTTTTCCTTGGCGGAGAGTTTGCTGTCTGACATTTCCAGCAGAGCCGCCACCGCCCGTTCCGGAGATCCGCCGAAGAAAGTCCGGACCATGTGCTGCAACGCCGAGTCGCGGACCTCGCCGGCGTCATCCGCGGGTAAGTAGACGTACTTCAGGCCCTGCTGCCGATGGCGCAAGAATCCTTTATCTTCCAGAAGACCTAGCATTCCGCGGACTGCGGAATAGCTGGGGGGATCGGGCAAATCGCTGCGCACCTCGGCGACCGAAGCCTGTCCGCGCCGATAGACCACGTCCATAATCTGGCGCTCGCGGCGGCCCAGTTGCATGTGCTTCTCGCTGGTCATTGAATCTCCTGGGGACTCTCTTGAAGGCCCACTAGATGCTAATGCACTAGCACATGCTAATACAGTAGCAGTAAATGTCAAGAGGAAATCTACAGTTTCTTTTTTGGGCTCGCCGTATTGACAATCCATTGATAGTTCTGCAAATATCGAAATATGCCGCAGCGCATCAAAGCCGATACTCAGCAAGTCGCCAAATATGCCGATATGTTTTCCGCCATGGGCACGGAGCCGCGGCTTCGCATCATGCAATTGCTGCTATCCGCCCATCCGGAAGGGCTGGTGGTGGCTGAAATTCAGGAAGAGTTGGAAATACCCAACTCGACTCTTTCCCATCATTTGGACAAACTGAAGAATGAAGGCCTGGTAGAGGTGAGCCGCGAAGGCACATTCCTCCGCTACACAGCCGACGTGGAAACACTACAAGAGCTGCTGCGTTTTCTTTACGCCGAATGCTGTACCCGCAACAAGGCGGTGAAGCCGCAAAGCATCATGCAGATATGCACCTAGGAGGCGCCATGGCAGGCGAGGACGTCAGAGAAGTAGTCAAGCAGAAATACGGAGAAGCAGCCCTTCGCGTGACAACAGGCGGAAGCGGTTGCTGTGGGGCCGCGCCGGCCAGCCTGTCCTGCGATCCCATCACCACCAATCTTTACGACGCATCGCAAATCGGTCAGATTCCTGAAGAAGCCCTGTTGGCGTCTCTGGGATGCGGCAATCCTACGGCATTGGCGCAACTGGAACCTGGGGAAGTCGTGCTCGATCTCGGTTCCGGTGGCGGCATCGACGTCCTGCTGTCGGCCAGGCGCGTGGGGCCGGCCGGAAGAGCCTACGGCCTGGATATAACCGACGAGATGCTGGCTCTGGCCAACGAGAACAAGCGCAAGGCCGGCGCCACCAATGTGGAATTCCTGAAGGGCGAGATCGAGCACGTTCCTCTGCCGGACAATTCCGTCGACGTCATCATCTCCAATTGCGTGATTAATCTTTCCTCCGACAAAGACCGGGTCTTGCAGGAAGCCTTCCGGGTCCTCAAGCCCGGCGGACGCTTCGCTGTTTCCGACGTGGTTACCCGCGGGGAAATCTTGCCTGAAATCCGCAGCAGCGTCCTGCTCTGGGTGGGTTGTGTGGCCGGAGCGCTGGATGAGAACGAATACCGCGAGAAGCTTGCTCGCGCGGGCTTTGAACAGATTGACATCGAGCCGACGCGGGTTTACCGGGTGGAAGACGCGCGGAAGTTTCTCCGGGCACAAAGCGTGGACGCGGGCGCGATCGCGCCCCAGGTGGACGGAAAATTCATGAGCGCCATTGTGCGGGCCAGGAAGCCGGTATAACACCGTGCGCGGACACTATAATGTCTTGTTTCTATGCACCGGGAATTCGGCGCGGTCGATCATGGCCGAAGCCATTCTCAACTTCAAAGGCCGGCCGACCTTCAAGGCCTATAGCGCCGGCAGCCATCTTCGGGGAAGGTCCGTCAGGAAGCGTTGCGCGAGTTGGAGACGGCGCACTTACCGCTGCAAGGATTGCGCAGCAAGGGTTGGGAAGAATTCTCACAGCCGGGCGCACCCAAGCTCGATTTCGTCTTCACCGTCTGCGACAGCGCCGCCCAGGAAGTTTGTCCGGTGTGGCCCGGCCAGCCTATGACCGCGCATTGGGGCGTTGCCGATCCCGCGGCCGTGCAGGGAACCAGGGAACAAGTGGAGAAAGCCTTCCGCGATGCCTTCTTCACGCTCGACCGCCGAATCAGCCTATTCCTCTGCCTGCCTCTGACGAGCCTCGACAAGCTGGCGTTGAAGAGAGAAATCGACCACATTGGCAGGCAATGAACTTGCGCGGCAACACGCCCCCGGCCAAGCTGGTGATTTGGAAACAGCTCGGCATGCTCGAGTATCAGCGGATCGCGGGTTCGTAGCGTCGCATCCGCGAGGCTCCGGAGCGCGCGCCGTCAACAGCGTTGCTTAACGCGCTTGTCTGCTCTGCGACTCGGTTTGGATCGCAGCCACCTTTTCCGTTTCCACCCAGAGGCGGCGGGCCGCCTCGTCATCCTGGGCTTCTTGGGTAGGCGTGGCTTCGCGGCATTTATAAAAATACTTGCCGCTGACTTTGGCCACTTCATCCGAAGACGCGAGGTACACGATGGTTTCCGCGCCTTTTTCCGGCGAGATGGCGAAGTTCTTGGCCACACGCACGCCGAAGGAGAGCATCCCGCCGCTCTGATCGCCGAAACGTGTGGCCACGAACCCGGGATGGAGAGTATTGGCGGTCACGCCGGTTCCCGCCCAGCGGCGCGCAAGTTCGCGCGTGTACAAGATGTTCGCGAGCTTGGAGCGTCCATAGACTTTGAAGCCGCTGTAGCCGCGCGCCGATTGCAGATCGCTGAAGTCGAGCTGGTTTCCTTTGTGAGCGTCGGAGGCGGTGTTGATGACGCGGGCCGAAGGCGCAGCGGCCAGCAAACTGGGTTGCAGGCCATGGGTCAGCACGAAGTAGGCAACGTGGTTGGTGGCAAAAGTCAACTCCAGGCCGTCTTCCGTCACCTGGCGGGAGGCAAACAGGGCCCCGGCGTTGTTGATGAGAACGTCGATGCGCGGTTCGGCGGCCAGGATCGCGGCGGACACCCGCTTCATTTCGGCCACGCGGGAGAGGTTCGCGTAGTGGACGCTGTGCGAGATTCCCGGTGCGATCTGCCGCAGGCGAGCCAGCTCGGCCTCGCCGCGCTCTTGATCGCGGGCGATCAGCACCAGGCGAGCGCCCATGGCGGCCAGCTTCTCCGCCGCCACCTGTCCAATCCCTGAGGTGGCGCCGGTTATGACAACGACTTTTCCTCGCATCATGGCTATCCTCTTTCTTACTCCTGTTTGAGGTCGGATCGCTACAGCGTGCTTCAAAAATATTCTTAGGTCGTAGGCTTCAATGCAGCCGGGCTGAAGCCCGAGATTCTACACGATCCGCGGCGCGGCCCTAAAGGGCCGATCTTTCATTTGACCCGGAACTTCCTGACGCTCGTCCGGAGAGAACTCAGGCTACGGCGCGGACCGGGGAGGTGTGCGGCAGCAAGATCGAGAACTGAGTCCCGGATCTTTCGCCGGGCTGGGATTGGCTGTGCACGCTGATCGTCCCGCCATGCTTCTCGATGATTTCTCTGGCCACCCAGAGGCCCAGGCCGGTGCCGGTGTTCTGCTTAGTGGTGAAAAAAGGCTCAAACAGGCGTTTCATATCGCCGTCTTTGATGCCAATGCCCGTGTCTTCTACCTCGACGCGGACGTTTTCGTGGTCCTCGCAGGTTGCCTCACTCACGCGGAGAGTCAGCACGCCGCCGTTCTTCATGGCATCCAGTGCATTGGAGACGAGGTTGGCGAACACCTGCTGCATTTCGCTTTGCGAGACGCGAACCAAGCCCCGAGTGCGATAGTCGCGCACCACTTTGATCCCGCGGGCCGCAAGCTCGTGCTCATAGAACGAGACGGTCTCGTCGAGGAGATGCGGCAGGGGCAGCTCCACCCAGGCGGAATCATCGCGGAAAAAGCCCAGAGTCCGCTTGCTGATGGCGGACACGCGGAGGATCTCCCTTTCCGCAAGGGCCACGTATTGGCGGCTTTGCTCGTCCAAAGGCTGGTTCCTCAGCAGGTACAGGAGATTCACCACGGCTTCCAGCGGGTTGTTGACCTCGTGCGAAATCGAAGCCGCCAGACGGCCGGCAGTGATCAGCTTTTCGTTGCGGCGGAGGGTCTCTTCCGTCTTGCGAAGCAGGGTCACATTGCTCATCATGGCCAGCACGCCGGTAAATTCTCCATTGTCGGTGAACATGGGGCTGGTGGAAACCAGGACCCACAGCTCCGAGCCGTCTTTTCGCCGGCAACGGCTGTAGAGCACTTCCGCCACGCCTTGGCGGCGGCTATCAAGATCCTCCTGTTTCTTGGCCACGTCCTCCGGAAAGAAGAAATCGAGCAGTCGGCGCCCCACCATCTCTTGCGCTGAGTAACCGAGCATTTCCGCCAACTGGCGATTCACAAAGGTCGTGCGAAATTCGCGATCGAGCATCCATATGCCCTCATTGGTAGTTTCAACGATCCTGCGGTACTGTTCCTGGGCCCGGCGCAGCTTTTCTTCCTTTGCCAAAGCTGCTTCCACCGTGTCTCGCTCAGCGATCACCGCTGCCAGGCAAAGCCCGGAGATCGCGAGCACGGCGACGAACATTTCCAGGTGGGCCCATGTGTCATAGACTGCGAATGGCCCAAAGCCGCGACCGGTCTGCCACACGGCGAATGCCGAAACCAGGCAACTGGAGAGGGCCGAGCCGGCGATGGAGAAGCGCGCCGCACCCCAGATGACGAAGGGCATCAGGAAGAAGCCGAAGACACCACCCATGGATGGGTTTTGGTGAAACAACAACTGCGAACTCACCAGCAGGCACGCCACAAGGAGGAGCAGTTCCGGCAGTTGGCGCTTCTTCACCTTTAACTCAGCAAAGTTGACGATCAAAGGAACTACCAGGAGACACCCCAGCATGTCGCCGACCCACCACACCGCCATCGCCGTTGGCAGACCGTTCCAGAAACGGGCTCCGGTAAGAAAAAGGGCGGTAGGACCGATCAAGGCGCTGATCGCCGTTCCCACGCCGGCAGAACCGATCAACCGGAGAACGTCGCTTAAACGGCGGATAGGTGTGACTGATCGCTTCCGCAATAGCGCGGCGCTGACAAGAGGGCTCAAGGTGCTGCCTGCCGCGATCACAAGAGCTGCCGCGCGGGCACCGGGACTGAAAAAAGTGACCAGGAACGCGCCCACAGCGATGCCCGGCCAAACCTGGCGGCCGCGAAGCAGTATTGCGCCGAGCGCGACCCCGGCAGCCGGCCACACCGGGGAAACATTGCCCTGGGTGAAGGGAACGGCAAGCCCGATTCTTCCCGCGACGAAATACAGCGCCGTAACGGCAAGCAATTCCGCGGCTCGAATACTCGCCTGGCGGGTGTCCCAGCTCATTCAAATTCTCCAGGGCCCTCAAATATTCTAGCTGGGATGGCTTCTTGGCCGCTGTGACCGCCTGGTTATCCTTCCATTTCTGGAAATTGGCCCCGATCAAGGCGAGTGACTACGGTCCGAATACCGGGTAATGGCTGGCGACGGCCATCATCAGGAGCATGGGAAACGAAAGTACGAAGTTGGTCCGTGCCGCGAGCTGAGCCAGGCCGCTGAGACGCGCCGCTTCTGCAGGCAGGGGAGTTCCCGTAGCCGAGCTGGATCGAGTCCATTGGATGATCTTCTTCTGCGCTCGCCAAACGATGCCCCAGACGTTGAGCATCATGAACCAGCCCAAGCCTCCGCCGATCCCGATGGCGAGCAGCCGATTACTCTCCCACCCGTGCGTGTTGAGATACAAGTAAAGCCACGCCCCGCCCACTACGGCGAGGCCCACGGCTGCGCCGAACACAGGCGCTTTTCTCAGGACTTCACCGGGCGCCATGAGCAGGGCCATTTCCACGGCGAAAGCCGCAGTCCAGATCGCAAAGAACGTCCCGATCGCTCTGCCGCCGCTGGTTTGGGCGTTGTGGGCGTCGGCGTGAACGATCATCATCCAATACCAGATGCCGGCGAACACGGTCACCACGGAGGACCAGCGAAACCACCACAGGGCCCGGGGCATCAGTAGAGGCACGACCTTAAGGCGGGCGGGAGGATCGAGTTCCTTCAGAAACGGCGTGTTGACCAGGGTGAAGAAATAGAGCAAGCCCACCCAGGTGATCCCGGCGATAAAGTGAACCCAGCGCAACAAAAGTTGCAGGTTGGGCGTAAAGCCCTCGGGGAACTGAAGGAGCGGTCCCGCCAGAAATGCCATTCCGGAAAGATGCATTTGACCTCCGCGATCGTGGAGATGAATCGCAATTCTAGAATGAATTGGCATGGTGGAAGAGAGGAATCTTGGTAGTGTCTCAGTTTGGCCTTTTCGGATCACGTGCGGTCGCTTGAAGAAATCGCTCTTTTGGCGAACTAAGCGCATATAATTCGCGCTGCTATGGCCGAATACAAATTTCTCGAAGGGCTTCACACTGAGATTGAGAACCAAATGAATTCCCTTGAGAAAGACGGCTGGAAAGTCCTCAGCGTCGCCACTGATCGCCCCTCTGGTTACACCTTTGTTCTTCTTGAGAGGCACACGCAAAATGCGGGTCATTCAAACTGAGACACTACCGGAATCTTGGAGTCCTTGCTTTGCCGGGCGGCGATGCTAACATAGGCGGCCATGAAAACCGTGATTGCCGTCCTGCTTGCGATCTGCGCCCTGCCGGTCCTGGCCCAATCCTCCGCCTGCGATCATCCTAAGAATGACTTTGATGGTCTTTACTGCCTCAACAAGATCTGGATTGAAGCAGACCACAACCTCAACCAGGCTTACCAGAAGCTGAATGCCAAGTTGAACGCCGAAGGCAAAACTTCGCTCAAGAAGGGACAACTTGCGTGGATTGAGTCGCGCAATGCATCGTGTTCCAAGACCGATAGCTCGGGTTTCTTCGTGAACCTGAAGTGCGCTACCGACACGACCATCGAGCGCACCAGGTTTCTCGAAGACCGTTATCGCGAATGCGTGAGTGCGGGATGCATGAACAGCAGGCTCTGAGGGCTCTTGGCGGGCCTTTGGCTACGCTCTCTGCGCGAAGCGCAAGCCTGACGCCAGACCAATCGCAAACGCAAGCCTTGGCGTGGGATGCGAGCGGCTGCCATTTTGTCACCGGTTGGTGACGGTTTGTCCACCGGCCCTTGCTCCAGTTCTCAACAACCCATTCCTTTTCAGGTGCTGGTGAGCGCCAAGATGTGGACTTCGATCTGCATTAAGAATCCCAAACAGCTGTGCCGGGGGTTGGCCACGGGGACCTGAATGGGTCCTTACGGTAGGGTGGCGGCTGCCGGCCGGCAATAAGCCTGCCCGGGCGAGATGGATTCTTTAAGCGGAGCACAGCAACCGTTTGCGCAGGAACTGGCCGTGTGACCGTTCTGTGCCGGCCTCCCGGTCTGTCTCGCCCGGGCTTGTGAATTGAAAGCTTACCCTCGTGCCCAGAAATGCAGAGATGTGGGCTCGCTCACCACGCACCTGAATTGCAAACCGGCAAGCTCATTGCACCTTGATATACTGCCTGCCAAAAGAAATCGTCCGGGCCGTTTGCCCAAAAAAGGAAAGTAAGAATAATGTCGAAGCGCCAATTCGTGCTGTGGTCTGCAAGCGCGGTATTGCTGTTCAATGTGATGATTCCGCAAGTCCTCGCGCAGTACGCATCGCCTCCCGATGCTTATTCAGTAACTCAAGTAAATTCCATGTTCGGCCCTGACATCCACATGCAGGTCTACCGTGACGGCTCCAAGGCCCTGATTGAAACGAGCCACGCGGCGCTGCCGGGCGGCAAACCTGAGCACCTGCGCACTCTTTATGACCTGCAAGCGCACCGGAGCTATACCTGGGACCTGCTTAACACCGGCGTTCCCTGCGGAGGAAGCAATTTCTCCGGGGACTGGGGCGATCCATTCGCAATGTCGGCCGAGATGAACGCCGATCTCGCCAAGCAACAGGTGAAACAAACGGGAACGGCTACGCTCAGAAGCTCTCCGCGCAAATGCCGACGCCGATTCTGCCGATGGCGGTCTTGAGCACGTGCGATCCTACGTCACCCCGGAAGAAGTATCCTTCCACCTCAGCGGGCACCTGCTTCCTCACGCGGCCAGCCTCCTCGCCTTCAGGGGTCGTAAGGACGAATGTGTCATAGAAATCCGCACCATCCGCTTCTAGAAAGCTTGTTCCCAGCCAAACGTGCAATCGACGCGAC
>DATDGY010000083.1:0-24564 GCA_036521855.1 Candidatus Angelobacter sp.
GCTGGTCATCGCCAAGCGGGTAGCCGGGACACTGTTCCAGCCCAAGATTGTCCAGTAGGGAAGTTGAACTGCACAGCGTTCATTCCCGTAAAACCTACTCTGTGGCCGGCTTCCCAAGAGAGTCCACGAAGCTTCGGCCAAGCCGCTCCGCGAAAACCTGAAAGGCCGGAGTGTCGAAGAGCTTGAGGCTCAAATCTTGGGCCGAGCTCATGGCTTTATCTCCGGTGCTTGGGCGAGCACGAGTTGGCGAAGTCTGTTTGCCGTTTGCTCGGCGAAGCTCTGGGCAATGAACAACGCACTATTCGGGAGGAGCTCCAGAAATATCGGCCCTTCACTGCTATTCAATCGCGTAGCTTTAACGCCCGGGCAACGAGAGCCGCTCAGGCATGCGGAAGGCGTCCAGGGCTGCCGATCGATGAGCGTGACACGTTTAGAGAGCGATTTTTCGTACACGTCCAGGAATCGCTGTGCTGCTTCTTGCGTCTTCCAGCGCGACACGTACAACAACGAGATCTCCGCGGTCGAGGCGGGCACGTCCGATGTGCCCGCGGCCGGCTTGCGTTTGACTGCAACATAGGCCCCTCCCCGCCAGTTGGGCGTGATCCACATGTGCTGGTCGCAGCCGCCGGGCAGTCTGCCCGCGTCCGCTTCCACGGCGGATTACGAGTTTGCCAAAAACATGGAAATTGCGAACCTGTACTTTAAGGACAAGAACTGGGCTGGAGCCGAGTCCCGTTTGCGCGAGGCCTTGGCAGCCCAGCCCACCAGCCCAGAGGCGACCTTCAAGCTGGCTCGGTCCCTGGACAGACTAGGGAAAAGCGGCGAGGCCCGGGAGATGTACCAGAAGTATCTGAGCTTGCAAGCGAATGGCCCGTACGCCAAGGAGGCGACAAAGTCCCTCGCGGGCCCAGGGAAACAGGGGAAGAAGCGCTAACGTCCGGAAAGCTGAGTCGAAGCAAGCCAAACGGGGCTTAGTTCTAACGTCTGATAACAGATATTATGTAAACTCATCTGCACTGCACGCCAAAACATGGTTCTGCGTCAAGACTATTCGCCTCCAGTCGCCTCTTCCCCGCGCAAGATGGCCTTTACATCAGCCTGGAAACGCTCCAGGGTTGCGATACGCTCGGGCGTACCTTCCAAGACTTCGTCTTTATGGACGAAGACCTTCCTTCCATCTCGCTCCACCAACGGGCCTAAACTCTCGCCCATACGCCAGCCGGCGTTGCCTAGGATTTGCAGTCCGTGTGGCCCGGGCACGAGAAAGACGATGCAGCCGTCCCGCAAGACTCCGATCGCCTTGGGAAACCGGTCAAAAGTTTGCAGCTCAAAGCCAGCCATGTAGAGTTTTTGTAATTGTTCGGCAGGATCGGGCATGAGGAGATTTGGTAATTGAGTAATCTGGTAATTGGGTAATTGCAAAAGCAACCCATGCAAAATCAATTACCCAATTACCAACTTACCCAATTACCCAATTCTTCACATCTTATACCGGCCCAGATCCTCGTCGTTCAGGCCCTCGAGCCACTTGCGCAGGTCTTCTGAAGAGACGCGGTCGGCGGTAGCGCTGGCTTTCTTGGAGTTCTTGAGCACCTCTTCATCAACGAAGATCGGGCAATCGACGCGCAGGGCCACGGCCAGCGCGTCCGACGGGCGGGAATCAATGCTGATCACCTTGCCTTCGCGCTCCATCCAGATGACGGCGAAGAAAGTGTCATCCCGCAGCTCGTTCACCACGATCTTGTGTACCCGCGTGTCCAGACCGATGAGCAGGTTCTTGATCAAATCATGGGTCATGGGACGCGGCGTGCTGACTTTTTCGATCTCCATGGCAATGGCGTTGGCTTCATAGACCCCGACCCAGATCGGCAGGACGCTGTCACCGCCCACGTCTTTGAGCACCACGATGGGCATGTTGGTCATTGGATCCATCATCAATCCGCGAATTCTCATCTCGACTTCCATCATGCCCTCCTAGACCGCCATCTCTCCTACCAAGCTGTTGGGAAAGCTCTTGGTCACCAGCACATTAACATAGCTGCCGGCGGCTGGAGCCGAAGCGCCGGCCGTAAAATTCAAGGTGATGTTCTGCGAGGTGCGGCCTATGAACTGTCCGCGCGCCTCGTTCTTCCCTTCAACCATTACTTCAAGAACCCGCCCGATCTTCCTTTCATAATTGGCCCGCTGGATTTCACGCTGCCGTTCCTGCAAAATCTGCAAGCGGCGGGATTTCTCGGCATCGGGAATGGTGTCGGCCATGCCCATGGCTGGAGTATTCGGACGCGGCGAGAACTTGAAGCTGAAGACGCCGTCGTACTGGCATTCGTGAAGCAGCGTGATGGTTTCTTCAAACTCAGACGGCGTCTCGCCGGGGAATCCCACGATCACGTCCGTGGTCAAGGCTATCTCGCGCCGCGCGGCGCGGATCCAGGAAATCTTTTCCAGGTACATCTCGCGGGTGTACTCGCGGCTCATGGCTTCGAGCACCCGCGAGGAACCACTCTGCACCGGCAGGTGAACGTGATCGCAGACGGCCGCCACTGCGTCAATGGCCTCGACGATGTCCTTGCCAAAGTGGCGGGGATGCGAAGTGGTGAAGCGCACGCGCCGTATCCCCGGGAGCTCGCCCACCGCGGCCAGCAGCTCCGCAAAGGTCTTCTTACGCAAGGGATCCGCATAGGCGTTGACGTTTTGCCCGAGCAGTTGGATGTCGGTATAGCCCAGGTCGGCCATCTGTCGGGCTTCCGCCAATACCGACTCCGATGTCCGGCTGCGTTCTTTGCCGCGGGTATAAGGCACCACGCAGTAGGCGCAAAACTTGTCGCAGCCCTCGATGATGGTGATGTACCCCCGGTGGGGATTGCTGCGCGCGGTAAACTCGGTTTCGAATGTCTGGTCGGTCTGGCGATCGTCCAGGCCGGTCACACGGTTTGCCCCCGCCTCGATTTGCACCAGCATCTGCGCCAGGTTGCGGTACGACGCCGAGCCAGCCACCAGCGAGACATGCGGCGCCTTCTCGAAGATCTTTTCGCCCTCTTGCTGGGCGACGCAGCCCAGTACGGCGAACTTTTTGCCCTGCGCCTGCAGTTTCTTGTAGTCCTGCAGGCGGTGAAAGACCTTCTGTTCCGCCTTGTCGCGGATAGAGCAGGTGTTATAGAAAACCAGGTCGGCCGCTTCCACGGTTTCAACCTGCTTGTATCCCTGCCGGAGGAGCGTGCCGATGACTTTCTCGGAATCGTGCACGTTCATCTGGCATCCGAAGGTTTCAAGATAGAACGTCTTTTGCTGTGTTTCCGCCATCTGAAGCCAGTATAGCGCAACAAAACGCGGGGCTTTTTGGTTATCTTTCCTAAGAATCATCGCGGACAGGGAGCCTGTTCCGCAGAATCAAGAGAATGCAGAAGGACGAGAAAACGCGCTGGAACAAGAAGTACAGTGAAGGTCCGCGCCCGGCCTTGGAACTGTCACGGGAGCCCGAGCCGTTCCTGCTCGATGCCTTTGGAGAGTTCCTGGCCGCTCGCCTGCCAGGAACCGCTCTGGATGTGGCCGGTGGCGCCGGGCGCAATGCGCTGTGGCTGGCGCAGCGCGGGTGGAGAGTCAAGCTGATCGATATCTCCGAAGCCGGTGTGGCCCTGGCTCGAGAGAATGCCGCCAAGATGTTCCCATCCGCGGCAGGAGCAGCGGCGTCCAACCAGCCGCTCTTCACGGCGGAGGTGATGGACCTCAACTCACATCCCGATCTGGGCGATGAGCAGTACGACCTGGTTGTGGTCTTCTTCTATCTCCAGCGAGAGCTCTTCCCTGCTCTGATTCGAGCATTGAAGCCGGAGGGTTTCTTGATCTACGAGACTTACACCGTGGAGCAGTCTCAGTCCGGCGGTCCATCGAATCCAAAATACCTGTTGCGGCCGGATGAATTGCTGCACGCGTTCGGCTGCATGCGCATTTTGCACTATCGCGAACGGGCTTCAGGAAAGGCCGTGGCGGAGATGGTTGCGCAGAAGCCGAAGATCCGCTGATAGTGCCGAGACACAGTGGCACAGGCCGGCCGGCTGTGCAACAAGCTCAATGTTAGAATCTCGACTCACATCATGGCCAAACCAAAAGCCGCTCCCGGACACGCCGCGCCCGCAAAACTCAAAGGCCCGCAGAACCACTGTTTCGCCTGCGGCAAAGACAACCCTCACGGCATGCGCCTGAAGTTCTTCATCGATGAGGAAGCGCGCCACGCCATCTGCAACTTCAAGCTGGCGCGACGCTATACTGGGCCACCAGGGCACGCGCACGGAGGCATCATTGCCACCGTCCTGGATGAGGCCATGGGCAAGATCAACAAGTTGGGCCGTGTGGTCGCCCTTACCCGCGCCATGAACGTGGAGTATCTCAAACCCGTGCCCCTGGGGAAACCGCTGACCGTAATCGGCCGCGCCCAGCAAGTAGAGGGGCGTGAGCATACCAACGTTGCGGAAATCACTGACGCCGAAGGCCGGGTGCTGGCGCGCAGCACCGGGAAATTCATTGCCGTGGACGTAGGGATGTTCGCAAAGTTCGTCACGCCATCCAAATCGACGCAAGCGCAATGAATTCAGCGCGGCACCGTGGCACTCCAGAATTCCCGTCAGAAGCGTTAGAATAGGGTGTTCACCGCAAAGAGTTCTTGCGACTGGAGTTTTTTATGTCTGAGCTGAACGGCAACACCGGCCTGCGCCTGAAGACCGGCCTGGCAGAGATGCTCAAAGGCAGCGTGATCATGGACGTGACCGACGCCCGGCAGGCGGAGATCGCCGAGAAGGCCGGCGCCGCCGCCGTCATGGCACTGGAACGCGTTCCCGCGCAGATTCGCGCCCAGGGCGGCGTGGCCCGCATGGCCGCGCCCAAGAAAATCCGCGAGATCATGGACACGGTCTCGATTCCGGTAATGGCCAAGTGCCGCATCGGACACTTTGCCGAGGCCCAGATTCTCCAAGAGCTGGGCGTGGACTATATCGACGAATCGGAAGTTCTCACCCCCGCTGACGAAGCCCACCACGTGGACAAACACGCCTTCACTGTGCCTTTTGTCTGCGGCGCGCGCGACCTGGGCGAGGCCCTGCGCCGCATCGCCGAAGGCGCGGCCATGATCCGCACCAAGGGCGAAGCCGGTACGGGAGACGTGGTCCATGCTGTCAAGCACATGCGCCAGATTGTCCGTCAAATGAAGGAATTGACGGTGCTCTCCGCGGAAGAACTCTATGGGCAAGCCAAAGATCTCCGCGCACCGTACGAGTTGGTCCGTCTGGTGGCGAAAGAGGGCAAGCTGCCGGTGCCTAACTTCTCTGCCGGAGGCATTGCCACGCCCGCCGACGCTGCCCTCGTCCGGCAGCTTGGCGCTGAAGCTGTGTTCGTAGGCTCGGGCATCTTCATGGGAAAACGGACGTCCTGTACGCAATGTGAAGACGGAAAGCATTTGTACGACGAGAGCTGCGCTTTGGCTCCGCCCGCCGAGGCCGAGAAGCGCGCCCGCGCTATCGTGCGCGCCACCACTCACTTCGATGATCCTAAAGTGTTACTTGAAGTCAGCCAGGACCTCGCCGGAGCCATGAAAGGGCTGGCGGTGGCGGCCATGTCCGAAGCGGATATGCTGCAGACGAGGGGCTGGTAGGGGCTTTTCTCTGGAATCCCGAGCGGAGCGAGGGAGCCCTATAGCCGCGATGCTCTGCAAGGTCCACGATTCTGAGTCGAGTCGGTGATTTGGGATTAAAGCAAGAAGGACGACTAAGATCATAGGGATCCCACGCTGTCGCTCGGGACTTTCGCAACGAATAGGGTTCCCTCACCCGCTGCGCGGGATTCGGGATTGCACAAAAAAATGACCATCGGCGTCCTAGCCATCCAGGGTGATTACGAAGCGCACAAAGCACGACTTGAGCAGTTGGGCGCCGAGGTCACGCTGGTGCGTAAGCCCGAGCAACTGGACGCGATCGACGCCATCATCATTCCCGGTGGTGAATCCAGCACCTTCTTGAACTTTCTGGTCGAACACGGCTTCCTGGAAAGATTGCGGGATTTCATCCGCACCAAGCCCGCCTTTGGCACCTGTGCCGGAGCCATTCTGCTGGCCAAGGAAGTTGAGAACCCTCCGCAGGACTCGCTGGGAGCGCTCGATATCCGCGTTCGCCGCAATGCCTACGGACGCCAGATGGAAAGCTCCATACGCCAAGCCAAGACTCAATTGGGAGAGCGGCCTTTGGAGATGGTCTTCATTCGCGCCCCCAAGATTGTGGGCACGGGGAAAGACGTGGAGGTCCTTGCTACGGAAAGCGGCGATCCCGTGCTGGTACGCCAGGGAAAGATCATGGCTGCGACCTTCCATCCCGAACTCTCCGCCGACACTCGCGTTCACCAGGAGTTCCTCAAGCTGGTGAAGAACGGGCATCCCCCAAGCTCATGAGCACAGCGCTCCGGCTCGCGTTGGTTCTCATCACTCTGGCCTGCATCGCCCTCTTCCTTCTGCATCCCTGGTGGTTCCCTGTTCCAGCTTCCGCGCAGGCCCCGGCGCTCGATCACGGACTGAAGACCGCACTGTGGCTGCTGGGCGGACTGTTCATCGCAGGACAGATCGTGCTGGCGCTCTTCCTCGGGTTGAAGCGCAGCAATTCCTCGTCACGCCATTGGTACGGCAACTGGCGCTTGGAGATTGGCTGGACGGCAGCCATTGCGGCGATTTTTTTCTGGTTCAACGTCTCCGGAGGCGGCCTGTGGTCGCGGATGACGTCTGCCGATGTGCACTCTGGCGCCCTCCGCGTGGAGGTGACTGGCGTACAGTTCCAGTGGTACTTCCGCTATCCCGGTCCTGACGGCGCTTTTGGCCGCGTGGATGCCCCCAAATTCGCCCGGCCGGATGAAGGCAACCCTCTGGGCCTCGACCCCGGCGATCCAGCCGGTAAAGATGACATTGTCTCTTCCACGCTGGTGCTGCCCGTGGATCATCCCGTGGAACTTGACCTGCGCGCCCAGGACGTGATCCACAGTGTCTTCATTCCCGCCATGCGTCTCAAGCAGGACGCCGTGCCGGGCATGGATATCCGCACGCGCTTCACACCTACCCAGATCGGAAATTACGAGCTGGTCTGTTCGCAGCTATGCGGTCTGGGGCACTATCGCATGAAGGCCACGGTACGCGTGGTGAGCGAAGAAGAGTTCAAGTATTGGTTGAAGAGCCAGACAGCCGGCCGCGAGAACCCGGGCATGAAGTGATGCAGCGATCTCTCATCTCCGCCCACGCCGCAACGCCGAGCATCCTGCGCCGTTACGTCTTCACCACTGACCACAAAGTCATCGGAGTGCAGTATTTTTTCCTCTCGCTGGCCGCCGTGCTGGTGGGAAGCTTTCTTTCCCTGCTGATGCGTATCCAGCTGGTGTGGCCAAAGGTGCGAATTCCCTTCCGCGGAGAGCTCAAGCCGGAGGATTACCTGGCTCTCCTTACCATGCACGGGACGTTGATGGTGTTTTTTGTGCTCTCCACCGTGCCCCAGAACGGTTTCGGGTCGTACTTCCTTCCCTTGCAACTGGGGGCGTCGGAGACGTCGTTTCCCCGGCTGAACATGGCCGGCTTCTGGATCACGCTGGTCTCATTCTTCGTCCTTATTTCGGCCTTCTTCGTTCCCGGTGGCGCGTCGCTCGCAGGATGGACGCAGTACGCCCCGCTGAGCGCACTGGCTGCGGCTGGTCCCGGCCAAGGAATGGGTACGGACCTTTGGCTGGTAAGCATTGGGCTGTTCTGCCTGGGTTCGGTGATGAGCGCCGTCAACTTCATCGCCACCACGTTGCGCAAGCGCGCTCCGGGGATGCGCCTGATGCGCATGCCCCTGACTTGCTGGGCCTGGTTCGTGACTGCCATCCTCATCCTGCTGGCGTTCAGCCTGCTGTTCGTGGCCGCGGTCATGTTGCTGGGCGATCGTCATGCCGGAACCAGTTTCTTTATTCCCGGCGGACTGATCGTCAGCGGCCGTCCCGTGGACCACAGCGGCGGGTCGCCTCTTCTCTGGCAGCACTTGTTCTGGTTTTTCGGACATCCCGAGGTCTACATAGCGGTCTTGCCGGCGATGGGCGTGACCTCGCACCTGCTTTCGGTCTTTGCTCGTAAGCCGGTGTTCGGCTACAGGGCCATGGTCGGGGCGTCCATTGCCATCGGCGCACTGGGATTCATGGTCTGGGGACACCATATGTTCGTCAGTGGCATGAATCCCGCCGCTGGATTTGCCTTTTCCACCCTGACCACGGCCATCGCCGTTCCCTCGGCGGTCAAGACCTTCAACTGGTTGGGGACCATCTACGGCGGCCGGATTCGCTTTGCCACGCCGATGCTCTTCTCCGCCGGCTTCGTGTCTTTGTTCATCACCGGCGGGCTTACCGGGCCGCTGCTGGCCCAGCCGGCGCTCGATGCCTACGTGCACGATACTTATTTCGTGGTGGCTCATTTCCATCTCATAATGGCCATGGCCGGGCTGTTTGCCGTTTTTGCCGCCACCTATTTCTGGTTTCCCAAGATGTTCGGCCGGATGATGAACGAACGTCTGGGCGCGCTGCATTTCTGGATTACCCTGCTCGGGGCCTATGCCACTTTCATGCCCATGCACCTGCTCGGCCTTGCCGGACATCCCCGGCGCTACTCCGCGCTTACCGGCGTACAATATGTGGCAGCGATGGCTCCGCTCCAGAAATTCATTACTGTGGCCGCCATCATAACCATCTCCGGGCAGATCGTGTTCCTTGTGAACCTCTTCTGGAGCTTGCGCAAAGGACCTGCCGCGGATGCAAACCCGTGGCACTGCACCACGCTCGAGTGGACGCTGCCGTCACCAACTCCCGCCGCGGGTTTTGGCGGGCGGGAACCGGTGGTGACCGGCAGTGCTTATGAATACGGCGATCATGGCGCCGTCGAGGATTTTGTGATGCAAGACGCTGCGCCGAAAACGGGCGCGAGCGCCCTCTAAGCAGTTATGTCGATCACCAGCGAACGCGTCGACGTCAAGCACAAACCCAAGCTTGGCGGCGGTGGTCCGGGAAAGATACCGTATCGCCGGGGCTACGGCGGCGGTGGCGACGATGGGGACCATGGCCGGCCCGAAGATTTCTTCTCCAGCGGGCAGCGTCTGCGTCGCGGCCGCATTGGCATAGCCGCCGGCATAGTCTGCGTGACCGCCCTGTTCATCGGCTTGACCGTCGTCTACGTAGCACGCCTGGGGACTCCTCACTGGGATGAGGCTTTGCATCGAGAGGTGTATGGCTGGAAACCTCTTGCTTTGCCCTACGGTCTATTGTGGGTCAACTCCACCCTGCTCGTTCTGAGCAGCGTGGCCTTGGAACTGGCTCGGCGGAGCATGCTGGAGAAGTCGGAATTCGCCACTATGGGCATCCGGCCGCCGCGGCTCAAGCTGGATCCCCCCTGGCTGGCCATCACCGTGGTGCTCGGTTTCGGTTTTCTGGCCGGGCAACTATGGGTCTGGAATGGATTCCGCTCCCAGGGGCTATTTCTTCGCGGCAATCCCAGCAGTTCCCTCTTTTACCTGATTACCGGACTGCACGCCGCACATCTGGCCGGAGGCCTGATCGTGCTCTTATACACAGCCTGCGGCAGCTGGCTGCGAATGCGCTTCGAATCCCAGCGGATTGCTGTCGAAATAACGTCGTGGTATTGGCACTTCGTGGGCGTGTTGTGGTTCGGGATCTTTGCCCTGCTTCACTTCGCCAAAGGGTGAGTGGAATCCACGGCGGCGCTCACTGCGGTTGCGATGGCTGTGGCTTGATGCGCACATCGACGGAAAACCGCTTGTAGTTTGAAAACTTCTGCTCTGACTGGCCTGGGACCTCAGCCAAAAAAAACTTGGCCCGGTATTGGGACAAGGAGCGCACGCGTAAATATGTTCCATTCAGCTCCTCCTTTGTCCAAAACAGATCCATTGTGGTTCCCGCACGAAGGTGGGTGCCATCGCTTATGAATTCGGTCCTCATGTGCACCGGCATCTCGTCTGCTTTATCAATCCAGAGCTGGATCGAGGTATGGAGCGCATCTTTTTTCTCGTCCGACTCGGGCTTGACGTCGGAGCGGGGGCTCAATACCAATTTGAGTAACGTACGCCCTTCAACGACCGCTTCGTCTCCGCTGCTCGCCTTGAACAGAATTGGCCAGGATGCCGGATCGGCATTATATCGGACCTCGCGATGAAAGAGGGTCTGTTTCAGCTCGGCATTCATCCGGCGCCGCTCGGCAACCGTCGCCTGATACTTTCTCTCTTCTTCTGCTGCGGCTTTGCCGCTCAGAGGCTTCCCGTTATCCTCCACTTGGCGCCGATACGGCGTCCCTTCGATCATGACCGTTTCATATTTAGCCGTGTGGTCATAGGTGATCTTGCCCTTCTTGTCGTAATTTATTTCGTGGTAGTCCTCGACAAACGTGTAGTTCTGGGCCTTCAAACGATTTGCCTCAATGTTGGCAACCACCCGTTTCAAGAGTTCAGTGGGATCGGAGGCGTCTGACGAAACGGAATGTGCAAGCGCGGGGAGAACCGACAGCACCCAGCCACGAAAGAGTCGAAAGCGTCTGGCTTTCATGGATGATATTTCCTCACCTATCGCTCAAATTTATCCCTCGGGAACGATGAAGCAGGCCGGGCTTAGCTATCTACCCGCTCTTTACCCGCACCACGGTGATTTTGGCGAAGCCCTCGTCGAACGCCGGGGGTTTGAGCTTGGCCGCCATGCGCTGGACGACCTCTTCTTTCACCTGCCGCTCGCGCTTGCGGTTGCGTTCCAGGCAGACTTCTATGGGGACGTCGAAGAAGACCGCGTGGACCTCGTAGCCGAAACCTTTGGCCATCTTGATCCACTGCCGCCGCTCGTGGGCGCCCAGGTTGCTGGCGTCGACGTAATTCCAGGGCATGCGGGCGATGAGCCGGGCGCGCAGCAGCGAGCGCAAAGTGGAAAAAACCAGCCCCTGGTAGCGCTGCTCAGTGATGTCGTCAAAGAGGATCGAGCGCAGCATATCGCTGGAAAGAGGGGTCACGCCGCGGCGTTTGAACCAGGTAGTCTTTCCCGATCCCGGAAGCCCGATGGCCAGGACCACCACGCCTTTGGGGGCTCGCGGGCTCTTCCCTGTCTCCACCGGCCTCTGTTCGGGTGCGCCGGAAGGCGGCGTAGACGGATGTTCCGGCTGGATTTCGGTCTCCACCCTCTTGTCCACCGGCGGCGCCGGCGCCACTGCCGGCTCCGTGGCCGACGCCTCCGCGTCTTCGTAGGCGGGGACGATAGGCCCCGGATGTTGTTCATCTACAAGAGGTTTCTGCTGGCCTACCTTGCCGGTGGCCTCGGACTCGTTGATCTCCGGTTTCTTTTTACGGCGCCGCATGCGCTCGCGCATCCAGTTGCGCATAGTTCGTGTGTACCACACGGCCATGAAGCCTTGCAACCTCCAGGCAGTTCATAACCCGGTTACCCTTTCCAGCGCGTACTTCCCAACCAAGAAGCTCTTTCTAGCTGGACGCGCCGCCCCTTCGTTGAGAAATCCAGGTGAAATTGGGGTTAACTAGGGAGATTCGCGCAGATATTTCTTGCTCTTTGAGGCAGAGTTGCTATAATCCAGCCCCGCAACCCGCACTAAGCCACTTCGTTACTCCTGGCAGGCCCAGTCCCTGCTAGTGGCTCGGTGGGGTGTTTCAAGCGGGTAATGGTGTTTCAAGCGGGTAATGAGGAGGCGCAATGAAGGGCATCATGCGCAAGAGATTGGTTGCATTGCTTTCTGCGGCTGGATTGGCGGGATCGGCCGCGTCTTCAGTAGCTCAAGACGTGAAGAGTCCACAGCCTGGCAACAACACGAAGACCGAAAGCACAATCAAAAACCAGAAAACCACGCAGGAGAACAAGGCTAGCAAAGACGCCGCCGCTATCAAGTTGCGGAAAGCGGGCGGCGAGCAGGAGGCGTCGAAAGACGTGGTCAATGAAAAAGTGGGCGCCGACTCTCAGAAGCATGTCGGGGCCGTCAAGGACGACAAGTGGCGCAAAGCCAATTTGGACGCCTCATCCAAAGATGCCGCGAAGACGGAACGCAAGGCTGGCGGAGAACAGAAAGCGGCTCACGACACGGCCTATTTCAAGTCGATCAGAAACGACACCGCCCACAAGTCGAGCAAAGCCAATTTGGACGCCTCATCCAAAGATGCCGCGAAGACGGGCGCAAAGACCGCAGCCACGGGCGGAGGCGGCGGTGCAGGCAAGGTGAGGGATCAGGACATCTACATGAAACATCAGAAGGGCGCCGCGGAATCTAATGCAACCACGAAAGCCACCTACGTGAAAGGCGGAAAGACGGCGGCCGCCACTAACGCCGCACAGAAGGAAGCCAATCAGAAGGCCAATCAGAAGGTCGATCAGACGCAGCCGAAGTAGCTGCGGCCAAGGTTTAGCAAGCAGGAGGCCAAGGCTAGCAAAAACGCCGCATCAAGAGTTCTGTTAGGCTCAAGAATGCCGCGGGGCCATGCTCCCGCGGCATTTATCCACTAGGGTATGGCTCTCTTCTTTTTTCGCAAACGCAATAAGATTGGCGTCGGCCTGGAACAGGCGCTGAAGGAAATGCGGACGGCGGCCTTCTTTGCTCCTACTCCCTGGGCTGTCTGCCGCCAGATGCTGGAGTTCGCCGAGATCGGCCCCAAGGACCTGGTTTACGACCTGGGCTCAGGCGACGGCCGCATTCCCATCATGGCTGCCCAGGAGTTCGGAGCCCGGGCAGTAGGCATCGAACTGGACGACAAACTGCGCAAGCACGCAGAAGAGAAGGTCCGCGATTACAGCTTGACGGAAAGGGTCTCGTTTCGCGCTGAAGATTTTTTCAAAGCTGACCTCCACGATGCCACCGTGGTAACTCTCTATCTACTCACTCAAGTGAATGGTTATCTTGGACCCCGGATGGCTAGCCAACTGGCCAAAGGGACGCGGGTGGTTGCGCTCGACTACCCTGTTCCCGGCTGGCGCCAGGAGAAGTCCATGCCCGTCAAGTCGGAAGGAAACGTGGACTACGATCTGTTTCTCTATCGGCGGTGATGGGCTGAGTCCTGCCGAAAACCCCTCTCACTTCCGCATTGTCATCGCAGGCTGGCGAAGAAAGCATTCATTTCGCGCAGCACGTCCGCCTCATTCGATTCAAAGACGTAATGATTTGCATGGGCCAAGCGAACCACGTGCGCTGAGGGTTCGCCGGCTTCAAACGCCTTGGCTTGTGCTCCCGTTGTCTCCAGATCTCTGGCCTCGGCCGCCTCGGTCTGGCCCGGCCGAGTGTGAGGAAGCGCGTAAATAGCGAGGATGGGGCCTCGAATACTCGTGTACTTCTGCTCACCGTCGATGATGGCTCGAGCCGGAGCCGGAAGCTGAGGCGGGGGCGGCGCGTTGGGCCCGGCTTGGGGCTCCGGAGGCTCGGTTTGCAGATCCTTGAGCGACTCCTGAAGGTCCTTTTCCAACTGGGGAAGGCTGGTTTGCAGCAATTCCTGAATCGCCTGCTCCCGGTCGTGCCGGCTGGCCCCAGGTTGCAACTGCTCCAGTTTCTTTTGCAGCTCAACCCTGTCAATCTGCAAATTGCCGCGCGTGCGGTCGTAGTACGCGTAAGGATACGCCGCGTCGAGATAGATCAGCCCCGCGATCTTTTCGGGATGCCGCGTTCCTATCGAACTCAATTCCTCGCCGGCGATGGAGTGCCCCACTAAGACCGGCCGGTCGAGCTTGAGTGAATCGATCACGGCGAGCACGTCGTCGCCGAGCCGGTCGGCGGAGTACCCTGATGCAGGTACGCTGGACGCTCCGAATCCGCGGCGCGTAATGCCGTAAACATGGTGGGTGGAAATGAGCTTGGGGGCGAACTTGTCAAACACGTGCGCGGTGTTTCCCAGACCGGCCAGCAGAACCACAGGCCGCCCGGTGCCGCCCCAATCAAGGACCTCCAGCTTAACGCTGCTGTCGACGGTAACGAATTGTACGGTGTGCGGCGAGGCGTCGCGCTGCCATGCAGTCTCCTTGGTCGCGCGCTGCAGTTCAAGCGGCAGCGGCAGGCCCTGCGTCCAGGTCCCGGCAATGGAGGCTCCGTCGGCGCTGACCTTGCCTTCGTACGTGCCGCGGATCAGATCAACGCCCAATTTGAGGGTTGACCCTTGCAATGTCACAGAAGTGACGGGTATGGCCTCAGTTCCCTGGTCGATGCTGTACAGGGTAGCTTTCCACCCGCCGCTCTCCGCCTTTTCAATATGCACAATGACTCGGAGATCTATACCCGCTTTGAGCGTTCCTTGCCAATCGCCGGCAATGTCCTGCGCCATTGCGGTGCTTGCCAAGAGCGCTGCCAATGCAACGATAAGTAGAATTCTTCTTCTCATTCGCGATCTCCGTTTCCGTCCTGGTTTCCGCCGGTCGGCTGGCGGTTGCCGTAGTTTAGTTGTTTCAGACTCCGCCGACAGGCCCTTGGTTCCAGTGTACATTCAGACACAAACGCCAACCGCCATTTGCTCCGGCTCAACGCTCTCTGCTAACCTGAGGAGTTTTAACCAGGTATCCGCGCGCTGTTTTCTTCTGGCATCTCACGTTATCAGCGAAAGTACTAAAGGCCTTCAGGGAGGGACGCGCATCCATGGCAGTAAAAGTCGGCATCAACGGCTTCGGCCGGATCGGTCGCAACGTCCTGCGCACAGCGATTGACGATCCGAACCTTGAATTTGTAGCCTTCAACGATCTCACCAGCCCGGCCACGCTGGCCCACCTGCTCAAGTACGACTCCATCCTTGGCAACCTGAAACAGAACATCAAGGCGACCGGCGATTCCATCCTCATCAACGGCAAGGCGGTGAAGGTATTCTCCGAGAAAGACCCTGCGGCAATCAAGTGGGATTCGGTGGGAGCCCAAGTGGTGATTGAATCGACGGGAAGGTTCACCGATGCCGAAGATGCCAAGAAGCACCTCCGCGGCCCGGTGAAGAAGGTCATCATCTCCGCCCCGGCGAAGAATGAGGACATCACCATCGTCCTGGGCGTGAACGAGGGTAAGTACGATCCCGCCAGGCATCACGTGATTTCCAATGCCTCGTGCACCACCAACTGCCTGGCGCCTGTGGCCAAGGTGATCCATGACACTTTCAAGATTCAAAGCGGGACCATGACCACCATTCATTCCTACACCAATGACCAGGTGATTCTGGACTTTCCCCACAAAGACCTTCGCCGCGCCCGCGCCGCCGCGCTCTCCATGATCCCGACATCGACCGGCGCTGCCAAGGCCCTGCACCTGGTCATTCCCGATCTCAAGGGCAAGCTCGACGGCTTTGCCATGCGCGTGCCCACGCCCAACGTCTCAGTGGTGGATCTGGTGGCGTTCGTGGAGAAGGCGACCAGCGTGGACGAGGTCAACAAGGCGCTGCAATCAGCCGCCGCCGGTCCTATGAAAGGGATCCTAGGGTATGAAACGCAGGAACTGGTGTCGGTAGATTTTCGCGGCGACGACCGCTCCTCCATCGTGGACGCTCTCCTGACTCGCGTGGTGAACAACAATTGCGTGAAGGTGATCGCCTGGTATGACAACGAGTGGGGCTATTCCTGCCGCGTGCGCGACCTGGTTCACTTCGTCGCCAAAAAAGGACTGTAAGTTGTGAACCTCAGCGCGGCAATTTGTTTCGATTGAAGCAAGCTATGGCCAAGCTCTCCATTCAAGAGTTGCACCTGGACGGCCACCGGGTATTTATGCGCGTGGATTTCAATGTCCCGCTCGATGACGGCGGCCGCGTCACCGACGATACGCGCATCCGCGAGACCCTGCCCACCATCGAATACGCGCTGCGCAAGGGTGCGCGTGTGATTTTGGCTTCGCACCTGGGACGTCCCAAAGGCAAGTTCAACGCCAAGATGAGTCTCAAGCCCGCGGCCGAGCGTCTGCGCATGCTCCTGGACCAGCAACTGGGACGCAGTTGCAACGTGGGCTTTGCTCCCGACTGCATCGGCCTGGCCGCGGAAGAGTTGGCCAAGAAGCTGGAGAAAGGTCAGACCCTGCTGCTCGAGAACCTGCGCTTCCACGCCGAAGAAGAGGCTAATGACGAGAATTTTTCCCGCCAGCTGGCGGCCCTGGCCGACGTCTATGTGAACGATGCCTTCGGTTCGGCCCATCGCGCCCATGCATCTACGGTCGGCATCACCAGGTTTCTCCACCAGGCGGCAGCCGGGCTGCTGATGCAAAAGGAACTCGAGTACCTGGGCAAAGTCACCACCAACCCGGACAAGCCGTTTGTAGCCATCATCGGCGGGGCCAAAGTGTCGGACAAGATCGACGTGCTCCACAACCTGCTCGGCAAGGTCGATGCCCTGCTGATCGGCGGCGCCATGGCCTACACTTTTCTCAAAGCCCAGGGACGGCAGGTGGGCAAGTCGCTGGTGGAAGATGACAAGGTCGAACTGGCGAAGGCGCTGCTGAAAGAAGCGCACACCAAGAACGTCCGGCTGCTCTTGCCGGTGGACCACGTGATTGCCGGCAAGATCGATGCCGCGGCGCACACCCAGGTGATCGCCGCCGACCGCGACATTCCCGCCGACCAGATGGGGCTGGACATCGGCCCCCGGACCGTAGCCGAATTCACCAAAGAAATTGCGGCTGCGCGGACCATCGTCTGGAACGGGCCTATGGGGGTGTTTGAGTGCCCGCCGTTTGCCCACGGAACCATGCAGATCGCCCAGGCGGTGGCAGCCAATCGCAAGGCAACATCGATTGTCGGCGGCGGTGATTCGGTGGCGGCGGTGCAACAGTCCGGAGTCGCGGACAAGATCACTCACATCTCCACCGGTGGCGGGGCCTCGCTCGAGTTCCTGGAAGGCAAAAAGCTCCCCGGCGTTGAGGCGCTGACGGACAACTAACTCATGAGCCTCCATCTGCGCTATCGCATCGGCAAACTTTCTGTGCTGGAGTTGACGCTGGGGGATATTACCCGAGAAGAGACCGATGCCATCGTGAACGCCGCCAACTCTTCCCTGCTCGGCGGAGGAGGCGTGGATGGCGCCATCCATCGCGCGGCCGGACCGCAATTGCTTGCCGAATGCCGCAAGGTTCGCGATCGGCGCGGTTCGCTCCCGCCCGGCCAGGCCGTGATTACACTGGGAGGGAATCTGAAAGCGAAGTATGTGATCCACACCGTGGGCCCGGTATGGAACGGCGGCGACGTGAATGAACCGCAAATTCTGGAAAGCTGCTACTCCAACGCCATGCAGGAGGCCACCCGCCAGGGCTGCCTGAGCATCAGCTTTCCTTCCATCTCGACCGGAATTTTTGGTTACCCGGTCTCGCTCGCCGCGCCGATCGCTTTGCGCGCGGTCGCCAGTCTTCTGTATGAGCCCAGGTCCGTTACGTTGGCCCGCTTTGTTCTCTTCGATCGCGACACGCATAGCGCCTATACAGGCGCCGCCACCCAACTGGCCAGATTGTCCCCACATCTTGAAATCGTTGCTGAAGCCGTCGCATGAGAAAGAAACTGATTGCCGCCAATTGGAAGATGTATAAGACGCCGGAGCAGGCGCGCGAGTACGTGGCTGCTTTCTTGCCCCAGGTGCGGGAGCATAACCGGGACGAGATCGTCTTGTGTCCGGCGTTTGTGGCGATACCCGCCGTGGTTGCTGCGCTTGCCGGCAGCGGCATCGGCGTGGGCGGTCAAGACGTGTTCTGGGAAAAAGAAGGCGCTTACACCGGCGCGATCTCGGCGCAGATGTTGCGTGCAGCCGGCTGCTCCCACGTGATCATCGGCCACTCCGAGCGGCGCCAATACTTTGGCGAGACCGATGACGCGGTCAACCGCAAGCTCAAGGCGGCGCTGTCCGGCGCGCTCCAGCCCATCGTTTGCGTGGGTGAGGTGATCCAGGAGCGCGAAGCCGGCCTCACCGAAGACATTCTCCGCCGCCAGTGCAGCATCGCTTTCCGGGAGGTCTCTGGCCACCAGGCCGGGGCCATCTCGATGGCCTATGAGCCAGTCTGGGCGATTGGCACCGGCAAGACCGCCACGCCCGAGTTAGCCGGAGAGGCGCATCGGACCATTCGCGCTGAGGCCGCCGAGGCCTTCGGCGAAGACGTCGCCGGAAGGATGCGCATACTTTACGGTGGCAGCGTCAAACCGGATAACGCCCGGCTCCTGATGTCGCACCCGGATATCGACGGCGCCCTGGTCGGCGGCGCCAGCCTCGATCCCAAATCGTTTGCCGCGATTGTGAAGTATGCGGAGCTAGCTCCCGGCCACTAGCTGGGCCGAAATATTCCTGGGCGCACTCCGCCCATCCACGTATAATGTCCTCCATTTCCACCAGGATTCTCAAAGAACAAAGAGGAGACTCTTATGTCATCAGCGCCATCAACGACTCCACAACCGCCCGCAGGAGGTCCACCGGCAGCACCGCCGACCAAAGGCGGTGGCAAGGTCTTTCTTTGGATTCTCGGGGGATGCGCGAGCATTGTGGTCCTTGGAATCCTGGTTTTCGTCGGTCTCGGCTTCTTTGTCTACCACAAGGCCAAGCAGATCGGCCTGGATCCGGAATTGATGCAGAAGAACCCCGTTCTGGCGGTGGCCAAGCTGACCGTGGCCGCGAATCCCGACCTCGAAACAGTGACGAGCGACGATTCTACGGGCACCATCGTGGTTCACGATAAGAAGACCGGAAGAACTTCCACCATGAGGGTCGATCCGGATAAGCAGATCATGGTGGTCACCGACGATCAGGGCAAGACCGTTACCATGAAGCTGGACCGCGCCAACAACAGGCTCGTGATGACCGACGACCAAGGCAAGACCGCCACCATCAGCGCCGACACCAAGGCCGGCAGCGTGGAAATCAAGGGCCCGGATGGCAACGTAAAGCTTGGAACCGGCGCGGACAAGGCTCCGGATTGGGTTCCGGCATACTCGGGTTCCAACCCGCAAGGCGGTCTTTCGATGAGCAACGCCACCGAGCAGACCGGCTCTTTTGGGTTTGTTACCAGCGATTCCCCAGACAAAGTCCTGAGCTACTATAGCGGCGCTCTGAAATCCGCCGGATTCAAAGTCACCAGCACCACCAGCAATGCGGATGGCAAAGTCGGCGGCATGGTCAGCGGCCAGAATGACGGCCAAAAACGCACGGTTGCTTTCATTGTGACCACCGAGAATGACGGCACGCATGTCGCCGCCACCTACAACGAGAAGAAGCAGAATTGATTCTGATTTTCGGCCCCCGCCCGGTTACTTCTCTGGCCGGGCCGGGGCTTTGTTCTGCGCGAAAGTGCCCGAGTGATCGCCGTATCTTCAAGTAATCCAAAGTGATCCGCTGCTCAGAAATTCTGAGTCGCCCAGACCAGGTCATACATCCAAAAGCCAGCAACAAGATCACCCGAAGAGGGCATGATCCCATGACAATCGAGTCCTTGAAGAAGGTGGAAGAGCAAGTGTCAACCTGGCCGGGAATCACTGTACATCCGCATCGCTTTGGCGGACTGGAATTCTGCCTGGGAAGCGCGGAAGTCGGACACATGCACAATGACGGCGCTGTGGAGATCCCTTTCCCTCGCGCCTTGCGCGACGCCCTTCTTGACGAAGGCCATGCTCAGGAGCATCGCTGGGCGCCGGATTCCGGCTGGATCACCTTCCCGGTTCGCGCCGAGCAGGATACGGAACATGCGTTGTGGTTGTTGCGCCTCTCTTACCTGCGCTACGCCCTCAAGGCCGTCCCCGATCCAGGCAAGCGCTTTGCAGAAGAGAGCGAACGTTTGTGCCTGAGTCCACGGCTCAAGAGCCTGCTGGAACGTTTTGTGCCGCGAAAGAGAAAAGAAGAATTGGTCGCCTGACGCGCACTCCTATTTCTTGATTCCTGTCCGTCCCATCGGCGCACCCATCTCGAATGCCGCAAGCGATGCTGATGGTTTCTTGGGACTTTTTTAAATCCTGGGCTTCCTGAGCGACCCCGAGCGAGTGCCATCTGCCATGTTGCTTTTGGGGAATTCTACCCAGGATGTCTGCCTAGTCCTTGCAGCGAGCTTCTCTGCTATTTCTTCCGGGCTGGCGCCTTGGCTGCCGCAGCCTGGACTTGAGCCAGCAGATCGCGCCCCGGTTGCTGATAGGGCCCGGGGATTGCGATCAGCTCAGTAAGCGTTGCCTTCGAGTCCGCTAGTCTGCCGGGGGTCTTGGCATAAGCGAAGGCCAGCCGGTAGAGCGCCGCGGTGTAAGCGTCAGAATGGTCCTTAAGCATGGAGCAAGCGGTTTTCAGCTCGGGGATGGCGGACGCAGGTTTCTCCTGCTTCATCAACGCATATCCCAGCGCGGAGTGGGCCAATCCGGTATACAACTGAAGCTGGTTGGCGTCGGTGGGCTTTTGTTCGGCGGCTACCGCAAGGGCCTTACGCGCGTAGCCCTCAGCACGGGTTCCGGCCCCGGCGCCGGAGCTTTCCGCGAACGCCTCCGACAGCACCACCAGAGTGCTTACGCTATTGGGGTTGGCGGCCAGAGCTTTCTCGCTGAAACTGTTCAGCCGTGCCGAATCCTTCATTTCCGCCAGGGTGGCCACAGCCAGTTGCGTTACCTGCTCCTGGAAACGCGAGTTGGGGAAAGCGCCAACGTAGCTTTCGATATACGCCATGCGTTTGGCGCCGTTCTGTTCGGCCACCATCGCGTTCAAAGCTGAGGCCTCAAGAAATTCGTAGGAAGGCCGGACGGGATCCTGGGACTGCTTGATACGCAAGGCGAAGTCCTCCGGATCCATGCCCTCCGGCTTGGGCTGGTTGGCCATGCCGTTGAAGGCCTTTCCGCCCTTGACGGCGCAATCCATGATCACTTCGTTGGATTTGGCTCTTTGCGCTGCGCCAACCATGAACACCAGGATATCCAGATTGTTGGGCTGCCCGGCCACCGCTTTTTGTCCGAATTCCATGGCTTTGGCGGTATCGCCCTGATCAAGATATAGCTGCGCCAGCTGCCACTGCCCGTAAGTTACCATCTCCTGGTTGGAGGAAAACTTCTGCAGGAAATCCTGCAGCATGGCGATGCGCTTCTGCGCGTCGCTCTCTTTGCTGACGGCATCGAGGGCTTTCTCTTCTTCCGATCCCGCCGGGATGTGGATAGTCGCAACCTGGGCAACGGCAGTCACGGCAGTTAGCAGAAAGGCAAGGAACATTGCACGTCGCATAGGAGTACCTCCAAGCGGATGTTTTCCGCTAGGCATCGTAGCGCCGACCGCAAGCCGGAGCAAGCCGGAAATTGGAGCGGCTCCCAAGGTTGCTGTGTCCGGAGCGCGGGTGGAGGAGCGGCCATTTATGGCCGCGAAAGCATGTCTTTATTTTGAATGATAGGGCTTTAAGCCCTGGCGGAGGGACGCCGCAGGCGACACCAACTGTGGAAATGCGCAAGGCGTTGCCCCAACATCCTAAGGACGCAATCAGGCCGGTTTATCCTCGGCCGCCGCAGGACTCTTTTTGTCCGGCATGAGATCCAATGCGGCCTGTTCGCCGGCAGCGTCCCCGATCTCGCGAAAGAGGCTTACGGCGGAGCTCAACATCTCAGCTCCGGTCGCCAGATCCAGCATGCCTAAGTTCATGAGCGTGGACGCCTGACCGCGTTTATCACCGGATTCGCGAAACATGCGCAGCGCGTGGTCGAGTTCCGTACGGGCTGCGGCCCAGTTCCGGGCCTCCAGATGCAGGCGGCCAAGACTGCCGTGGGTCACGGCTTCCAAGGGCGGGTTGTTTGATTTCTTCGCTAGCGTAAGGGCCCGCGTATGCAGCTCCACTGCGCCCCGGCTCTCCCCGGAGGCCGCGTGCAGCGTGGCAATGCGGTTCAAAATCATGGCCTGGCGGTCGGTCTGGTCCTGCTGTTGCCAGATTTGCAGCGCACGACCGTAGCTTTCGATCGCCGCTTTCTGGTTGCCCATCCCGGCTTCGGCTGCGGCCAGGTTCTCGAGGGCCTGGCCTTCCCAGGCGTGAGCGGCCGCGGAGCGGAAGAACGAAGCCGAAAGGATGAACTGCTTGCGCGCTTCTTCATAGCGGCGCTGTGCCATCTGCACGCCACCCAGGTTGTTCAGGGCCATGGCTTGTCCGAACGCATGGGCGATCGATCCGTAAACGCCCAGCGCCAGGGTGAACTGTTCCTGGGCCTGGGGATATTGCTTGGCATCCACGTAGACGCCGCCGATATTGTTCAGGACCGTGGCCCGCTTTTCGGCGTCGTCCAGCGCCGTGAAGTACTTCAGCGCTTTTTGGAAGTGCTCCAGGGCCTTGGCGCTCTCGTGGCGGTCTTTGTAGTAGTCGCCCAGGTTGTTGAGCGCGATTCCCTCCTTCCAGGGGTCGCCGGCCGCCTCCGCCTGGCGAAGCTGGTCAGAGATTTGCTCCAAACTGGGCTTGGGTTCCGCCACGTAACTCCTTGGTCACGCCGACTGCAAGCATCATCCTGGGGGATTTCGGGAATCTTGACAAAATGATCTACCGAGCCACGGCGCGAAGCAAGCGCAAACTTGATCTTGGGATCGGGATTACACGCGTTGTCACGGTGAGGACGGTGCGTTGTTGATGGTAAAATGGCGTTGGGTTCTTTGGTGCTAGTGCTGAAATGGTGAATCGTATCATTCTTATGCTCTGGGAACTGGTGGACCGGTTCCGGGGCGGACCGAGACCCCCCACCCATCCCCTACCGTCTGACGACGCCGCGATTCTTAACCGGCGAGCAAATCGGCGTGAGGACACTACCGGTTAGGACCGCGGCCGCTCCCCCGCAACGGTTTGTTATAATTGGGTTTCCCTTCCCAGTTGGGCTCCTATTCCGGAATATTGGCAAGGATGGAGCGCACCAGGGCCAGTGCGGAAGTGGTGGAACTGGCAGACACACCATCTTGAGGGGGTGGCGCCGAAAGGCGTGGGGGTTCAAATCCCCCCTTCCGCACCACAAAGTTTTGGAAAGGATTCTTGGAGAGAGAATGGTAATTGCTTTAATCACGATTGTTCATGTATTCGTTTGCGCCGTCCTGATTGTTGTGGTGCTGTTGCAACATGGCAAGAGCGCGGATATCGCCGCCACCTTCGGCGGCATGGGCAGCCAGACAGCCTTTGGCCCGCGCGGAACAGCTACCGCGCTCTCCCGGCTGACCACGTGGTGTGCCATCATCTTCATGCTGACGTCCATATTGTTGACCATCTTTGCCGGCAGAAATCACCCGACCTCGATCATGGAAAACGTGAAGAGCCCGCAAAGCGTGCCGGCGAAGAAGTAGTTAGCTCCTAGCTGCTGGCTCCTAGCTCTAGCAGCTCGTGGCTAGTAGCTAGCATTATGCCTTATGATCCACCGCATCCTCCCCGTCGGCCCGCTGCAGTGCAACTGCTCCATCATCGGCGATGAACAGACCCGCGAGGCCATCGTCATCGATCCCGGCGACCAGATTGAAGATATTATCGAGATCCTGCGCCAGGAAAAGCTCACGCTGAAGCAGATCGTGGTGACCCACGCCCATATCGACCACGTGGGCGGCGCCATGAAACTGAAGGCGGCCACCGGAGCGCCCATCCTGATGAACCAGAACGACCATGCCTTGCTCAAGATGCTGGACATGCAGGCCGCGTGGGTAGGCATGAAACCGCCGGGCACGGTTCAAGTGGATGAGGCTGCGGGCGAAGGCCGCGTGCTGCGGGTCGGCAACATCTCGGCGAACGTGGTGCATACCCCGGGGCACACGGAAGGCAGCATCTGCCTCTACTTCCCCGAAGAAAAGAAATTGATCGCCGGCGATACTCTCTTTGCCGGCAGCATCGGCCGCACCGACTTGCCCGGCGGGTCGTTCGACAAGATCATCCGCTCCCTGCACACGCGGGTGCTGGCGCTGCCGGATGATACGCTGGTTGTCCCCGGTCACGGCCCGCAGACGACTATTGGTGACGAGCGAGAGACGAATCCGTTTTTGCAGAAGCGATGAGCCTATGGCTCCGGTTTGGGCGCCGGCTCCTGGACCTGGACATCTAGTCCCACCGACTCTGGTACAACTACCGCAGGATACCTCTTGCCCGATGCCAGACACGCAGCGCCGTGGCCGTTGTCGTCGGCGCGCAGGTTCTGCGTGGCGTCGGTGCAGAAAGCCTTGAGTCCTGGCGCCGCCAGCAGAGGCTCCGCCGTGATCTGGTAGCTCCCGGTAGGTTTGCCTTCGCAACCGGCCAGAGCAAAGCGGTAACCGTTAAAGGCGCCGGTGAGCACCTGTTGATCAACGTTCAACATCTTTGACATCTCGGCCAGGTCCGGAAGCGAGCAGGTAAAGCCGGTTTCCGGGTGCTGCTGGGCAAACAGCGTCTCCGCCGACGCCAGCGTCCGAATGATTTGATCCGGCGGCATCGCCGGCGCTGGAGCCTCGGGGGTTTGTGATTCGTAATGGACTCCGGCGACGGCGCTGAGACCGGAGGCTTCTCCGTCGGTCGTTTTCAGGAATATCTCCGCAAAGAATTTCGGATCACCAATGGGAAATTCCGCTCCGACTGAAACCTTATCCACCCGCCAGATGTTCTGCTGGAGCTTCATGGACACTGTGATGTGC
>DATDGY010000084.1:0-19573 GCA_036521855.1 Candidatus Angelobacter sp.
CATGGCGATGGTTTGTTGTCTTGCGTGCAGATCGCAGCCTACAATTTTCATCTCGGCCTCCTTCGTCCCGAGCCTTTTTGGTTGGACACCGCAAAGTCTACTCGGTCCGTTGCGAGGCCGACGTCGTTATGACATCAGTTACACGACTTGGCACTCTCAACGTGATCAAGTCGATCTCAAACAGCCGGGTACGCACTCTGCCGTTCGCGTTGGCCCTGCTCCTATAAGGCCATCCCCAAAGGCCGCCAACAACTTAGGGCATGGTAGAGCTCAGAGAGCCCGATAATTCCTTGTGCTGCAGTGCGATAGAAGGTTATCGAGAGTTTAGAAAAGTTCATGGTAGCATGATCGGCAGTTGGGTCAGTATCTCCGAAGGGGATTCAGCCATGAGGACTCGCAGAGCATCGGTCTTCAGGTTTGTCTGCTTCGCAACTGCCGGGCTTGGCCTGATGTTGTTGTCGCCGCCGCGATCCGTCGGTGGGGCCGCGCCTCGCTCCATAGCTTCCCTGACGGTTCAAGAGCGCATGCGCCTGCCCGACAACACCGGAATCAAGCTGAAGTCCGGGCGAATCGCCACGCTGGGGAAACTGCGGGCCGAACATCGTGCAAGGATGGAGAACTTTTCCAGGGCGGCCGTGCTGGGCAGAGCTGTCGTCGGCAAGCTGACTAACGCGCCGCCGGTGGCGGGCAGAGCTGTTGCCGGCACGCTGACTAAAGCGCCGCCGGAGGTGAGCGGAGGCGGTGCCCATCGGCCGAATACGAAGGATCCTCCGACGAAGAGCGCCTTGTCAACGTCAGCCGCACCCAGCACAGCGATGTCCATTTTCCCGGTTGCCATGCCGGATATGACCAAGGTGTTGTATGGGCCGATTCCGCAGGACTATCTGAATTTTTGCCAGGCCGCGAATGCCAGCACCTGCGTCTACCTTCCCGCGAACACAACGTTTGACGCATACCAGTTTCCCTCGTGGCACGCGACGTTTGCCGTGACCGAGGATCCATTGATCGTCGATCCAGGCGCTTGCCTCTCCGACGGCGGTCGTTGGGTGTCGGACTACCTCGTGTGTGATTTTTACTATCCGGTGTCCGAACTTCTGAACTACAAGTCGTGGCCAGGGGTGTCCTCCCAAAAGGCCGACTGCAGCGGCCAGGGCTTCACTTATACGGTCGACCCCAGGGGTGCAATTCAGATCGACGGCCATGTCCAGGATTCGATTACGTTCGTTACCGGCAGTTCGGCCCGCACCTGCGTGATTCAGGTATGGACCAACTAGTGATTGCGTCGGCAGTTGCTAATCTGGAGCTGTGAAGCGAACGACACTCACAAGCTGGATTCTGTTGGCCGGGTGGCCCACCCGGGCTTTCTCCGCAAAACAATACAGTTGATATATTAAACATGATATTGTATACTGGCGATTGGATCTGCACTCAACAGCAGGTTCCTCCCGCGGGCCGAACGTGGCCGGCGGCAGGCTCTTTGACAAACGATACGATTCAGCCCAGCAGTCAGCCTCTGCTCCACCGAACGACATGAGGCCAACGGCTACGCAAATGGCGAACCGCCTTTCCGGACCCATCCTTGGGGAGTCGACGCCCCTCCGCCGAGCAAGCAGAGGGACGGGCGCAACGATCAACCCGCCCCAGCAGCAACGGGGACCACGGTAGTCGCCGGAAGGAAACGCCCAAGGCAAAATCGCCAGGCGCCGAACCTGCCGGTTTTTTTTGTTCTTTGGCCGCAGCGTGCGTTGTGTGAGACGCCCCGCAACGGGTGTCTTGACCCAACCGGATTATTTGAGCAGAGCGCAAGACTGGGGATATGAAACGGCGAATGAATGCGATCAGTTTTTTGCTTGCCACTTTTGCCGGCAAACCGGCGCAGTGGGGAAATAGCCTCGGGACGATCGCATGTTCGCCTTTTTAGAATCGGCGTCGAGAGAACAGTCGCCGTGGAAGACCCCCGGCGTTGACAGTAAATGGGACCAGACATGACTCGGTTTGGGGCCTCAAAATGGGGGATCTGACCGCCTAAGCCCTTTAGAATCCTAGTTGACCAGGGGGAGGAGGTATACCCCACTTGGGGGGTATAGACCGGGCGGATCCCTGACGGCACAGACCGATCCCGGGTTGATCGGCGAAAACGCCCGGTAAGAGTTTTGGGGTTGGGCTACTTTGAATCCGATCGATAGATACTGGGACCTTTGTCATCGCGAGTGGAGAGATCCCGAGAATGTTTGCTTCTTTCCATGCTGATTCAGGGGGTTCTACCCAGGAACGGTCCCTGGAACCGCATGGAGAATCCGATGATGTCGACGCGGGAACGATGCCCACACAACATGGTGAGAACGCCTCGCGACAGCATGGCAGAGGGCACATCCTCTGGATCTCTCCGCGCGCCCTGAGTCGTCCGCTGCGCGGACTTCCTCGGGCTTGGTCGAGATGACAGGCGCCGGTGGCGTGGTGAGCTCCACGTGGTCATGACCATCTTTGGTGTTTCGAAGATCACTCCGGGGCTGACTGACAGTCAAAGTAGCCCACTACCGAGTTTTGGGGTTGGGCCGGTTGCTGCTTGCTAATTTGCTTTCTTGTGAGGTGATTGTGACGTTAGATAACCCAGATTTCGACAACCCGGATATCGAGTGGTTGCCCAATGACACGCCGCGGGAGATGATCACGGGACCCGTCCCTCTGCCCCTGGAGCAGCAGGAAGCCTACCGGCAGAAGATGCTCCAGGAGTGGTCGCGCACCACGGCAGGGCAACTCTGCCAGCAGTTTTACACCCCCTACCAGGCGTACAAGAATTACCTGGCGGCGCATCCCTTTGGGCGCAAACGGCGCGACGGCGCGTTGGTGGATTCGCTGGAGCACCGCGCCTTCCAAGACCTGCTCGCGATGATGGAGCGCGGCAGCCGCGACCGGGAGCGGGCCCGCCTGGCGCGGCGTTGCGGCCATCGCAAGAGCAACGGCCTGCTCTGCGGTTCGCCCCGCATGCGCGGCAGCAAGCTGTGCTACGCCCACCAGAGCATGCAGGCCATGCGCCCTGAAAAAGCGGCCATGCCCTTGCTCGAAGACCCCAACGCCATCCAACTGGCGCTGATGAAAGTAGTGCAGGCATTGGTGGACGGTCGCGTCGACATGAAGCTGTCCGGCCAGCTCCTTTACGCCCTGCAGATTGCCGCCAGCAACGTAGGCCGCCTCGACTTTGAGCCGTACCGCGAGGAGGAAGAATCAGGGGGCTGAGCAAGGCCCCGCTCGATGCACCGGAAGGCCATTCAACCACTGGGTCTAACCGCTTGAATTCTCTTGCGGTTAGGGCACAACCGTGAGTGATAATATAGTGTCTCAAGTCCATGCCATTAAAAACGCTATTTCTCAATCCACCGTCGTTTGAGAACTTTGACGGCGGTGCAAGTTCGCGGTGGCCCGCCACGCGCGAGATCGAATCCTACTGGTACCCGGTCTGGCTGGCGTATCCGGCGGGCATGCTGGAAGGTTCGCGTTTGCTGGACGCGGCGCCGCACCACGTCTCCGCCCAGGACACCATCGAGATCGGCAAGCAGTACGAATTCCTGGTGCTGTTCACCTCCACGCCCGGCTTCCCCGGCGACATCCGGCTGGCCGCGAAGATGAAAGAGGCGAACCCCAATTTGAAGATCGCCTTCGTGGGCCCGCACGTGACCACCTTGCCCGAGCGTTCGCTGGCCGAGGGCACGGCCATCGATTTTGTCTGCCGCCGCGAGTTCGATTATTCCGTGGTGGAGTACGCCAACGGCTCGCCGCTTTCCGAGATTCGCGGTGTTTCCTATCGCGACGCCGGCGGCAAAGTCGTGCACAATCCAGACCGCGGCGACGTGATGGACCTGGACGCGCTCCCTGACGTCACCAGCGTGTACTATCGCGACCTCGACGTGCGCCGTTACAACGTCCCCTTCCTGCTTTATCCGTTCGTCTCGCTCTACACCACCCGTGGCTGCCCGGCGCAATGCACTTTCTGCCTGTGGCCGCAGACGCTCAGCGGACATCCCTGGCGCAAGCGTTCTTCAGACGCTGTGGCGCGCGAGATGGCCCAGGCCAAAGAATACTGGCCGTGGGTAAAGGAATATTTCTTTGACGACGACACTTTCAACATCCAGAAGGCGCGCACCGTTGAGCTGTGCGAAAAGTTGAAGCCGCTGAATCTTACCTGGTCGTGCACGTCGCGCGTGACCACCGATTACGAGACCCTGAAGGCGCAGCGCGAGTCCGGCTGCCGGCTCCTGATTGTGGGCTATGAATCGGGCGATCCGCAGATCCTGAAGAACATCAAGAAAGGCGCCACGGTGGAGCGCGCCCGCCAGTTCACCAAAGACACCAGGAAGCTGGGCCTGGTAGTGCACGGAGATTTCATCCTCGGCCTGCCCGGTGAAACGCGCGAGTCCATCCGTACCACCATCAATTTCGCCAAAGAGCTGGACGTGGAGACCATCCAGGTCTCGATCGCCCACGCCTATCCCGGCACCGAGCTCTATGATTTCGCCAAGAAGAACGGCTTCATCGTGGGCACGGAGCGCATGGTGGATGACGGCGGACATCAAGTAGCGCAGATCGAGTATCCCGGCCTGCCTCGCGAGCACGTGCTGGAGATGGTGCACAAGTTTTACGACGAGTATTATTTCCGTCCCAAAGCCGTCTTCCGCATCGTGCGCAAGGCCGCTTTCAACTCTACGGACCGGAAGCGGCTGTACAAGGAAGCCAAGTCGTTTTTGAAGCTGCGCGCGCAACGCAACCGCCTCGCCAAAGAGATGCGCGACAACGCGACGCACGGCTCGGAATCAGTAACGGCCCAGGCATCATCCCAAGCTACATCCGGGGATTAAACCTTGAACTACAAGAAGTATCTGGTCTTGTTTGCGGTGACGTGTTTCGGCAGCACCGGCGATGCGCTGCTCAAGCGCGGCATGAACGACTTTGGCCCGGTCGATTTGCATCACGTCTGGCAAGTGGTGGCTGCGCTTGGTAATCCCTGGGTGCTGGCCGGCATACTCTGCCTGATTGCATTCTTTACTGCCTATCTGAACGCGCTTTCCTGGGCCGATTTGAGCTATGTTCTGCCGGCCACCGCGCTCGGATATGTCATGGTCACGCTGCTGGGAAGATACTTTCTGCACGAGAACGTCAGCCCCATGCGCTGGCTGGGAGTGCTGCTGATCAGTTGCGGTGTGGGCTGGGTCACGCGTGGTCCGGCTTTGACCGTACCGCAAAGCCGGAAATCACCCATAGCCAGGCCGGAGGAGCAGCATGAAATCGCTTGAGCTGTGGTCGGCCATTGCCTTGATCGTCCTGGCTTCCAGCGGAGGCGACGTACTGCTCTCCGCAGCTATGAAGCGCATTGGCGATCTGAGCGATCTGCGGCTGCGCAACGGACTGTCTGCGGTAATCGCCCGCGTGTTCAGCGAGAAGTTGTTTCTCCTGGCCATCTGCTGTTTCTGCATCGCCTTCTTCAGCCTGCTCACCGCCCTGTCTTGGGGCGATGCCAGCCTGGTTGCGCCAGCTTCAGCTTCCATGACCTTTGTTGTAAGCGCCGGCATGGCCAAAGTCTTCCTCAAGGAAGACGTCGACCGCCGCCGTTGGGCTGCCGCTTTACTAGTCTGCGTGGGGGTGGCGCTTTTGAAATAGCCGAGTGTACCCTTATTCAAGCAGCTTCATCAGCCCAGCCGCCGGCAGATCGCCAACCAGAAATCTCTGTGGGTGGCCGGAAGATGCGGTGATTGCTTCCGCGGCCAGATAACCGCTGCGCACAGCGCCTTCCATGGTCGCCGGCCACTCGGTGGCGGTCCAGTCTCCGGCCAGGAAAAGTCGTGGCCATACAGTCTTGGCCTGAGGACGGTATTGATCGAGGCCGGGGAGAATCGCATAGGTTGCGTAAATCTCCTTGATGACCGCGGCCTTCAGGACCTTGGCTTGTTTGACTGCGGGAAAGAATTCGGCCAGCTCATGTTGCGCGAGATCAAGGATGTCCTCGCGTGACTTTTGAACGAAGGTCTTCGAGGCGCTTACCACCAGCTCCATGTAGCTGCCCGGCCCTTCGCGGTACCCTTCTTCCTGGAACTTGGACTTTTGGAACATCCATTGGATGGTGCGGTCGAGCAGAACGGCATGCGGCAACGGCGTGATCTCGCGGTCAAACCAAAGATGAATCCCCGTGATCGGCGAAGGCTCAAAATGTTCCAGGTCAGCCCGCAAAGACGCCGCCCCGGAATCCTGTGGCAAAAGATCGGCGGCGGTCTGAAAGGGCGTGGCCAGCACTGCAAAATCGAATTCCTGGTCGCCGCCGCCGCCGATCTTCACACGCTGCGGCTGTGGGCAAATGGAAGTCACAGCCGAGCGAAGAAGAACTTGGCCGCCGCGAGCGCGAATGTAGTCGATGGCGCTCGAGTAAAGCTCGGAAAGGGGAACGCTGGGCAAGCCAATGCGTCCGGCCGTGGCCGACTTCAGGAAAGACTTGCGGAACACCTGGATGGAGTGCGGCACCGACACGCGGTCCAGGTCTTCGTTCAGCGCGCTGGTCAGGATCGGCTTCCAGAAGCGTTCGATGGCTCGCTCCGTTTGGCGATGGCGCTCGAGCCATTGCAGAAAGTTTTCGTCGGAGTCATCGGGCAAGCGGCGGGTCATCGTCATGGCCGCGAAGGCGCGTCCAATTGCCAACTTGTCGCGGAGAGACAGCCAATCGGCCCTCAAGAACGACGGCGCGTTGTGCAAAGGAGCGGGCAGGAACGAGGGCGCCACGCGGCTGGCGCGGCCTCCAGGCTCGATGAAGGTCATCTCATCGAACCAGCGAATCTTGTTGCTGACGCCCAGACGGTCGTAGAAATGAATCAGGTTCGTACAGCAGCCGAGCAGCAGGTGCTGGCAGTTGTCGACGACCTCGCCAGTTCCGGGATGCTCGTAGGAAGAAGCACGTCCGCCGAGATAGGGACGCCGCTCGAAAACCGTGACATGCAGTCCGGCGTCAGAGAGCGCGCAGCCGGCGGCCAGTCCGGCCAGACCTCCGCCGACGATAGCCGCGCGTCTGGTTGTGTCGTTTTGTTCCAAACCGACTGTGATTGTAGCCTCTATCGACTATGCATCGCTCAGGGCACGGCCTGGCGCAAGGTGCACCGCTCACGCAATGCGGAGCAGAAACCCGCGGGAAAGGACTTTCAATTTTTCCCACAGGGTCAGGCTTACTCTTTCCGTGAGGACATCGTAGTTGCGCGCCGTGATCTTCTTAAGCAAGCGGCTGTAGATTTCTACCAGAACCCAGAGACCGGCGCGGCTGTCCTCTTCGATCAGCTCCATCAGCCATTTCGCGGACTCATAATAGCGGCGAGCACGGTCCGCTTCATACTCCAGCACCGGTCGCAGTTGCTCCGGTCTGGCAGGATCTCCCAGGCTGGCGGGCATGAACGCTTCCTGCCCGAGATTGAATCGAGCGAGGTCTTCTTGCGGAATGTAAATGCGGCCCATGCCGGCATCTTCCTTGACGTCGCGAATGATGTTGGTGAGCTGGAAGGCCAAACCGCAGTCTTCGGCCAGGAATTCGGCCTTCTTGTCCTCGTAACCAAAAATGCGGATGCAGACCAGCCCCACGATCGACGCGACGTAGTAGCAGTATTGCTTAAGGTCGTCAAAACCCGGGAAAAGAACTGCTGGGTTTTGCGCCGCCGCCGGAATATCCAGGTCCATGCTTGTGCCGTACACCAGCTTCTCAAAAAGCTGTGGCGGAATACCAAAGCGCTTCTGCGCGTCGGCCAAGGCCATGAGCACGGGATCATCCGTGGGTTTCCCGGCAAAGGCTTGATTGGCAGCCTGCAGCCATTCACCCAGTTTCTGACGCTTCTGCGGCGCGTCCAGGCTCCGATCGTCGGAAATATCGTCGGCATGGCGCATGAAGGCATACACGGCGCACAAGGCGTTGCGTTTCTCCGCAGGAAGGACCATGAAGCCGTAATAGAAGTTCTTGGCTGCCCGCCGGGCCACCCCTTTGCAGACCGCGTAAGCATGGACGAGTTGCTGGCTCACAGGAGTTTGCCTGCCGCAGCGCGCGCCACCAGCCACAGCTTGCGGGGCTTGGAGATGACCGGCCGCCGGTGGAGGACATCAAACTCCTGGCGCTCAATGGCGTTCAGGATCTCCTGTCCGCCGCGGCTGAACAACAGGAGGTCGACAGCCAGTTCACGATTGACTTTTTCCACGAGCGGCATCCCGCGCCCGAACCACTCTCTCGCGCGTTGGACCTCAAACTTCATCAGCTCGAGAAATTGCGGCGTAGCCCGGCGCTTGGCGATGTCTTCTCCGGTGACGCCGTAACGGCGAAGGTCCTCCAGCGGAAGGTAGAGGCGGCCCTTTTGGTAGTCGACGGTCACGTCCTGGAAGAAGTTGGCCAATTGCAAGGCGGTGCAAGTGTAGTCGGAAAGCTGCTGGCGTTCTGCGTCGCTGTAGCCGCAGAGATAGAGCACCAGATGTCCGACCGGATTCGCGGAATAACGGCAGTAACCTAGAACATCATCGAAGGTCTCGAAGCGCGTGACCGTCTGGTCCTGTCGAAAGGCAATCAGGAGATCGGAGAACTCGTGCCGGGGAATGGCGAACTGATGTACAGTCCCAGCCAGGGCCACGAACACAGGATGTCGCGGCGAGCCGGCGTAGCAGGCATTCAGCTCTGCTTCCCACTGGTTCAACAACTCGAGAGATTGTTGCGGATTTCCCACCTCATCGCCGAGATCATCAGAGATCCGGCAGTATGCATAAACATTGTAGAAGTGCTGGCGGAGTCTGGCGGGCAAGAACCATGTGGCCACCGAAAAATTCTCGTAGTGGCTCTTCGCCAGCTGCGCACAATAAGCCTGTGCGTCCGCGAGTGGCGGCGCCACCTCCGGAATGCGGTACGATTCCGGAAGCGCGCTCCAACCCAAGGGCCGAATGGGCGTGGATGCTGGATTGGCTGGCGAAAGCGACATGGGTCAGTGGCCGGGGATGATAGCGGTCTTAATCTGGCTCCCGCGGTCCAACATCTGCTGCAGCACCTGTTTCAACTTGGAGAGCGGGGCTTCGCCGGTTACATAGTCGCTGCTCGTGACCTTCTTTTCAACAATCAGCGCGAAAGCGCGGCGCACAGTCTGCGGCGTGTGATGGAAAGTAGCTTTCAGCGTGAGCTCGGAGTAATGGACCCGGTTCGTGTCCAGCTCCACTTTGGTGCCACTGGCGCAGCCGCCGAAGAAGTTGACCACGCCCCCGCGGCGCACCATGTCCACCGCCCACTGCCAGGCCTGAGGACGTCCCACGGCTTCAATCACAATGTCAGAACCGCGGCCTTCGGTCACTCCAATGACGGAATCCACTGGATCTTTGGCTTTGCCGATCTGCACCACGTCATCGGCTCCAAAATGCCTTACAGCAGCCGCCTGCTCATCCCGCTTGACCACGGCGATGACCTTGCAGCCGTTCAACTTGGCGACTCGCACCAGCATGAGCCCCAGCGGACCGGCGCCAATCACCGTGACGGTGTCGCCGATGTCGGCGCCCGTTTCCTGCAAACCGCGCAATGCACAGGCCAGCGGCTCGGTCATGGCCGCGGACTCAAAGCTCACATCGTCAGGCAGCGCCAGCATGTTGGTTTCTACGATGCGGCGCGGGATCTTGATGTACTCGGCGTATGCCCCGTTGTTGAACAACAGGTCTTCGCACAAGTTCTCCTGATGCTTGAGACAATAGAAGCAGGAGCCGCAAGGCGCGGAATTCAAAGCTACGACCTTCATGCCGCGGCGAAAGTCGCGTACGCCGGGCCCAACTTCTTCAACCACACCGGAGAGCTCGTGGCCAAACAGCGCCGGTGGCACAATCATGCGCGCATGGTAACCGCGCTGGAACACCTTGAGATCAGTGCCGCAAGTCAGCGCCACGTTGACTTTGACCAGCACTTCGCCTCGCTCCAAAGTTGGAATGGGGACTCTTTCGATCTTTACGTCCTCCTTTCCATAGAGGACCGCCGCTGTCATTTGTCGTTTCACTTGCCGTTCTCCCATTCCAGTCCAGGTTGTACCACGATCTTTAACGAATCGGGGCCCGGATGCGAAGCAAGATGCAAAGCTTCGACTGCTTGCCGCAACGGAAAGCGGTGCGTGACGAGCCGGGCAAAATCAATTCCGCCGCTGAAGACCAGACGAACGTTCTCCTCTTGCAAGTCCACAGAGGCGCTGTACGATCCCAGCAGCGTCTTCTCGTCCATGCACACGGCCGCCGGATCGATGGCCACTTCACCGCGTTGCGTCTGGGCGAACAACATGACCCGGCCCCCTGGCCGCACGGCATCCATAGCCGGACGGACCAAGCCGCTGCCTGCAGTGGCCAGAATCACAGCGTCCGCTCCGCGGCTCTCAGTCAGTTCCAGAACCCGCTTCTTCGGATCGTCTGAAGAGGCGTTGATGTTGTGGCGCAGGCCGTAACTCCCACTCATTGTAAGACGCTGGGGATACAAATCGGAAGTTACGACGGTCGCACCCTTGCTCTTAGCCAAAACCGCCAGAACGATTCCAATGGGTCCCTGTCCGATCACCAGCACCGTCTCGTCCTGCTCGAGACGCAGGGCTTCAATGGCCTTCAGACAGGTGTTGACCGGCTCAATGAATGACGCCTGTTCGTAGGAAATATGACCGGGAATCTTCACCAGACCTTTTTGCACGATCCAATCCATGACGCGGACGTACTCGGCGAATCCACCGCCGCTGGGTTCAAAGCCCGCGGTTACGCCGACTCGCTTATATGTTGGACATTGCGCGAAAATTTTGTGCCGGCAGTAATAGCACTGGCGACACGGAATATGGTGGAAGACCATCACCCGGTCGCCGATCTTGAAGTTCTGCACATCGTCGCCGGCGGCCACAATTTGCCCGGAGATTTCGTGGCCGAAAATGCGCGGCGAGGAATGCGAACCGGTCGAAATCTTTTTCAGATCGGTGCCGCAGATGCCGCAGGTATGAACGCGGATGAGCGCTTCGCCGGCGCCAATCTCGGGAACGGGCACCGTTTCCAGACGCACGTCATTCTGACCGCGATAGACTGCGGCTTGCATGGTGACGGGGATTTTTGATCTCGGTCCGATCTCAGCTTGGCTCGCGGTGTGCATTCAGTTTTTGAAGCGCTCTGCTCCTTTTAGTGTAACAACTGTCGCCTCGGGACGGGCATTGTTCACGTTCTTCCGGAGCCAGGCTGCGAGCGCCTGAGTAGCCCGGCCGCTGTTGCGAGCCAGCATGGCCGTTGCCAGCCAATACTGCGGACGAATACCCGACCAGGCCAGGAACTTACCTGTGTGGAAGGTTCCCTCCTGGTCCACGAATCTGTTCAGCGGCGGCATGGCAAAATCAAATTCGTCGGAAATGGCTTTCACGCAGCGCAATGCGATGTTGCACTCCTGGGCCACTTTGGCTACGCCGGCGGCCTCCATATCGACCACCAATGCATGAAAACGCTCGGCCAAGCTGGCCTTGGCTTCCGACTCGGTAATCTCTTCCACGCTGACCAGTACGCCTCCGCCCACCACGTCGCCGCTTGCCTGGCAACGATACTCAACCTGGGTTGCAGCGTCCACGATGACGTTGGGCGTGACAATGCTTCCGACTTTGAGGCTGCGGATCAACGCTCCGGCCATTCCCACCGAAATCAGCGTCTGCGGCTGAAATTCTTCCATCGCTGCTCGGGCCGCCAACTCGGCTCGACGGCAGCCGATACCACTGGCTACGGCGACCAACTCTCCGTTCTCAAACGCGCGAAAGGTGCTTCCGCCATGATCGAGCGGCCTTTGCCGCCAGCCTTCCACCAGAGGATGGAGCTCTCGTTCCAGAGCGGCGATGATGGCAATCCGCCTCATGCACTCACCGGGGCTGCTTGCCGCACAGGTGCGGCATAACCGTGAGATTGAAACCACCGGACCGCTCGCTCAAGAGCATCTTCCACCGGAACGGTCTTGTAACCCAGTTCGCGTTCCGCTTTCGCCGAAGACGCAAACATCTTCTTGCGTCCCATGCGCACAGCTTCCTTCGTGGCGCGCGGTTCCTTGCCCATCAGCTTTCCCACGAAGAACTCATCGAGCGCCGCGAAAGTCATGGCCACTGCGTGCGGAACTTTGGTCGTAGGGGACGGCAAGCCGGTGAGCGCCGCCAGCTTGTCCAGGATCTGTTTCAACGTAAGGTTTTCGCCACCCAAGATGTAACGCTCACCGGGAACGGCCTTTTCCATCGCCAGCACGTGCCCGCGCGCGACTTCTTTCACGTCAGCCAGATTCAGTCCGGTGTCCACGTAGGCGGGAAACTTGCGATTCAGAAAATCGACGACGATGCGCCCGGTGGGCGTGGGTTTGATGTCGCGCTCGCCAATGGGCGTGGTCGGATTCACTACCACCACGTTCGCGCCCTTCCGCCCCGCTTCCAGGGCAATCTGTTCAGCCATGAACTTGGAGCGCTTGTAGTGCCCGATCATGTCCTGGAGCGAAACCGGGGTGCTTTCGTCCACAATCTGGCCGGTTTCGGTAAAGCCCATGGTTGCCACTGAGCTGCAATAGATAACGCGCCGGACGCCAGCTTGCTTTGCTGCCTGTAAGATGGCCTGCGTGCCTTCCACGTTGGCGCGATACATCTGGTCCGGATCGAGCACCCAAAGGCGATAGTCGGCGGCCACGTGAAAGACGAATTCACAGCCCCTCATGGCATCTTTCAGGAATGCAGGCTCGCGCAAATCGCCGGACACAATTTCGGCTTTGAGCTCGCCAATGTTATCGGTCCGGCTGCTGGACCGCACGAGCAGCCGCAGGTCAGCCCCGCGTTCCGCCAGCGCTTGCGCTACGTGGCTGCCGACAAAGCCCGTAGCTCCTGTGATGAAGGCTTTCATGTGTTTTTCAATCCCGAGCGCAGCGAGGAATCGCTATCTCGGCAAAGGCAATGTTCGGAGAGCGAGCGGTCAGCCCTTGGCGAGTTTTTCAAGAACCTCTCGATACTCCACCATAAGCTTTCTGGCTATCGTACGCTGCGTTTGGGTCTCGGTATCGAGCTTGCCCTGCCGTCCATGCATTTCGTGCTTTGCCTTGGAACCCTTGGTCCCGTCAGTATTCGGACCGCGTTTCTGCTGATTTCGTTTTTTCACAGGAGAGACATCCGGCTAGCTCAGCATTGTGACGACAGGGTTCCCTCGCTCCCGCTCGGGATTGCAGAAAAAGCCTACTCCAGCTTCTCCGCGTGAATTCCGATGTTCTTTTCGCCCGCCGACTTCTTCTCCCAATACTTGCGCACCCAGGCTTCCCAGCTTTTGCCGGCGGCGGGGTCGCGGCCGCTGAAGGCCAGGGCGGCGATGTCAGCGTAGGCAATGGAAATTTTCTGGTTCGAGTCTTTGGGATAGAGCCGCACCAGGGAATCGGCCAGCGTCTTGCCGCTACGCCGATCGAAGATGTAGCCCTCGATCTTGCTGCCGTCTTTGCGGGTGATGGTGACGTCGCCGCGATAATCGAAGGCTTTCTCCAGGGCCTGGCGCAACTCTTCGTCGCCGGCCAGTTCCGGGACCCAGCCTTCCAGCTTCTCATGGGCAAAACCTGGAACTACCTCGAGCGAGTCAGGATTGTTGGCACCCAGCTCAATGTTTTCCTTGGCCGAACCACTCATGCCCGTGTCTCCTCAAGATGGCCGGAATCTTGCGTGATCTGCACCAGTGGGTTGTAGCTGTGCACCGGACTCGACGGCTCATTCAGCATGCGCAGCGCGTCTTCGTCCTTGTAGGTGGGATTGAAGAGAAAAATTCGCGCCAGAGCCAGGAAGCCGCGCAGCGAGCCGAAGCCGTCATCTACTGCCGATGCTTCGTAGCCGCTGTGCACCATGCAGTTGGCGCATTTTGGATTACCCGATTCGGTGCCGTAATTGTGCCACTCGGTGGCGGCCATCAACTCCTCGAAGGTGTCGGCATAGCCGTCCTGCAGGAGATAGCAGGGCTTCTGCCAGCCGAAGATGTTGTAGGTGGGCATGCCCCAGGGCGTACACGCGTAATCTCGTTTGCCCATCAGAAACTCAGGGAACAAGGGGTCCATGTTAAAACGCCAGCTCTTTTTCCTGTTGGAGAGAATCGCGCGGAACATCCGCCGGATGCGGGCTCGACCCAGGAAATGTTTCTGGTCGGGCGCTTTGTCGTAGGAGTAGCCGGGCGAAAGCATCATGCCTTCCACGCCCAACTCCATCATCTCGTCGAAGAACAAGCGCACGCTGTTGGGATCGGCGCCGTCAAATAACGTGGTATTGGTGGTGACGCGGAAGCCGCCCGCCAGCGCGGCTTTCATCCCCTCCAGCGCCATTTCGTATCCGCCCTCGCGGCACACGGAAAAATCATGGTGTTCGCGCTGCCCGTCCATGTGCACCGAAAAGGTCAGGTACTTGCTGGGCTTGAAGAGATGGAGCTTCTCTCTCAACAGCAGAGCGTTGGTGCACAGGTAGATGTATTTCTTGCGCGCCACCAGGCCTTCCACGATCTTTTCGATCTGGGAATGCATCAGCGGCTCACCGCCGGGAATGCTGACGGTGGGAACACCGCACTCTTCCACGGCGCGGAAGCAATCTTCGGGCGAGAGTTCTTTTTTCAGGATGTGGGCCGGATACTGGATCTTACCGCAGCCGGCGCAGGCCAGGTTACAGCGGAACAAAGGCTCCAGCATCAGGACCAGCGGATAGCGCTTGCGTCCGGCGAGCTTCTGCTTGAGCACGTAGCTCGCGGTTGTCCACATCTGGGAAATAGGTACCGGCAAATCGATCTCCTGGTTTTTTTCTTCACAGCCGAGGGCGGCCGTGCTCCACAATTCGTTTGAATCGCAGGCGCCCTCGCCTGCGCGCCGCAGGCTTACCCGCGAGCGTAACCGACGCTTCCTTCACGATACAACGCAGAGAACTCCCGCGCATAGGTGGCCAGCGTAATCAGCGGGAAATAATCACGATACAGGTGATAGGCCAGATAGAACACCCGCGGGAACCCGGTCCCGGTGTACTGATCTTCGTCCCAACTGCCGTCCGCGCGCTGGGTCTCGAGCAAGCGCAGGATGCCGCGCTGCACGCTCTCGCTGCGGGTATCGCCCGCGGCCAGGAGGCCCATGACCGCCCAAGCGGTTTGCGAGGGAGTGCTCGGGCCGATGCCGCGGGTAACGGGATCGTCGTAAGAACCGCAAGTCTCGCCCCAGCCGCCGTCAGGGTTCTGTACCATGCGCAGCCACTCTGCTGCCTGCTGCACGTAGGGCTCATGATGGTCCACGCCTACGGCTTGCAGGCCGCGAAGCACTTGCATGGTGCCGTAAATGTAGTTCACGCCCCAGCGTCCGAACCAGGAGCCGTCGGATTCCTGCTGCTTCAGGACGAACTTAATGGCCCTCTTTACCGGCGGGTCGTCTTTGCTGTATCCGTATGCCGCCAGCATCTCCAGCACGCGCCCGGTGATATCCACCGTCGGCGGATCCAGCATGGCGTTATGATCGGCAAACGGCATCTTCTGGAACACCATGCGCGTGTTGTCCTTGTCAAATGAGGCCCAGCCGCCGCTCTTGCATTGCATGGCTAGCATCCAGTCAATCGCCCTTTGCGAAACTTCATGCTGGTAACGCTCGCGTGGATTATTCACCTTATCCAGGCCGAGCAAAACCATAGCTGAGTCATCCACGTCGGGGTAGAACTCGTTGTTGAATTCAAAGTACCAGCCGCCGGGGAGCACGTTGCGGACCTTCACTGCCCAATCGCCGCGACAGCGGACTTCTTTGCTCAGGATCCAATCTGCGGCCTTGAGCAGGCGCGGGTCATCTTTGGCTACGCCGGCTTCGCCCAGGGCAAACATGGCGTAGGCGGTGTCCCACACTGGGGAATAGCATGGCGCCATGCGGAAGGTGGGTTCGGAATGATCAGGGATCCCCGGCTCCTCGATGCCCAGCTTCTCGAATTCATCCAGGGCCCGGATGACCTGGGGATCATCCGTCGAATAACCCAGGCAGCGCAGGGCGATGATCGAGTTCAAAATGCCGGGATAAATGGCGCCCAGTCCGTCAGACTTCTCAAAGCGATCCAGCATCCACTTCTCGGCGCGTTTGATTGCCAGGTAACGTAAGGGGCGGACGTTAAACCTTTCGCAGAAATGAATGAGCTGGTTCAGTACCAGGAAGAAATTTCGCCAGGAAATCTTTTTTGGATTCCACTTCAGATGCAGGTGCCGCCCGTGGCGGCCGCCGATGAACAATTCGTCGATGCCCAGTTCAGCAGGAAGTTTCTTGAAGGGCTTCTTGGCGTAGGCAATGGAGAGCGGAACCAGGATGGCCCGTGACCACGAGGAAATCTCGTAGATGTTGAACCAGAACCAGTTGGGAAACAGCACGATCTCCGGAGGGATCGCAGGCACGGCTTCCCAATCATACTGTCCAAGAAAGCAGAGGTAGATCTTGGTAAAAGTATTACACTCGGTAACGCCGCCCATGGCAAGAATCCTGTTGCGGGCGCGTTCGAGCACGGGATGGTCGGGCGAGTATCCCATCAGCTTCAGGGCGAAATAAGCTTTGACGGACGCGCTGATATTGGCCGGACCGCCGGCGTAGATAGGCCAGCCTCCGTCTTCCTTCTGGTGGCGAATGATCTCCGGCACGGCGCGCTCCATGCGGCCGCGATTGCCGGTCCCGAGGAGGGTGTGGATGATGATGTAGTCGGATTCCAGCGTTGTGTCGGCTTCCAGCTCGCCGCACCAGTAGCCGTCCTCATGCTGGCGCGAGAACAGGCAGTCGCGGGCCTTTTCCATGCCGGCGGAGACGCGGCTCAGCATGTCGTCGATCTTCCCAAACAGCATCTGCGCGGGATGCCCGTCGAACTTCGTGCTCATACGCTTACTCCGCTGCGGCAGCAGGGGCGGCCGCAATCGTCTCCACGATTTCCGGAGGCAGGCCGAAGCGGACGTTCTCCGGCATGACCTCCACTTCCCGGATTCTGTTGAACCCTTTATTTTGCAGAAACTCCATCACCTGCTCCACCAGCACCTCAGGCGCTGAAGCGCCCGCGGTCAGGGCCACGGTTTGCACGTGGTTCAGCCATTCCGGCTTGATGTCATCGGCGGTATCGATCAAGTACGACGCTGTGCCCAGGTTGGTGGAAACCTCCACCAGACGATTGGAGTTGGAGCTGTTTTCCGAACCCACGACCAGCAACAATTCCGCCTGGTGGGCCACGTCTTTGACTGCGGTCTGGCGGTTCTGCGTGGCGTAACAAATGTCTTGCGCGTGCGGGCCTTCAATCAGAGGAAACTTTTTGCGCAACGCTTCGATCACGTCCTTGGTTTCGTCCAGGCTGAGAGTGGTCTGAGTGATATAGGCGACCCGGGTCGGATCGGGCACCTCAAGGTTCTCAACCTCGTCGGCGCTGCCCACGACCTGGGTTACGTCCGGCGCCTCGCCCAGGGTACCGATCACCTCATCGTGATCATGGTGGCCGATCAGGATGATGCTGTAGCCGCCCTTGGCGTACTTCACCGCCTCCACATGGACCTTGGTCACGAGGGGGCAGGTGGCGTCAATTACTTTGAGATCGCGCAGCTTGCTGGCTTCACGCACGCTGGGTGCTACGCCATGAGCGCTGTAGATGAGCCGGTGGCCGTCCGGAACTTCATAGACTTCGTCGACAAAGATCGCGCCTTTGGCCTTCAATTCTTCCACTACGTAGCGGTTGTGCACGATTTCCTTGCGCACGTAGATAGGCGGCCCAAAGGCATCCAAGGCGATGCGCACAATATCAATGGCCCGGACTACCCCGGCACAAAAGCCACGAGGCTTCAGCAACAGCACAGTCTTCTCTTGGATAGCTGTCATTTGTGTTCTGTAATTATACCCTTTTGAGACACCTTTCCTTCTCTTAAGCTTACTCGACCCAAGAGGGTCATGGTCAACGCAAGCCATTGAAAGGGCAATGTTTAGCAGTGGCTGGTGAGATTTCGAGGGCGAATGGAATAGCCCGTTTTTGACCATCGTTAGTTGATCGGCGAGCCAGCACCCGGCAAGCCGGCGATTGCAGCGGTCATCAAGCTTCAAGCATTTCCGGGGACAAAGCGCCTATTTGCGATACTCGCTGAACACGAAGTCGTGCGTCTTGCGCTGTTCATGACACCTGAAGCAGAGTCCACGGTGTTCTTCGGTCAGCGGCCGGTCAGTCGTGCTGTCTCCCAGAAAGCGTTCAAATCCCCAGCCGCCCGTGGAAGAAAACCGGCGCGTGTCCTTCACCATGACGTCGATTCGCTGGCGTGCGCCCTCGAGAGTCAAGCCATCCGCCTCTTTGGTGTCGAGCAGATCGAATACTAGAATCGCTCCATCGGGAAACTTGCCGGTCTCATATCCTTCCATGGCTTTGCTGTTCGCATAGATATGATGGATGCCGCCGCCGGTCTTGAAAAACGAGCTTTGCGGGCCAACGATCGTTGTTTTCACGTGGACCCACTTGCGATAGTCTGCCGGATAGAGAATATCGCCGGCGAAGATGGTATGCCAGCACAGGCCGAACAACGCAATCGTCGTTGCCGCGAAAGAAAGCGAGGCGATTCTCAGTTGCGTCATTTCTCGTCCTTCCGTTTTCATCTCTGCCGCTCTGGCAGACGAGTCGATCGAACGTTTTTCAGGGTGCAAACCGGCGTACCGACAAGGCGATCGGCAACCCAACAAGAAACATGTGACCGATCGGGCCGGTGACCAGCGTCGCCATGCTGAAGTGCCCTTTGGGCGCTGCCGAGAGCGGCACAACCACAAAATGCATGAAGAGAAAAACTGCTTCGCCGTACAGCAACCCGGAGAGGACGGCTTGACTGGTCATGAAGGTCATCCAGCGGCTGGCCACGTAGTACACCGTAGCTGCCGAAAACGCTATGAAGAAGTGCAACAGCATCCCGAGAACCGCGGTCTGAGCGCCGCCCTGGAACGCCTTGGGACCGAGCAAGCCGCTGGCGACACTATGCAGGATGCTGATGGGTTTCACTCCCATCAGACCCCAGGCAACGAATGCCTGTGTGATATCTAGCACGCCGCAAGCCAGACCACCCCAGAAGATGGCCAGGAACGGACTTCCGCTCGCCGCAGGGGCCGGGGCTGAGCCCATAACAACCTCCACTTCAACGTGAAATTGATGAAAACAGAACTATGTGGTTTCTGCGGCAAAGCCGTCGCGCAGATTCCGCCACAGTTGAGCAGATTCGAACGAAAAAGTGAGTGAAGCAGCCCGCCCGGACGCAATGTTAATCCGCTCCAGCCTTCAATCGGTGGGGTTCCTCCTTGGTGTAAGCAGAGCTTACACTCACGATCCCAAGGTAATGAGTGAAATAGTGATTTTTCGCCGATTGTCCGCCCCTACCCTAGGATGACTGGTTCTTGTTATTTGACGGTGTTGTTCGCCTTGGAAGAGGCAATGGCCGTTAGCATGGCAACAGCGAAAAGCAAAGGGAAGAAATAGCAGAAACCGGCGTTGGCGATTATTCCGATCAATTGATCAGAAAAATTTGCCGTTGGCTCAACCAGGTTGTGCCAATCCTGCCATAC
>DATDGY010000085.1:0-71061 GCA_036521855.1 Candidatus Angelobacter sp.
TTGCTGTCGGCCCTTGTCACGGGAGCGGTCTGCGGTCGCGCCTGAGTGGGATTCTCTGCCATACGGCCCTCCTGGAAGAAGAAGCCAAGCCGGCCAGACCTGACTCCTGTGGATTTGTCACTGCCGAACTGCTGCTCAACCTTAAAGATAGTCCGAATTGAGAGCGGAATCACTTGGCTTCACGGCTTGCTCCGGTGCCTGCCGCAAGCCCGTATAAACGGCCCGCCGGGAAAGCGAAATGGGTCTTGCCGGAGCGCACCGCCGCCGCATTTGGCAACCTAGGTTAGTCGCATTACGAGCAATGTCAAGGGAAAACAAATCTCTGGCGGCGATTCGTCGCCAGGAAAAACCTCATCGCAATCGCTTTCTAGAGCACATCCAGAGGCGTATAGTATGCTTGCATTTCGTTTTCTAGAAATCGTCTTACGCCAAGTCTTTCAGCTCGACAACCCGAATCAACAGAAGGGTGGAGCAACTTCATCTCTTCACTTGTAGAGCACTAGGCGCCCTCGCCTGTGAAGAGGCTGCGCAGCTGGGGGCGGCTGCGGTCCAACCTCGATTAAGAAAGACAGACTGCACCACCACCGAAAAGCTTGTGAATCCTGCTTATCGGGAGCTATGATGCAACCGCATGAATTTCTTGAAATCGCGGATATTGGGCGGAACGCCCAGGGTTTCCCGCCGACTCCGACGGGCGGACCGCTCCTCTTGGGAGGCAATGTGAACAAATCATTCTTGCTTCGTAGATACCTTTTGCGGCTAACTTCATTGGCGCTCCTGGCGGGAAGTGTGGCGACCCTGCCGGCGGTGGCCCAAGGTGGCGGCGACGCCATTACCGTCGGCGTAATCTTGCCCATCACCGGGAAAGAAGGCAAGCCCGGCCTCTACCAGAAGGAAGGCATCGAACTGGCCATCAAGCAGATCAACGACGCGGGCGGAATCTTCGTGAAGGAAAAGGGCAAGAAACTGCCGGTCAAGGAAGTTTTCTACGACGACGGCTCGGACTCCGCCAAGTCGGCATCGCTCACCGAGCGGGCCATGAGTTCTGACAACGTGACCGCCGTTCTCGGCGGCTATTCCACTTCGCTGGGCGAAGCCGAATCGGTGATGCCCGATCGCTACAAGACTCCCTGGATCACCCCCGGCGCCGGCGCCACTGCCATCTTCGCTAAAGGTTACCAGTTCATCTTCGGCTCGTTGAGCCCCGTGGCCCTGATTGGCACCACCACTGGGCAATTTCTCGGCAGCCTGGTGGACCAGGGCAAGCTCAAGAAGGGGCTGAAAGTCGCCATCGTGGTGGAGAACACCGATCACGGCGTGGATTACGTCACCGGCTTTACGGACTGGCTGAAAAAACACCCCGGTTATTTTGAGATCGTGCTGAGCGAAAAATTCGAATTGGGCGCAACAGACTTCTCCGGAATCCTGCAGAAGGTCAAGGGCTCCGGCGCCGACATTTTTCTCTCTGACGCTCACCTGCCCGACTACATCACCATGCATCGCCAGTATCTGCAGAACGGGCTGCATCACCAGATGGTCAGCTACGGCGCACGCGGTCCGGAATCCGATGCTCGCAAGGCCCTGGGCGAGGGCACGAATTACATCTTCGCTGGCATCTGGTGGTCCAAAGATCTGCCGTATCCGCAAGCCAAGAAATTCACCGCCGACTACAAAGCCTTCACCGGACATGACGTGGATTCCTGGTATGCCGCGCCCGCATATGACGCCATGCGCATCCTGGCCCAGGCCATTGAAGCCGCCGGCTCGCTCGACAAAACCAAGATTCGCGATGCCCTGCGCAAGGCGCAACTAAAAGACTCCATCCTGCCCGGCCAGGTGCTCAAGTTCAGCGCCAATGGGCAGTCCGAGTATCCCTTTGTGATCACCCAGAACAAACCGGGCAACAGAGTGGATATCGTCTATCCCAAGGATGCGGCCACAGGAGAGCCGGTAGCGCCGACGCCGGCCAAGTAGCCCGGCGCGTGAGCTCATGAACTTTGCCCAAGGCCTGAATCTGCTGATTGCAGCGCTGCTGCTGGCCGGCATTTACGCCGCCATGGCCGTGGGGATGACGGTGATTTACGGCGTAATGCGCATCGTAAACTTGGCCCACGCGGGCTTCCTGATGCTCGGCGCCTACTTCGCCTTCGAACTCTTCGACCGCTTCCACATCGATCCGATTTTGGGCGCCGCGCTGGCGCTGCCTGCATTCTTTCTCTTTGGCATGGGCGTGCATTGGCTGCTGGTGCGCTGGCTGCCCAAGTCGGAGACGCCCACCCTGGCGTCCTTGCTTCTGATGTTCGGCTTCTGGCTGGTGCTGCAAAACGTCGGTTACCTCGTCTGGGGCAACGACGACCGCTCCATCACCACACCGCGCACGCTCTCAGCGGTGACAGTTGGACCGATCTCCGTGCCCGAAGTCAATCTCATCGTCTTCGCCGCCGCGGTGGTCTGCCTGATCATTTTGCAACTGATCTTCAACCGCAGTTGGTTTGGACGCTCTATGCGCGCTTTGATCCAGAACCCTTACGCTGCACAGATCGTGGGCGTGGACGACGAACGCACCTCCCGCCTCACCTTCGGCCTGGGTACCGCCTTCGCCGGATTCGCCGGAGCGCTGCTGGGGATGATCTACACCTTCAGTCCCGACTTTGGCCGCCCGTTTCTGCTGCGTTCGTTCGTCATCATCGTGCTCGGCGGATTGGAATCGGTTTCCGGTGTGGCTCTGGGCGCGGTGGTTCTGGCCCTGGTGGAAATATTCACCCCTTATGTTCCCATACCTTGGTACTGGGGCCGGTGGTTCATATACTATTTGCCCGACAGTGTGCAGCCCGCCGTCTCATTTGCCCTGCTGGTGGTGGTGCTGGTGATTCTGCCTAAAGGGTTGGCCAGCCTCTTTGCCAGAAAACGGCGGCTGACGTGAGACTTCCCTCTTCTCCCGGCGAATGGCTGAAAGTCGTTTTGCCGTGGCTCCTGCTCGCGGCATTGCTGCTGCTGCCGCTGGGCGGTCTCAGCCCCAACATCATGAAGCTGTTGTTTATCACCGCTGTCTGGACCACCACCAGCGTGGCCTGGAACCTGCTCGGCGGCATGGCCGGCCAGGTGTCTTTCGGCTTCGCAGTTTTTTACGGCTTGGGCGCTTACACCACCGGACTTCTCATGCATGCCGGGTGGAGCCCGTATCTGAGCTTTCTGGCCGGCGGTGTGGTTGGGGCCGCGGCATCGTTTCTGATAGGACTGCCCACCTTCCGCCTGCGCGGGCCATATTTTGTGATCGCCACCATCGGCGTGACCGAAGCCGTCCGCGTGGTCATGAACAATCTCGACATCACCGGGGGCTCCAGCGGCTACCGCATTCTCGAGACCAGGCCCTTCAATCCCCTGGAGCACTACTACACCGCCATTGGCGCGGTGACCGTGGCCGTGGCCGTGTCTACGATCATCACTCGCAGCCGGTTTGGATTGGCGTTGCGCGCCATCAAACAGGACCAGGACGCGGCCGCCGATATCGGCGTGAACCCTTATTCCACCAAGCTGAAGGTCCACGCTGTGGCTGCGGCCCTGACCGCGATTGCCGGCGGGATCTATGCCCGCCGGGCCGCTTTCTTCTATCCTGGAGACGTCTTCGCCTTCCAGACCGGAATCTCCATTCTCTTGATGCCGGTGATCGGCGGCATCGGCACGGTATGGGGCGCGGTGCTGGGCGGCGTGATTTTCGGTTTTGTGGAAGAAGAGCTGGTCGCGAATTTTCCGAACGTGCATTTGTTGCTCTATGGATCGCTGTTGATCCTGATCATTCTGTTCGAACCCGACGGCCTGGTGGGCCTGCTGCGCCGGCTGGCGCGGCTGGTGAGGAGCGGACGAGATCGTGAACATCCTGGAAGTAAAAACTCTGAGCAAGTACTTTGGGGGAGTAGCCGCGCTGAAGGACGTTAGCTTCACTGTCGCGGAGAAGCAGATCAGCGGCTTCATTGGCCCCAACGGCGCCGGCAAGACCACGCTGTTCAGCGTGATCACCGGGGCCATGCGTCCCTCAGCCGGCCGCGTCCATCTCCGCGGCAGCGAGATCACCGGCATGGGTGCAGCGGCGCTGGTGAAAAAAGGCGTGGCCCGCACGCATCAGATCGTCCGCCCATTTCGCAACCTTACTGTGCTCGAGAACGTGCAGCTTGCCGTTCATTACGGACGCCATCCCGTTGCTCGCGTGGCTCAGGCCCAGGCGCAAGCTATGAATGCGCTCAAGCTGGTCGGCCTGGACGCCAAGGCCGGGCAACTGGCTTCCGCGCTCTCTCTCGGCGAGCAAAAGCGGCTGGAGGTGGCGCGCGCTCTGGCCACCGGCCCCGACCTTCTTCTGCTTGACGAAATCTGCGGCGGCCTGACCGCTTTTGAAACCAGCTCCATGCTCGATCTGCTGCACAGCATCCGCGAGGGCGGCACGACCATCATGTACGTGGAACACGACATGAAGGCCATCATGACGGTGTGCGACCGCATCACCGTGCTCAACTTCGGACAAAAACTGGCCGAAGGCAAGCCCGACGAAATCCAAAACGATCCTTCCGTAATCGAAGCCTACCTGGGAAAGACTACCGTTGGAGGCGTGCCCCGTGCCTGACAGAGGAAACGTGTTTCACCTGTCATCTTGAGATCCATCCACCACGACACCCCATCCCGAACGCCCGCGACCCTGAGCTTGCGAAGGGAGTAGGGGGAGGGACCGGCTCCGCTGTCGCTACGCGTGAGCCGAGAAAACGAGAGATACGTCTTCTAAGACTTTTCTCTCTGCCTCTGATAGAGTTTGGCCACGAACCATGACTCCCGACGCTCCCTCCGCCGCAACCGATGCGCCCAACCCAGGCGTCAACGACGACACACTCCTCGTCGCCCAGAACCTCGATGTCCGCTATGGCGTAGCCCAGGTCCTGTGGGACGTGAACTTCTCGATCGCTCGCGGCAAGGTCACCTGCATCATCGGCTCCAACGGCGCGGGCAAAACCACCACGCTCAACGCTGTTGCCGGGGCGATTCCCGTGAAGGCCGGACGAATCGTTGTCAGCGGCGAAGACGTGACCGCGTTGCGGCCCCCGGAGCGCGTGAAGCATCGCATCGCCCTGGTGCCAGAAGGACGCCAGCTCTGGCCCGCCATGTCGGTCGAAGAAAACCTGCTGATGGGCTGTTACCTGCCATCGCTGCGCAGCCGCGCGCCTGCCGGACTGGCCCGCGCCTACGAGCTCTTTCCCCTCCTCAAAGAACGCCGCCGCCAGTTGGCAGGCACGCTTTCCGGCGGCGAGCAGCAGATGTGCGCCATCGGGCGCGGCCTGATGTCGGAACCGCAACTGCTTATGCTCGACGAGCCTTCTCTCGGGCTGGCCCCCATCCTGGTGGACGAAATGTTCACTTTGATCGGCAACATCGCGCGCCAAGGCGTGACCATCCTGCTGGTGGGCCAGAACGTGAACTATACCCTCCAGGTCTCCCACTACGGCTACGTGATGGAAGTCGGCCGAATCACCCTGGAAGGCCCCAGCCAGATGCTCTTTAATAATGAGTATGTGCGGCGGGCGTATCTGGGGATGAAGGAAGAAGGCAGCCACTAGGGCAGGAGGGTGGAGCAGGCCTTCAGGCCTGCGCTGAAGCAGTAAAAGAAATCAATGTGTATGGCGGCCTACCGCAGGCCTGAAGGCCTGCTCTACCCTCTAGCGCCTTGAATCTGTCGAATTGAATCAGGGGCTTCAGCTCCCGGCGTGCAGCCGAAAGCCCGGCGCTTCACACATCCAGCCCGATCGAGCGCATCAGTTCCAGGCCGTTACTCTTGGTAACCACGCCGTCGCGCAACTTGTAGTCAAACGTCATCTTGCCGCCAGCAAATTCGTCCTGAAAGTGGACGTTCCGCGAGTGGCCATCCAGAGCGCCTCCGATCTCGGTAAGCGCCAGGTCGTGGGTGCTCAGCAAGCCGATGGCGCCGCGCTCCACCAAGGCGCGCACCACGCCTTCGGCCCCAATGCGGCGGTCTTTGGAGTTGGTCCCTTGCAGCAGCTCATCGAGCAGGAAGAGCAACGGCGGACCGTCGCCGGCCAGGTCGAACAGACGGCGCAGGCGGGTGATCTCGGCGTAGAAGCGCGAACTTCCCTCCTGTAGCGAGTCGTTGATGCGGATGCTGGCGCCCGGCTGGAGCGGGGTCAGCCGCAAACGCCGTGCCCGTACCGGCGCTCCCGCCATGGCCAGCACTACGTTGATGCCCACCGCGCGCAACAGCGTGCTCTTGCCGGACATGTTCGACCCACTCACCAGCAGCACGCGCACGCCGTCGCACACCTTAACGCTGTTGCGAACGCAAGCCGCCGCCGGCAGCAGGGGATGTCCAAGCTCCTCGCTGTCCAGGCACGCTGCGCCCTCCGCGAATTCAGGAAAAGGGTCCGCCGGATGTTCGTAGCTATACGCGGCCAGCGAGAGCATGGCCTCGATCTCGCCGATGGCTTCCAGCCACCCCCGCACCTCCGGGCCGTGGGCGCGACGCCAGCGTTCCGCGGCCAGCGCCAACTGCACCGAATACATCAAGGGGACGTCGAACACGCGGACAAACAGGTTGTCGCGGGAATCGATCAGGTCGCCGATGGTTCCCAGGCGCGCGATCGCCCGCGACGCGCTCATCCCACCTGCAGCGCCGCCTTCATGCGAGGTAAGAGCACGTTGCAACGCCAGCAATCGCGGCGACTGAAAACTGTGCTGCTCCACTCGCGTCAGGACGCCGGAGAGCAGAGCCAGATCACGAAGCGCATGCTCGGCGCCGTGCAGGACTTCTTCCATCGGCTTGCGCAGCCGGTACATCACAGCGCCCTCGGTCAACAGCACCAGGAGCAAAGGCGTGATGGTTCCCCAATAGATCCATACCACCACGCCGGCCACCGCCAAAGCCGCCAGAACTGTAGCCAGCAGACGCAGCGGCGGCCATCCCATTCGGTTCGGCGCCTCCGCCCATTGCACCAGCTCTGTGGGATGCACGCCCACGCGGGCGTCTTCGCCCAAGACCGCCAGGTCTTCGCGGAGATCGATCTGGCCGCGCAGCTCAGTCACGGCCTCATGCCGCTCTCGAACCTGTTCCACCGGAGACGGCGCCAGCAGCCACGCCGCCAATCGTTCTTCGCCCATGCGCGTGCGCGCCGTGGAAAGCAGCTCAAACAGACCGCCGCGACAGAACAAATCGAGGTCTGCTGCGTAGACGTGATGAGGATCGGCAAAGCGCTCGCCGGTCTCTCCGCTTCCCATCCAACGGTCTTCGATCCGGGCCAGTCCGTTCGAGTAAAACTTCACCGCCCGCCCCGCCAGGTCGCGGGCCCGCAGGATGCGCGAATGAAAAGCCGCCAGGGTGATGAACGCGGCCAGGAGCGCCGCCAACCACCACGCGGACAGACGATGTCCATGGAAGGTTTCCCAGGCCATGACTGCCGCAGCCAGGAAGATTCCGAGACGAATGTTTCCCAGACGGATGTGAATCTTTTCGTAGTGAGCGGCGCGATCCTCGCGCGCCCGCAGACGCCGCTGATATTCCTCGCCAGGGAGCACGGCTTTGAAGATAAATGAGTCTGGCGGCTCCCGGCAAAAGCTCCGACGAAGAGCGGCCATTCATCTCCGTGAGAAAAGGTCTCGGAGCTACGTTTCGTTAGAGGGAATCACGCCGCCTGCTGTGCCCTCAGGCGGTTCTTCAGCCCGGCCACGTCGAAGTAAACCCAGTCTTCTACTGCCTTGCCTCCTTCCACGCGCAAGATGTTCACACCCTCGAACACCACGGGAGCGTTGGCACTCTTGCCGGTCGTTTTGAATCGAAACACGACCTTGTTTCCCTGCTCAATGATGTCGGTTGCCTCGGTATGAAAGTTAGCCAGCATGTCGCGGTGCCGGCTTATCGTCTGCTTGTAAGCATCCCTCCCGGTGCTGGCTCCGTCAATTTCGGGTTCATGGCGAATAAAGTTCGGGGAAAGCACCTCGTCCACGATTCCGAGCTTTCCCGTGTTCCAGCACTCAACCAGCTTTGCCACGATTTGTCTGTTATCCATAATTCAGGCCCTCTTGAAATGTTCGATGCAGACTCTCGGCAGCGCTCTGCCCCAAGGCCTCGGCCCGACACCCGCCCGCCTAGCGGCATAGAGCACGAACAAACAATTCAGAGAGCTGCGGGATGCCATCAGCTTCCGACCGCCGCCCCTGGGCTTCCTGAGCGCAGCCTGAAGACCGCATCCCGCATTCGAGAGATGGCCGGAGTCGAAGTTGAGACGTCTTGCGCGCGTCTGAGCGCGCAGGCGAAATCCTGAGCGAAGCGAAGGAACTGCCGCAGGCATCCCGGAAATATTTCGCGTTTGAATGCAACGTCAAGGCATTCTCGCTAGACAGCCTGGGGAGAATTCCCTGATGCAAAATGGCAGACGACGCACCCTCGGGATCCTTCGACTCCCCCTCAGTCGCCTAGCTCCTTCGGGGTCGCTCAGGAAACCCAGGGTTAAAAAGTCTCAAAAAACACCCCCATCGTTTCCTAAAGGGCCGCTCTTCCACCATTCGAACGGCAACGAAAGACTCCTATTTCCCTCGACATCAAATGAGCATAGCTCTTGACAGAGTTGACGATATTGTTGTATAAAATATACATTATCGTATGCCTCTTAGCGTCGCCAAGCCGTTTCAGCACTTCGCTCCTCGGCTCCAATCGCCCGAATTGACCCCAATTTCAGGCCAATTCGTGGCTCATTTTGCCGGTTTGGAGATGAGCTTCTTGGGGTGTCGCCGCCTAAATCCTTTCAAATCCTAGTTGGACGGGGGGAGGAGGTAAGGGGGGCTATGTAGATCGGGTGATCGGAAAGACTTGGTAATTGGGTAAGTTGGTCATTGGGTAATTGAAAGACAGACAACGCAGAGTTTATGCAAGGCACGAATCAACCCGGGACAGCGGTTACAGGACGCGCGCTGGAGCAGCGTTACGCCTATTACCGACGCTGCCAGCAGTGGCGTCGCAATGGCGAGCAATGCAAAGCGCCGGCAATGAAGAGCGAGGCCATTTGCTATCGTCACGCTGAGCAGGCAGACACCGAACGGCGGCGGCAAGAGCAGCGGCGCGAGTTGCTCTCCCGGCCGGGCGTGGGGCTGGGAAGCTTCAACGCCATCCAGCGCACCATCGCCGCGGCGGCGCGGGCGCTGCTCGAGGGGCGGATTGACGACAAAGTTACAGGACGGCTGATCGTCGAGATACAGACTGCTTCGCAGCTCCTGTGGCAACAACAATGCTTGAACCACAGAGGACACAGAGGAGCACCGAGGAAGGCAGAACGGCGATCGACTGTAATCCGGGAGGACGAGCGCGATCGCCAGGAAAGGTGCGGCCCGGCCAGAGCCGAACAGATGCGGCGCAGAAAAGCACCCGAGAAAACGCCTGCGTTGTCGCGCCGGGAAAAAGACAAAACTGTATTCGCCCTGCCCTCGCTTGCCGGCGTCAGCGATGCCTCACCCGCTGCCTTTGCCGGGGCGCAGCTCCTCGAGTTCTTCGAGCGAACGCGGCCAATCTTCACGCAGCAGGCGGCTCAGGGAACGGTCGGCCAGGAGCTTGCCTCCGGTCTGGCAGCGCGCGCAGTAGTTGGTCTCATTGGAGGCGTAACGGATGCGTTGAATCTTGGCCCCACAGCGGGGACAAGGCTCTCCGTAGCGGCCGTGGGCGGCCATCCCGGTGCGGAACGCGGTGACCTTTTCGGGAAACTTCTGGCCGGCTTCAGCGCGGAGCTTTTCCGTCCACAGGGTGAGGGTGTGGCGCGTGGCGTCGTAGAGACGGGTGACCTCTTCCGAGCTGAGGCGCTGTGTCAGAGCGACCGGCGAGAGCCGCGCTTCGTGGAGGATCTCGTCAGAGTAAGCGTTGCCGATGCCGCTGAACGATCGCGGATCAGCCAGCGCGCGCTTGAGTGTGTGGTTCGAGGCCGTGAGCACGGCAGCGAACCGGTCGCGCCCTGCGGAGAGCACGTCGATCCCGCCGGGATCGAGCTTGGCCAGCTCCGCCTCCCCGCTGACCACATGCAACGACGCGCGTTTGCGGGCGCCGGCTTCGGTGAGGGTCAGCGTCCCGGAATCGAAGTCAAACGCGGCCAGGATGCGGCGGCCGTCGGGAGTAATGGCGCCGCCGTCCTGCTTCTTCTTCCAGTGCAGGCGGCCGGCGATCATGAGATGCAACACCAGCCAGAGATCGTTCTCCAACCCGATAGCGATACGTTTGCCCAGGCGCCGCAAGCCGGTCACCCGCTGGTTCTCCGCCGATGCAATGGGCGGCGCGGCGGTGCGCAGCAACGACGGCCCCGCAATCCGAACGCGCTCGAGAACGTGGCCGAGAACGCGCTGCTCCAGCGCCTCAATGTAAACCGTGATGTCGGGCAGTTCCGGCACTGGAAAGCCTCTTGCATCGAGCCAATCAAGAATTGCAAATTATTGCATGCAGAAGCCCGAGACGCAGCTTGGTACTGGAAATCACCACGCCGCCAGGGCCCGCCATTTCGACCAAGCCCGAGGAAGTCCGCGCAGCGGACGACAGAGGGCGCTAGGAGAAATCTCGAGGATGCTGGTTCCTCCACGCCGATTCGGGGAATTCGCCCCGGAAGCCGTCCCCGAAACATAACGCAGTTTGGGGAGAATACCTCGTATCGGCATGGCCGAGGATGCATCCTCGGGATCTTTCGACTCGCCCTCAGTCGCATCGCTCCCTCGGGCTCGCTCAAGATGACAGTCTCTACAGTCTCTATCGATGAGATTCACAAGTGCCGCCTACCATCTTCAGTTTCGTGCTGCAACGAGCGCCGCGAGCCGCGTGGGAGCAATGAGCCGGTAGCTGGTATTCAGCAGTTCCCTGACCTCATCCCAATCGACCTTGCCCCTATCCAGGCGAAGCGCGATCCAACCTTTGGAGGCGAGATACGCCGGCAAATAAAACCGCCGCGGCTGGGCTTCGGCCAGGGCAGTGTTATCTCCGGCAAAGACCTTGCAGGTAACAGCAACGATGCCGTCGCCATGATGGTCGTTCAGGAAATACGCGAAGGTTTTCTTCCGAACCAAGAATGCAGCGTGCAACCCATGGACGCGGCGCGACGCCTCCGGCAGCACCAGAGCCATCTGCGTCACCTGGATGAGGCGCGGGTCTTCACCCAGCGACTCTTCACCCAGCGGCACTTCGCCGGTTTGCTTTGCTTTTGCTTTATTTCTCGCCGCCATGTGTTCAACCCAACTCGCCCATTTTATTCGACCGTCGTCTCGCGTGCAGAGGGACGGCCGGAATTCCACGACTCTCCGGGGTCGGACTGCCAGCAGAGCGTACAAAAAGGTTCGAGAAACCTAAATTCCACTTGGGATGAAGTAAATGATATCCCCACTCATTCAGAACGTGAACATGTCATGCAGATCGTTGCCCAACTGATTACGGGCGTTCAGCGGAGGCAGGCCGAAAGTCTCCTGAATGAAGCGCAGGATCGAGACGTCGTCCATCTGGACATGCGAGACGTAATTGAGCTTGGCGTAGGGCGAGATCACCAGCATGGGCACGCGCGCGCCGTAGCCCTGGGCGTTAACTTGCGGCGGGGGCACATGGTCCCACCAGCCACCGCTCGAGTCCCAGATAACGATGATGGCGGCGCCGGCCCAAACCGGCGAGGCCTGCACCTCGCGAATCAGGCTGTCGAGCCAGGCCGTGCCCGCGGATACCGGAACACCCGCCCCGGGGTGCATATCGTGCAGCGGGCCCGGTTGCATCATCACCAGAGACGGCAGTTTCCCGGCGCCAAGATCCTTCGCGAACTGGGAGAGATCACGAACGTAGGACGAAGAGTGAGCATCGCTGAAGAATTGAAACGGGTTTTCCTGGGGAATATACCCGTTTCCGCACTGGTTGAGATTTTCCTGATACCACGCCCAAGTAAGCCCGGCCCGCACCATCTGGTCGCCCACGTGGGGAAAGCTGTAGGGCACTTTGGCCTTGGCCTGGGTGTTGCAAGGCGGATAGAAGGGCTGGATCTCGCTGGGGTTGTTGTCGTCGTCGGCGGCCACCAGGTAAAGCTGGTTGGTGGGGGCATCGCTCATGGCGGAGGGGAAGAAGTTGTCGGCCAGGGCGAATTGCTCCGCCCAGCTCCACAGTACGGCCATGCCCGGCGTGGTGTTGTCATAGTACCCCATGGCCACGTCGCCATTGTAGAAGGCGTACTTGTCCATTTTGCCGTGGTCCCAGAGCTTCAGGAACGTGCTGCGGCTGTGCGACAGGTCCGCAGGCGCGGTGTTCTTCAGCAGGCTCGGGGTGATGATATTGCCTTTGGAATCCTTCTGGCTGTACCCGGGCACGTTCGGATTAATGCCGTTCACTCCCGGGAACGTTCCGAAGAGGTGATCGAACGACCGGTTCTGCATGATCACCACGATCACGTTGATGATGCTGCCCTGCGGCGTGGGAGTGGGCGTTGGGGTTGGAGTGGCAGTGGGACTCGGCGTGGGAGTTGGAGTTGGAGTTGGAGTTGGACTCGGAGTGGGCGTTGGAGTTGCTGTCGGAGTTGGCGTCGGTGTCGGAGTTGGGGTAGGTGTGGGCGTTGGGGTTGCTGGGGGATCCGGCGGCGGAGCCTGGAGTTGGTTACTGGCGCCGCCACAGCCAAAAATCAAACTCAGGCAGAGAACGCCGAGTATGAATTGATGGGCCCGACCCAAGGTTCCCTCCCAGGTACTTTGAACCGAGTAGCCGGCCGCGGGGTTGGCTCGCCATCCGGCGGCCCGCAGCACCCGGAGTTTTCGCAAATGCGGCGCGGGGTGGCTGCGTCCCAGGCCGGTACGGGCGGAAATTTTTTGCAACAAATTTTCTTGCCGCTTGACACGCGGCGTTACAATCCAGAGTTACACCCCTAAAATTATGGCGATTGCTCCCGCAGAACTTCCTGTAATCAAGGCTGCCGGCGGAATCTTGCTGCGCAGTACGCCTCGCGGTGAAGAAGTGATGATCGTTTACCGCAACCGTTATCAGGATTGGACGCTTCCCAAGGGAAAACTCAAAGACGGCGAATCGTTCCCGGAAGCGGCCTTGCGCGAAGTGGAAGAGGAGACGGGCTGCTCGTGCCGGCTGGGCACGTATCTGGGGGCGATCAGTTATGCCTACAACGGCGTCCCCAAGGTGGTGATGTTCTGGAAAATGGCGGTCATTGAGGAGAAGCCCGTCGAGGCCAATGAAGAGATTGGCGACGCCGCATGGATGCCCGTGGCGGCGGCGATGCAGCGCATGACCCATGCCCAGGAGAAATCGCTGCTGGCGCGCCTGGCGGGCACACCTCGGATCATGCCGCCCCAGTCCGAAGCGCCGCCGGTTGAGCGTGCGCCTGCGCTCGCACCCGAACCGGCGCCCGAGCGAAAAGCGAACGTTCCCGCACTGCCCGCGGAAATTCCCTGGCGTGGGCAGGTTCTTGGACCGCGCCAAGACTTTTCCAGCGAAGAGAGGAGCACCCACGCTCGGTTGTCGCGAGAAATGGAGACCTTCCGGGTGGAGTTGGCTTTTCTCGAGCGGCGGAGCCAGCAGCTCGACAAGTCCTGGGTGACGGCGGCCAGCGAACACCTCAAACATGGCAAGACATGCCTGGAGGACAATGACATTGAAGGCGGCATGGAGGACCTCCACGCAGCGCGTCGATATGCGGTATTGGGATTGAACCCGCCGGAATTGGCAGCGCGCGCCCAGGTTCTCCGCGAAGAAGCCCGCAAGATGCCTTCGTGGCGCTCCGGAGCCATCCAGAGATTGCTGGCTCTGCCCGATGAAAAGCTCACGGTGGCGCGGGTGGCCGATGCCATGGCCCTGCGCGACGAAGAACGTGTCGATCAGTACTACACGGCCAGGATCGCCGGCAGCCGGCTGCGCGTCCTGCTGTTGGTCTGCGGATTGGGCGTGGTCGTTCTCTGGCTGTTGATGTTCCTGGGCGGCTGGGTCCGCGAAGTGGCGCCGGTGCTTATCTTTGGTTTGCTGGGCGCATCCGCCTGCGCCGCGCAGTCGCTGATCCACGGAAAGAGCGAGTCCAGGGCGCCTAACCTTTATGTAATGCTCGCGCCGGTTTTGTTTGGAGAAGTAGCCAGTCTGGCCGGTTACGCCGTCCATCAGTACTTGGTCACCACATTCGACCCGGGACAACCCCATCTCAACGCCTTGTTCACCCTGGCGTTCCTGTTTGGATGTTTGGGGCAGCTCTTGCTGGCGCGCTTCACCGGGGTTTCCCGGCAGCGGCCGGCAATACGGCCAACGTGATTGACAAGCGCCGGCCCACAGATAGAGACCACCTCGTCACAACCGCTGGCGAGGCGCTTGGGCTTGTTCGACGCCACCATGCTGGTCATGGGTGGAATCGTAGGCGCGGGCATATTTATCAATCCGCACGTCGTCGCCCAGCGCGTGCACACGCCGGCTCTGGTTCTGGGAGCGTGGCTGGCCGGCGGCGCCATCGCGTTGGCGGGCGCGTTCATCTGGGCGGAGCTGGCCGACCGCCTGCCGCGCGTCGGCGGGCAATATGCCTACCTGCGCGAATCATGGAATCCGCTGGTCGCGTTCCTTTACGGCTGGGTGCTGCTCTTGGTGATCCAGACCGGTGGTATGGCTGCAGTGACGGTTACGTTCTCCCGCTACTTCCTCGAGCTGACAGGCGTTCACGCTCCTGAGTGGCAGATGGGAATCATTACCTTGCTCGCGCTTACGCTGGTGAACTGCCTGGGCGTGCGCGAAGGCAGTGCAGTACAGAGCCTGCTGATGGTGATCAAGATCATCGCTATCGGCCTGCTGGTCGCGGCCGGAGCGTTTCTGATCCGGGGCCACTCTGTCGCCTGGAAGCCACTGCTGGACCAGCCAGTATCGCCGACCCTGCTCTCTGCGTTCGGCGCGGCCCTGGTGCCGGTGGTATTTGCCTACGGCGGATGGCAAACCGGCGGCTTCGTCGCCGGAGAGATGACGCATCCCCGCCGCGACCTTCCCCGGGCGTTTGTGCTGGGTGTGGGAGCAGTGACCTTGCTGTATATGTCAGTGAACTACGTGTGTGTGCGGGCTTTGGGAGTGAGCGCGCTGGCCCAGACCGGGACTCCAGCTTCTGCCGTGATGCGTCTGGCCATGGGACAGCGCGGGGCCACCCTGATCGCTCTGGGCATCGCCGTGTCGACTCTGGGGTTTCTGAGCCAGAGCGTACTGACGGCGCCGCGAGTGTACTTTGCCATGGCCGAAGATCGAGTGTTCTTTCGCCAGCTCGCCTGGGTGCATCCGCGAACCCGGGTTCCGGTGATTGCCATCGTGGTGCAGAGCGTTTGGACGCTGGTGATTCTGTTGTCGGGCAGCTACGACAAGATCTTGAACTATGTCACCTCGATGGACGCTATCTTCTGGACGCTCACCGGCGGCTGCGTCTTCATTCTGCGCCGTCGCGACACCACCAGCTCGAGTTTTCGCGTGCCCGGACATCCCTTCACCACAGCGCTGTTCTGTCTGGTCTGCGCCGGAGTGGTGGCCAACACCATCTACACTGACCCGCCGCATACGCTGATTGGCATGGCCATCCTGGCCACCGGCGTGCCGGTGTACTACATTTGGAGAAGTTGGAGAAAAACAGCCCAGGCATGACCTCCACGCGAAGCACCGCCGGCTCGGGTTACATGCAATGGGCCAAGCTCCACTCCGGCGCCAGATTCAATCTGGCCACCAGCGGCATGGCCAACCTGCCGTTGTCCGAGCTGGGAATGAAGATCGAGCAGCTGGAGATCAACGGATCTTCCAACAACTACGGATACGAGCCGCTGCTGGAAGCGATCGCCCGCCGCTATCGTGTGCCGCGGGAGTGCGTGGTCACCGCGATCGGTACATCACTGGCCAACTACCTTGCTCTGGCTGCCGCCACCGAGCCTGGAGACGAAGTCCTGGTGGAACAGCCGGCCTATGATCCGCTGCTGGGCGTGGCACGATACCTGGGACTCGACATCAAGCGTTTCCAGCGCCGCCCGGAACAGAAGTTTGCCATCGATCTGGCCGATCTGGAGCGCAACCTGAGCCGGCGCTCGCGTGTGATCGTCATCTGCAACTTGCACAACCCCAGCGGCGCCCTCACGCCGGATTCAAACCTGCGCGAGGTTGCGACACTGGCGCGCAACGCAGGAGCTTATGTCCTGGTGGATGAGGTCTATCGCGAAATGATGTTCGAAGCCGAGCCTCACACTGCTTTTCACCTCGATCCCGAGCGCTTCCTCATCACCAACAGCCTGACCAAAGCCTATGGGTTGAGCGGGCTGCGTTGCGGATGGGTGCTGGCGCCGCCGGATTTGGCGGAGCGCATGTGGCGTATCCATGACATCCATAGTGGAACGTACTCTTATCCGGCGGAGTTTCTGAGCGTGCTGGCTTTTGACCGGCTGGCGCAGATTTCCGCGCTGATGAAGCCCATGTTGGACGAAAATCGCCGGCTGCTCCGCGAGTTCCTGGCGCGCCGCGATGATCTCGATTATTTCTGGCCTGAATACGGGACTGTGGTGTTCCCGCGTCTGAAGGCCGGCAGCGTAGACGGTCTTTGTGACCGGCTGCGCAGCGATTTTGAAACGACGGTCGTGCCCGGCCGCTTCTTCGAGTCGCCGGACCGCTTTCGCATCGGCGTAGGCATGGCAACGGAGTCGGTCGACGCATCGCTCGAACAGTTGCGACGCGGGCTGGACCGTTATCGGGCGTCTTTGCGCGCCGCGGCGCCTACATGACAAGAAATCGCGCTTCAACCACGGTCCGCGCCAAACTTTCCTGCGCCGCGGCTGGCGATGAAGAGGAACAAGAAGCAATTAAGAACCGCCAGTTCGCCCTGATTCACGATGGGGAAGAAATGCTGACCCCAGCCGGCGTGGACCTTGAAGTAAGCAAACGCCATCTCGCCGCTGGCGATGAACGCCGCGAAACGGGTGAATAGGCCTAACAAAATGAGAACGCCGCACCCGAACTCGATGATACCGGCCGCAAGCATGAGAGGCACATGGACCATCGCATGACCGCCGAAGGCGCCGAACAACTTTTGAGCCCCATGGCAAAGGTAGAGAAATCCGGAAACAATGCGCAATGCAGCGTAAGCATACGGCTCCAGGCGACTGAGGAACTTCATGGTGTCGACTTCCTCCTTCTTGAATGGATCGTGGCTGCTGAGTCTAAATGCGGGCCGGGCATCTGTCGAGGGATTCCCTGCGCCGCAAGGAGAGCAGGTGCCGGAAATCTGTTTGGTCACACCAAGGAGACGCGACTATGAAATGGCTTGCGAAATGGCTGATCCTGGTGGCATTGGTTCTGGCGGGAACCGTGCTACTGGTCATCTTGATCGGAGCGCTGCTGCCGCGGAAGCACGTAGTTTCGCGCAGCGTTTCCCTTCCTCGGCAGCCCGAGGTGGTCTGGGACCTGATCACGGGCCCGCCCGCGTGGCGTCCTGACATCCAGGGATATCAGGAGTTGCCGGCCAGCAACGACCATCGCATGTGGCGGGAAACCGATCAACACGGGCAGACCATCACGTTCGAAGCCGTCGAGGTTCTGCCGCCGCGCCGCCTGGTGACACATATCGCCGATCCCAAGCTTCCCTTCGGCGGAAGTTGGACTTACGAGATCACCCCTACAGGCACGGGCTGCTCGTTGACCATTACCGAGAACGGCGAGGTCTACAATCCGCTGTTTCGTTTCGTTTCCCGCTTCATCATCGGACATACGGCAGCGATTGACGCCTATATCAAAGCGCTGACGGCCAAGTTGGCCTGATTACCTAAGGGTGTTATGGCGGCAGCGCAGTTCGGCCACGCAAACCTGGGAGACGAGGGCTTTCGGTCAAAAAAAGTCCGCCGGGACTCACCCGGCGGACGCGAAAGGAGAGGACGGCTGACGAACTAGAACCTGAAAGCCCCGCCAAAGATAAGCCTGCGGGTTGCCACGTTTTGGGGAACGATGGCGACGGCGGAAACGGTATCGCTGACGTGCGGGTTCCCGAAGCCATTGAACGCCCCGAAGTTGCCGGCATCTTCCAGGAACGGATCAACGCTCTGAAAGTTGGGATGATTGAGGACATTGACGCACGTCGCTCGGAACTCGAACGACGCACGCTCTTTGATATTGAAGCTCTTGGAGACGGCCAGATTGCCGATGTTGGTTCGGGCATCCTGTACAACGTTCCTGGCCGCGTTGCCAAAAGGCGTGCCGAAGATGCTTTGTGCAGTCCCGCCGTTCATGATAAAGCGCACCTGATTGCTAGTGACCGCCACCGCTGCCCCATGCTGGGTGTTAATGGCGTTAACACTGATTAACTGGCCAGGAGCCAGTGAACAACCCACGCTGAAAAGAGAACAGGCGTCGCCGGCGAAAATGCCCACTGCTGTCTCGGGGGCGTTGAGGTTCCCGACAAAGGGACGAGCGGAATCGAAGCCGAAGTTGAAGGCGGCCAGGAAAGCACTGTCATAGAAATTGCCGGCGGCGGTGAGAGTCGCCAGTCCACTGGCCTGGACCGGTGTGTAGCGCTGTCCCGTCTGGAAGAGGTAGTTAGCGGAGATGGCCCAGCCTCCAAGTATATGACCGACCCAGCCGTGCTGTTCCCTAAAGAACGGCAACTGCTCGCTGCCCAGCACGTAGAAGGTATTTGGGTAGTCCAGCCCGGAGAACGAATACTCACCGTGGACAGGTTGCGTGGGGTTCTGCGGAACCGCCAGGGTGTTCCCGGCGCCCAAACCGAGATTGCCTGCCGTAGAAAAGATCTCGCTCACGTTATCCGAGGTCTTGCTGTAGGTGTAACCGGTGCGCAGGGTCAGTTGATTGTATAGGCCGTTGGCGCGGAACTCGGCCTGCACGGCGTTGTAATGCGAGAAACCGTCGTTCGTGCGCTCGCGCACGACGCCGGGGCCGCAGGTCACGCGCCCCAGGTCCGTACCGGCGCCCGGTCCAATCTGTGCGGTTGCCGGGCAAGGAGTCAGGCCGGGAGGAACAAATTGCGGGAAAGCCGGCTGCAGAGCGGAGATAAAGGGGTTGCCATCCACGGTCTGGAACAGATGCAACGCGTGGTTGCCCACATACCGGACTTCAACGGCCGAGTTCTTGGCGACTTCGCGTTGGATACCGAAGCTCCACGAACTTACCTGGTCAGGTTTGAAGTTAGGAACAATCGCCGTGTTATTGAAGACTTGAGGATCAAACACTCCTCTCTGGAGAAACGGGCTCAACAGCGTGCGGACGTTGGGGCCGGTTGGCACGGCAGGCATCGTGATCGAGCCCACGGACGGGCCGCTGAAGGTCTGCAGAAATACCTGCGGAGAAGAGGTGGCGACGTTGAGGTAAATATTGTAGTACGGCGGATCGTAGGAAAGACGATAACCGCCGCGGATGACAGTCTTGCCGTGGCCCGTGAGCATGCCTCCGCCCTGCGGAGCCCAGGCAAAGCCCACGCTTGGACCAAAGCTGTTGTAAACGCCGGGAATGCCCGGGTTCGTGCTCACCGAGAGCGGCAGGGTCGGAGGCGCAATCCAGAGAGCAGTGGCCGGATTGAGTTGTTGCTGGACAGTCAGCGTGTGCAGGAGATCGGCGGGCTTACCGTAATAGGTCCAGGTAAGGCCCAGGTTCAAAGTCAAGCTCCGATTCACCTTCCAGTCGTCGCCGACGTAAGCGAAGGTGTCATATTCCTTGAAGCCAAGCTCAGGCACACCGTTCGCTATTTGCACGCGGTTGGGAGTGTTGGCAAAGAAAGCATTCCAATCGGTGAAGCGAAAGGTGCCATTGATGTTTGGCAGGAAGACATTGGGTGATTGCTGGTAGGTCCAGTTCACGCCGGCCTTGACCGTATGTCTGCCTAGAACGTAGTTCCAGTTGTCCTGCGCTTGCCAGGTGTTAACAACCCGCCCCTGGGGCAGGTTGTTGATCGGACCGAACCCCAGGTTGACAGCGGGGTTCGAGAAGGTGATTTGCGACAGCGCACTGGTGAGCTGGCCTACCACAGGAACGGTGTTGCCGATGGAGTTGCCACCGAATTCAACGTTCAGGCGGCCGTATGCCAGGCGCAGTTCATTGACCATGCGGGAACCGAAGTTGTGGGTCCAACTGGCCAGAACCGCCTGGGCCAAAGCGGGCTCATTGATCGGATAGCCGGCAGCCGCGCCCGAGAGGCCGGGATCGACGCTGAAGAGATTGTTGCGGTTGAAAATGTAACGGGCCACAAAGGTGTCGTGATTCAACGTCACATCCGTTCGGGTGAAGAAGTCGTAGACGTGACGGGGCGTCGATAGTGTACGCGTCAAGGTGCCGAATTCGGCTTGCGGACAGGCGGCGACCACTCCAGTCGTCACATTTTGCGGGACCGGATTGCCGCCTGAAATCGCGAACGGCCCGAACTTGGCCAGTGAAGCCACGGCCTGTGCGGACGCGCCGGTCGGGAAGCAGGAAGCAAGCGCCGTCAGACCCGCGGGAGTCGGCGTGATGGCGCCGCTGGGAAATGGAGTATTGGTGCTTACGAACTGCTGGTTGAAGCCGCCGGCCAGGAAAAACCTGTTCTTCACCCAGGGACCGCCCAGCGTCACTCCCGTGAATTCGTCGTTGAGGCGCGGCGGTTTGGTGAGCGGGTTTCCGTTGGCATTGACGGCGAAGTTTTTCTGGAAGTTGGTCATGGAGTTAAGGACGGAATTGTTTTCGTAGCCATAAATGCTACCGTGCCACTGGTTGCCTCCCTGTTTGGTAATCACGTTAACTACCGAACCCGCATTACGCCCATATTCCGGACCGAAGTTGTTGGTAACCAGAACGTACTGGCTGACCCACTCCGGATCGGTGACAGTCAGGCTCGGCCCGGCCACGCTATTGTCGTTGTTGTTTTGGCCGTCAATTTGCTGGTCATTGTTGCGGCCGCGCAGGCCGTTCACCCCAAATCCCACACCGCCGTTGAAGTCTGCAAAAGCGTTGTCGCGCGAGGAGGCAACGCCCGGCGCAAACAGCGCAACGTAATCCAATCCTTCGTTCGCCTCCAGGCCGGGCTGCGTGGTCAGAGTCTGGCCGGAGAAAGTGTTGGTCACCTGCGCCTGCGTGGATTCGATCAGAGGCGCAGCCGCGGTAACCTCCACCGTGGTGGTGGCGGATCCAACCGGGAGTTTAAGTGTGCCCAAACCGGTGTCATTCCCCGCGACTACGGTGATGTGGGTCTGCCGAATCGACTGGAACCCCGGAGCCTCGATTTCAATCGTGTAGTCGCCGGCCGGGATCAGGTTGAAGCGGAAGGAACCTGCGCTGTCGGTTGTGGTCGACTGCGCGTTCAACGTCGCTGTGTTGGTCGCTTTTACCTTCGCGTCTTTGATGACTGCGCCCTGTGGATCGGTGGCCGTTCCTGAAATGGAGCCTTTTAGAACCTGCCCCACCGCTATCACGGACAAGATAGCCAAACAAAGCACGACAAGGACAACGAGCCTGAAAAACCTTGGTCGCATTTCCTTATCCCCCTTATGTCGGAGTGAAAAACCCTATACACGCAGCCGGGAACGAACTGGGGCCGCACATTGCTTGAGGATGGAGACAGCAAGTGAACTGCCACGACGCATCAGAGAGAGTTTCTCCCCTTCCATCCAGAAATTTGGAGAGGGTGAGTTCCCGGATTCCGTTTCTGGGAGCCCGAGCTGCCTGTCTGCAAACTCTTTCACGTTTGCAGTTGGCTTCACACGGGCCGGCAATCCCGTGCACACTGACGGCAGGACCGGGCATTGCGGATGGGGCAGGAATGAGAGACTCCTGCGTCGTCGAACTAAGCCTTTAGCACAATATCTTTCTGCATCTTTCTGCCAAAAAAATCCGCCGGGACGGCCCGGCGGTTTAGGAGAGGAAGGAGAAACGCTTGAAGCTAGAATCTGAAAACGCCTCCGAAGATGAGTCGGCGGCTGGCCGAGTTAGGAAAGTTGATGGTGCCAGGGACGTTGTTGCTGACCTGGGGATTGCCAAAGCCGTTAAACGGAGTGAAGTTGCCGGCATCCTCCACGAACGGATCGACGCTGGAGAAGTTGGGATGATTGAGGACGTTGACGCAGCTCGCCCTGAACTCGAACGAAGCTCGCTCCCTGATGTTGAAGTTCTTGGAGACGGACAGGTTGCCGATGTTGGTCCGGGCATCCTGCACAATGTTCCTGGGCATGTTGCCAAAGGGCGTACCGAAGATGGTCTGTGCTGTGCCTCCGTTCATAATGAAGCGCACCTGGTTGCTGGTAACTGGTATTGCAGCCCCATGCTGAGTGTTGATAGCGTTGACGCTGATCAACTGGGTGGGGGAAAGTGCGCAACCCGCGCCGAAGAGCAGGCAGGCGTCACCGGCGAAGATGCCCACGGCCGTCTCCGGGGCGTTGAGGTTCCCGACGAACGGACGGGCGGTATCGATGCCGGAGTTGAACGCCGCGATGAAAGCCGAGTCATAGAAGTTTCCCGCGGCGGTCGCGTTTGCCAGTCCGCTGACCTGGGCGGGCGTGTAGCGTTGTCCGGTTTGGAAAAGGTAGTTAGCGGAGATGCCCCATCCGCCAAGGATATGGCCAGCCCAGCCGTGCTGATTCCTGAAGAATGGCAACTGCTCGCTAACCAGCGCGTAGAAAGTATTCGGGTAATCCAGGCCGGAGAACGAGTATTCCCCATGGACCGGCTGGGTTGGATTCTGCGGGAAGGCCAGAGTGTTGCCGGCGACGAACGTGCTGAAGATCTCGCTTACATTGTCCGAGGTCTTGCTGTAGGTGTAGCCGGCGCGCATCGTCAACTGTTGATACAAGCCGTTGGCGCGAACCTCAGCTTGCACGGCGTTGTAGTGGGAGTAACCGCTGTTCGTCCGCTGGCGCAGGACGCCCGGCCCGCAATTGACACGGCCCAGATCGGTGGGGGTTGGTATCCCAGTCACCGGGCTAGGTAGGAAGGGCCCCACCTGCGCTGTCGCCGGGCAAGGAGTCAGGCCGGGAGGAACAAACTGCGGGAAAGACGACTGAAGGTCGGTGATAAAGGGGTTGCCGTCCACGCTCTGGAAGAGATGCAGGGCATGGTTTCCGACATATCGTACCTCAACCACCGAGTTCTTGCTGACCTCCCGCTGGACGCCGAAAGTCCAGGAGCTGACTTGGTCGGGCTTGAAGTTGGGAACGATGGTGGTCTGATTGAAGATTTGGGGATCGAACACTCCCTTCTGGATGAAGGGAGCCAACTGCGCGCGCACGTTGGGCCCGGTAGGCGTTGCCTGCAAAGGTAATCCGGCTGCACTGGTGCCCGTGAAAGTTTGCGAAAACACCTGCGGCGCCGAAGTGGCAACGTTGAGGTAGATGTTGTAGAACGGCGGATCGTACGACAGCCGGTAGCCGCCGCGGATGACGGTCTTGCCTCGGCCAGTAAGCATCCCTCCGCGCTGCGGCGCCCAGGCGAAGCCTGCGCTCGGCCCAAAGCTGTTGTAAACGCCGGGAATGCCGGGGTTGGTGGTCACGGAAAGCGGCAGAGCCGGGTTCCAGAGCCGAGTGGCCGGATTGAGTTGTTGGTTGACGGTAATCGTATTGAGGAGGTCGGCGGGCTTGCCGTAATACGTCCAGGTCAGGCCGAGATTCAACGTCAAATTCCGAGTGGCCTTCCAGTCATCGCCCACGTACGCAAAGGTGTCATATTCCTTGAAGCCTAGCTCCGTAACTCCGTTCGCGATCGAGACGATCGACGGGGTGTTGGCAAAGAAACCATTCCAGTCGGGAAACAGGAATTGTCCATTGACGTTAGGCAGGAAGGTGTTGGGCGACTGCTGGTAGGTCCAGTTAGCGCCGAGCTTGAAGGTGTGCCGGCCCCTGACGTAATTGAAGTTGTCCTGCGCCTGCCAAGTGTTGACGAAACGGCCCTGGGGAAAGGTGTTAGCCGGTCCAAAACCTACGTTCGCCGCGGGGTTTTGAAAGGTAACGTTCGTCAGCGCATTGGTGAGTTGGCCCACCTGCGGAACCGTGTTACCGATGGTGTTGCCGCCAAACTCGACATTCAGGCGTCCGTAAGCCAGGCGCAGCTCGTTTACCATGCGGGCGCCGATGTTGTGAGTCCAACTGGCCAGAGTGGCCTGGCTCAAAGCCGGTTCGTTGAATGGATATCCAACTGACGCACCTTGCGCGCCGTCATCCAGGTTGGAGAAATTGCTGCGGTTGTAGATATAGCGGGCCACAAAGGTGTCATGCGACAATTGCACGTCCGCCCGGGTGTAGAAGTCATAGGCGCGGAAGGGCGTAGAGAGATTCCGGACCACGGTGCCGAATTCCGCTTGCGGGCAGGCAGTGACTACGCCGGTGGTGACGTTTTGCGCGACGGGACTGCCGCCCTTCACGGCAAACGGTCCGAACGAGCTCACAGCCGCCACAGCTTGCGCACCTGCTCCAGTCGGGAAGCAGGAAGCGAGCGCGACCAGCCCTGCTGGAGTCGGCGTAATACCCGAACTGGCAAACGGTGTGTTGGTGCTCGTGAACTCCTGGTTAAAGGCTCCGGACAAGAAAAACTTGTTCTTGACCCAAGGACCACCGAGGGTCACGCCGGTGAATTCGTCGTTCAGCCGGGGCGGCTTGGTGAGTGGGTTTCCGTTGACGTCCACATCGAAGTTCTTCTGGAAGTTGGTCATCGCGTTGAGAACAGAGTTGTTCTCGTAGCCGTAAATGCTGCCATGCCACTGGTTGCCGCCCTGCTTGGTAAGAACGTTGACGACCGAACCGGCATTGCGTCCGTATTCCGGCCCGAAGTTGTTCGTAATCAGAACATACTGGCTGACCCACTCCGGATCGGTCACGAACAAGCTGGGCCCAGCCACGCTGTTGTCATTGTTGTTCTGGCCGTCAATCTGCTGGTCATTGTTGCGTCCGCGTATGCCATTCACGGAAAATCCCAGCCCGCCGTTGAGGTTGGAAAAGTTATTGTCGCGCGAGGGGCTTACGCCCGGTGCAAACAACGCGATGTTGTCCAGCCCTTCGTTGGCTTGCACACCGGGCTGGGCGCTTAGGGTCTGACCCGAGAAGGTGTTGGTGACCTGTGCCTGCGTGGACTCGATCAGCGGGGCAGCGGCCGTGACTTCTACCGTGGTGCTGGTATCGCCGACTTCAAGCTTGAACGAACCCAGGCCGGTATCACTGCCGGCGACAACCGTGATGTGGGTCTGCTGCAGCGTTTTGAAGCCTGGGGCCGAGATTTCGATCTTGTAGTCGCCGGCGGGAATCAGGTTGAAGCGGAAAGAACCGTTGCTGTCGGTGGTTTCGGTCCGTTCGTTCAATGTGGCTGTGTTGGTCGCCTTGACCTTCGCGTCCTTGATGACTGCGCCCTGCGGATCGGTGGCCGTTCCAGAAATGGAGCCTTTCAGAACCTGACCCACCGCCGCAACGCAGAGAATAAGTGCCAAGCTAAACGCGACAGGGATTAGAAGCCTTACAAACCTTGTGTGCATTCCATTGTCTCCATTACATCGGAATAAAAGCTCTGCAGAGCCAGCCGGGGAACAATCCTGGGTCGCATTGCTCCATAGAGAATGCAACTCAAGTGCCACAAGGATTCAGAGAGAGCAGCCCCTTTTCCCTCCAGAATTTTGAACATTCTGAGTGGCCCGATTCCGTTTCTTGGAACCGGAGCTGCCGCTCTGCAAACCCTTTCACTGCTTGCAGAGCTCTTCACACTTGGATCGGAGGTTTAATGTGAGTTCCTAAGAGGTGAGGGACGCTGTCTCGTAGACACTCAACGCCGGCGCGTCGCGGCCGCTCTCAAACCACGAAGTATTTTGCCTGCGGATGATGGACCACGATCGCAGAAGTGGATTGTTCAGGCTCCATGTGGTAGCCGGTGGTCAGGCGCACGCCGATATTTTCTTCAGGTTTGAGCAACGCAAAAATCTTGGTCTGGTCTTCCAGGTTCGGGCATGCCGGATAGCCGAAGGAATAGCGCGAGCCGCGATACTTCTGGTGGAACAGGTCGCCGACGCGGGGCGCGTCGTCGCCGGCGAAGCCCAGTTCCTCGCGCACATTTTTGTGAAACAGCTCGGCTAGCGCCTCCGCTGTCTCCACGCTCAGTCCATGCAGGTACAGGTACTTCGTGAACTCGCCGGCGTCAAACAATTTCTTGGTCTCCAGGGACGCGCGGTCGCCGATGGTAACCACAGAAACGCCGATGACATCGAATTGTCCTGACTGCTTGGGCAGAAAGAAGTCGGCGATGGAGAGCTTGCGTCCTTCGCGCTGGCGCGGGAAAGTAAAACGCTCGATCTCGGCGCCGCCCGGCGAATCGTAAAGGACAACGTCATTGCCTTCGCTCTGGCAGGCGAAGTATCCGTAAACAACTTTTGGCTCGAACCAGCCTTTCGCCACTACCTCTCTTTGCAGATCATGAAAGATCGGAACGTACTTTTCCTCTACGAGCCGGGCATAGTCCGCTTGCGAAGCAGTTTTGAGCTGCCACTGGTTCTTGAAGAGCGCCGTGTGGTTGATGTAACCGAAGATCTCGTCCAAATCGAAGTCCTTGCGCACGCGCACCCCATAAAAAGGAGGCTTGGGAATATTGGGCGCCGCTTGCACGACCGCGGAACGCTCCGTGCTCAGCGACGCCTCTCCGCCCGAAGCGGCAACTGCCTTGGCAAACTGTTTGACTTTGCGGCCTTCCTCCAGGCGGATCTCGCGTTTCCCGTTGGCCGAAATCAGGTCGTCCATGATATGCAGGCCGGCGAAGGCATCGTCCGCATAGAACACGGAATTGGTGTACTCTCGGCGCAGATCATCTTCCACGTACTTGCGGGTGAGGGCGGCGCCGCCGCAGATCACCGGAAACTCGAGCTTCTGCGCTTCCAGGTCCTGGATAACGTACTTCATCTCCAGCGTGGACTTCACCAGCAAACCGCTGAGGCCGATGGCGTGGGCGCCGTGCTCCTGGGCCGCGGCGATAATCGTGTCCGATGGCTGCTTGATGCCAAGGTTAACTACCTTGTAACCATTGTTGCTGAGGATGATGTCCACCAGGTTCTTGCCGATGTCGTGAACATCGCCCTTCACCGTGGCCAGCACGATGGTTCCCTTCTGCGCGCCGTCTTTTTTCTCCATCTTAGGCTCAAGATAGCCGACAGCCTGCTTCATGACTCCGGCGGAATCGAGCACCGAAGGCAACTGCATCTTGCGGGCGCCAAACAGTTCGCCCACCGTCTTCATGCCGTCAAGCAGGACGTTATTGATCAAATCCAAAGGAGAGTAGGAGACAAGCGCGTCTTCCAGGATCTGCTCCAGCGATCGCCGCTGTGCGCCTTCGCCCAGTCCTTTTTCGCCGTTGATGATGCATCGCTTCAGCTTGTCTTCGACGGAGAGCGACTCCACCGGCGCGGCTTCCGTCTGCGGCTGCTGGTCGCGACCGGTGAAGTGGGCCAGATAGGCTTGCAGCGGGTCGCCGTTCGCGCGATCAAAATAGATCAGTTTGCGCGCCAGCTCGGCTTCAGCTTCGGGAATCTTGTACAGCGGGTAAATCTTGGCGTAGTTCACAATGGCCATATCCAGGCCATGGTCCACGGCTTCTTTCATGAACACCGAGTTCAGCACCCGCCGCGCGTACGTATTCAGGCCGAAAGAGATGTTGCTCACGCCCAGGATGGTCTTCACCTCCGGCAGCTCCCGCTTGATCTGTTTGAGCGCGTTCAGCGTCTCGATGCCGGCGTTGCGGTATTCTTCCTGGCCCGTAGAGATGGGCAACGTCAGCGCATCAAAAATCAGGTCCACGGGGCGGATGCCGTACTTCTCCGTGGCCAGTTTGAAGATGCGCTTGGCAATGGCGGTCTTCTTGTCGGCGGTCAGCGCCATGCCTTCTTCATCGATGGTCAGGGCAATCACCGCGGCGCCATAGCGTTTGGCCATGGGCAGGACTTTGGAAGTGCGCTTCTCGCCGTCTTCCAGGTTGATGGAATTGATGATGGCCTTCCCCGGTATTCGCTTGAGGGCTTCTTCGATGACGTCGGCCTCGGTGGAGTCAACGAGGATCGGCGCCGGCACACGGGTGGCAACCTTCTCCAGGATCGAGCTGATGTAGCCCTTCTCGTCCTCGCCCACAATGGCACAGCAGAGGTCGAGCATGTGCGAGCCTTCGTTGGCCAGCTTTTTGGCCAGGGCCAGGATGTCGTCATACTTGCCGCCCCGGACCATATTCTTGAAGTGCTCCACGCGCGTGGTGGTGTTCATTTCTTCGGCCACGATCAGGGGTTTGGGGTCCAGGTCAAGCGGCACCATGCTGTAAGCGCTGGCCGCCGCCGCCGTGACAGTTAGTTCGCGACGCGCCGGCTCCAGGTTGGCGCAGGTATCCGCGACAACCTTAATATGCGCGGGCGTGGTGCCACAGCAACCGCCCACGATGCGTACGCCGTATTCGGTGATGAACTTCTTGTGATATTCGGCGAGATCATGCGGCGTGAGGCGGTAGTGTGCGACCCCGCCGACGTTTTCCGGCAGGCCGGCGTTGGGCAGCACGGAGATTTCTTTCGGCGCATTGTGGGCCAGATAGCGGACGGAGTCGTTCATCTCCTTCGGCCCGGTGGCGCAGTTCAGCCCGATGATCTCGCAATCGTAGGGCTCAAGCGCTGTCTCCGCCGCGCCAATGTCGGTGCCCAGAAGCATGGTTCCCGTAGCTTCCAGCGTCACTTGCGTTTGTACTGGCAATCGCTTCCCTGCCTGCTTCATGGCGTCGAAGACGGCGGCCAGGGCGATCTTGGTTTGCAGAATGTCCTGTGAAGTTTCAATGAGCAAAATATCCACGCCACCAGCGATCAGGCCCAGCGCCTGTTCAAGATACGACTTCCACATCACTTCGAAGCTAGTCTGCCCGAGTGAAGGCAGCTTGGTGGTCGGCCCCATGGACCCGGCAACAAATCGCGGCTTGCCGTTGCCGGAGAAGTCGGCGGCAACTTCCCGGGCCAGTTCCGCCGCGCGCTTGTTGATCTCGTGGACCTTATCTTGAAGAGCGAATTCACGCAGGACCAGGCTGGTGCCGCCGAAAGTATTGGTCTCCACCACGTCGGCGCCGGCTTTGAAGTAGGCCGCATGGATGTCTTTGATCATGTCCGGGCGGCTCAAGACCAGGACTTCGGAGCAGTTCTCTTTGCCCCAGAAATCGTCGAGCGAAGGATTGCGCTCTTGAATCTGAGTGCCCATGGCGCCGTCGTAGATGACGACGCGTTCGCGAACTGTTTCTAGAAAGGATTTCATCTCGGCTCAGTCGAGACCCTTCTTGACTCTGCTTTGACGGGGTTCCCGCTGTGCTCTCTATTGTAACCGCTCAGCGCTGGATCGGCTTGGGCGCGGATGCGATGGGTAACGGCCCTGGCGACTTGGGAAGTACGGTCCTGTTCGACGTGTGATTGGGCTCGAGCTGCGGCGTGACGAAAGGCGTACCATTAAAGGTAGCGAAGGAGAGAAGGTGGAAACCAATGCTTAGACCTGTTGCTCCACGTCCCTCCGCCAACGAGCTTCATTCCGGCATATCCATGCACCGCATTCGCGCCGTGTATGCAGGCGTCGGCGACGGCCCGGCAGGCTTGCTGGCTGCGGCAGGGGTCATTGTCGTGTGTCTGTTGGGGTTCCCCCATGCTCGCTGGTTCCTGCTGGCAAGTATTGTTACCGGGTTCATCGCGGCCGTGGCATTCCGGCGCTGGTACCAGCGCAAGCCGATTGAGGTCGAGCGCCTCTCCCTCCGCAAGTAGCAGCCGGCGGATTTCGCTTCTCTTGACGAGTTTAACGAGAGACGGGAATGAGCTTCGCTGGTTTCCCTTCCAAGGTTTTGGGAGCCTCTTGCTGTTGGTCTTTCGTTCATTTGTAATCGCGCCAACCGGGTGATACCATCGCTCTTTCTGGAGGTCATCCGATGTCGGACAGAGATAGCGGCAACAACTTTATGTGGTTTCTGGCGGGCCTGGGTTTTGGCGCCCTGCTGGGCGTGCTCTACGCTCCCCGCTCCGGGCGGGAAACACGCGATGCCATCCTGAACAGCGCGCAAGAAGGCAAAGAGTATCTGAAAACCCGCGGTCGCGAGGCGCGCGAAACGGTCAACACGTGGGTGGACCGCGGCAAAGAGGTCGTCGGCCGCCAGAAAGAGCAGTTCAGCCAGGCCGCTGACGCGGCGCGCCAGGCTTATCGCGAAGCCAGCGAAGGCAAAAAAGGCTAACGCTCTAAGAGGTTCCCTACCCGAGTGACCATCAACGGCACCATGCTGCTCTTTGTGATCGTGGCTGCAGCCGCCATCGTTCTGCAGACGGTGATCCTCTTTGCCCTGTACAAGATGATGCAGGAGACGACTTCCCGCATGGAAAAGCTGGCCGGGCGAATGGAGGCGCAGACCACGCCCGTCCTGGTCACAGCCCACGCGATCCTGGACGATGCCCAGCCGAAGCTCGCGGAAATCACCAGCAACCTGGCCGAGAGCACGGCCCTAGTCCGCTCTCACGTGGCCCAGATGGCGGAAGCCACCGGCGAAATCGTGGATCGAGCCCGCATGCAGGCCGCGCGCCTGGACGCACTCGTCAGCAGCACCGTTGACAAAATCGAAGTGACCACTGACTTCGTGCAGCACAGCGTGCTCGGTCCGGTGCGGCGCGTCCAGGCGATCGTTCAGGCAGTAAGCGCAGGGCTGAGCTTTCTGCGCGCCAACCGCGCGCGACGTCGCGCGGAAGCCAGCAACGGCGACGTGGACGAAGAGATGTTTATTTGAATTGGTAAATGGGTAAGTTGGTAATTGGGTAATTGAAACGAGGGCTTGAACGAGCAGTGTGTTTAGACAAATTACCCGTTTACCAAATTATTCAATTACCAAATTTCTTATTCCTTCACCTTCCAAACTTCACCATCACATGCCCGCCGGGCATGATTTTCGACCCGGGCGCCGGTGATTGATCCCGGCCCACGCCGCTGCCGCTGACCTCAAGCTCGATTCCGGCCGACTGAGCTTCCTCCAGGGCCGAGCGCAAGGCCTTACCGTGAAAATCAGGTACCACTACACTGCCGCCGACGTCCAACACGACGGTCCCTCTCGGCGGAATTGCATTGGCAATCAGGGCCGACACGGGCGGGTCCAATGTCTTGGTTGCGATGGAAGTGGATTCATTTGGCGCACGCGACGGCGCGTTCGCAGCGACCGCGGGCTTCTCCACGGTGTCCTTTTGCTGCGCCGGCTCGGGTGGAAGCACCGCGGGAGTCGCATTGGTATCTTCCTGGGCAATGTAGTCCGGCGCCGCTTCGCCGAGGTCAGTATCTTTCGCCTGAGCGCGCAAGATTTGACGGCGATGGCCTTCGTTTTGCAAATCTAGATCGTGGGGCACGTTCAGGTATTCCAAGACCTGCTGGGTCACGCGCGAGAAAACTGGCGCGGCTGCCGAACCGCCTTCATGGGTTCCCGCCGGCGAGTCCAGCACCACCAGCACACTAACTGCGGGATTGTTGACCGGGGCAAAGCCAGTGAACGAAGCAATGTAATGCGACTTGGAATAGCGTCCGGTGGCGGGATCGGTCTTCTGCGCGGTGCCGGTCTTGCCTGCGGAGCTGTAGCCATCAAGGATGGCCTTCACGCCGGTGCCGCGCAGAACCACCCCTTCCATCATCCGTTTCATCTGCGCCGCCGTCATGGTGGAGATTACGCGCCGTCCAGCGGCGGGATGAAACGCGATCAACTGTGGCGTGGTGCGCGGCGGCGTGATGCCGGCGACGATCCGTGGCGGCACCAGAACGCCGTCGTTGGCGATGGTGGAAGCCATGGCGATCAGCTGCAGCGGGGAAACCCCGATCTCCTGCCCCATAGAGATGGCGCCGATGCTGATCTTGGACCAGCGGCTGGTGGGCTTGGTCAGACCACGGGTCTCGCCGGGAAGCTCGATGCCGGTTTGCGAACCGAAACCGAAGGCGCGGATGTAGCGGTCAAATCTTTCCTCGCCCAAACGCAGCGCGATCTTGATGGCGCCGACGTCACTCGAGTTCTGCAGCACCTGGGCGATGGTCAGCGCGCCGTAAGGCTTGTGGTCATGGATCAGCCGTCCATTGAGCACGATGGAGCCCATCTGGCAGTCGACCACTTCGTCCGGGTTGGTCAGCTTCTCCTCCAGCGCGGCCGCCAAGGTGACGATCTTGAACGTCGAGCCGGGCTCGTAGATGTCGCTGACGGCGCGGTTCTTGCGCGAATTGGGATCGGCGGTGCTGAAAGCGTTGGGATTGAACCCGGGTGAGTTGGCCAGCGCCAGGATCTCGCCGGTATGCGGATTTTGCACAATGATTGTGCCGGATTCGGCATGCGTCGCGGCCATGGCCTTGGCCAGCTCGTGGTCGGCCATGTATTGGATGTTTTCGTCGAGAGTGAGGACCACGTTTTCACCAGGTTCCGGGTTCTTCTCCACGCTGCCGAACCAGCGCCGCTTGGCGTCCATGGTGATGAGCATCTTGCCCGGCTTGCCGGTGAGCCTGGAATCAAACTGGCGCTCCAAGCCGCCCAGGCCCTCGTCGTCCAGGCCAACGTAGCCTAGAACCTGCGCCGCGAGTTCCCGCTTGGGATAAGAACGCTTCGACTCTTTCTGAAAATAAATTCCCTTCAAGTTGAGCGCGCGAATGCGGGCGCTGGTCGCGGGGTCCAGTTTGCGCGCTACCCAGGCAAAAGCATGGGAGCCGCGCATACGATTCTCGATCTCTTGCGAGTCGCTGTTGAGGACCCGGCCCAGAATCGCCGCGGCGCCATGGATGTCGGGGATCTCGGCGGGGACGGCGAACACCGAGTCGGCGCGGACGCTCATCGCCAGCTCGTTTCCGTTGCGGTCGTAGATGTTACCGCGCACCGGCGCCACGTCGATGCTCCGCTGCTGCTGGCGCGCGGCCCGCTGGGCGAAGTCACCGTAGCTCACCACCTGCAGCCACATCAGGCGGAGGCAGATCACCAGAAACCAGAAAGCCACGAATCCGGCCAGCCAGTAGAGACGGACATTTGAGTTAGCGGATTTTGTGGCCATAGGAAGAAAGCACTCAGCAGTCAGTATCCAGCATTTCAGCCCTCAGCTCCTCGACACCAAGGGTGGGCCCACAACGAACCATGGCCTTCCATCAAAATGCCCCGCGGGCTGAATGCTGACAGCTGATTGCTGAGTGCTTCAAAAAAACGCATGGCGGCTCCAGCAGGTTTTCCAGAGTCCGCCATAAATTGGGCCGGCGTTATGCCGCCCAAACCGTTAACCCAACACTCGATCTTCGCGCCTATTGTGCCGAGATCACAGCCACCGGAGAAATCTGGGCAATGACGCGCCCGGCGCTGTCCTCCGTATCCAGGCGGACCACCTGTCCCGGATCCGGCGCCTTCAGTCCCATCTGCTGCGCCAGGAGATCAATCCGCCCTGGGTCGCGTAGGGAGGCCTCTTCCAGCTTCAGCGCGCGGTTCAGGTCCGCAAGCCGGTCCCGTTCCGATCGCTGGGCCTCAATGCGATAGCCATACTCGACGGCGCGGAAATGCTGCCAGGTGTAGAACATCACAACCAGGAACAAAGCGGCTACGCTGGCGGAGAGCATGCGGATTTCCCGCCGGCGCTGCGGGTCAGAGACCTTGACCACGCGGGAGTTGTCGATCGTCTTGTGGAAGTAAAACTCCGGAGTGATCCCGGCAACACACCGCCGCGCTCCCGTGCGCGGTCCCACCGGCGTAATCATTCCCGTAATGTTCATTGCCCCGGCTGCCATCTATGCCACCTCAACCAGTTCAGGGGACTCGATCCGGCGGAGCGGATCGCTATACAAGTCCGTTTTGGTGTTCTGTTCTTCGCGGGCATGCCGCTCCGCGCGCTCCACGCTTCTGATCAACTCTTCAATCGTCATGCCTTGAAACATCGTTGTATCTTCGCTTTCTCGAGGGAACTTTTTTCCGGGGTGGCGCCGTTGGAATAGCGGGGACCTGAAGTTTTCTTTCGCCCAAGTAGAGGAAGGCAGCGCCTCCCCGGAAACTTTTATCGATTCTCGCGCCGCTTTGGCCTGCGAGAAACCGAATCCTGTGTTCGTTCCGCGGCCCGCAGCTTCGCGCTGCGCGACCGGGGATTGCGATCGACCTCTTCTTCGCCGGCTATCACCGGCTTCTTCGTTAGAACCGTGTAGAACCCTGATTTTGCGCCGCCGCGCAAAGCATCTTTGACGATGCGGTCTTCCAGGGAGTGAAAGCTGATCACCACCAGCCTTCCTCCCGGCCTCAGGACGCCCGGCGCGGCTTCCAGCAGCGCCTTCAGATCATCCAACTCGCGGTTTACGAAGATTCGGATTGCCTGGAAAGTTCTCGTCGCGGGATGAATTCGTTCCGGAGCTCCATGTTTCATTGACCGGAGCGCAGCCGATATAACCTTTGATAGATGAGCGGTACTTCGTATCGGCCGCGCCCGGACAATGGCTCTGGCGATTCTCCGCGACCTCCTTTCCTCACCGAATTCGTAAATCACATTCGCCAGGTCACCCTCGCGCATGTGGTTTACCACTTGATCGGCGGTGCGTTCGGCATGCGGGTCCATACGCATGTCGAGCGGCCCTTCCGCCTGAAAACTGAATCCGCGGGCCGGATCACCGAACTGCAACGAACTCACGCCCAGATCGGCCAGCAGCCCGTCCGCGCTGGCGGACGGGACATGCTGGGGGAGATCAGCGTAGGAGCTGTGCAACAAGGTGACGCGCGGCTGCTCGCCTTGGATATCGGCGAGCCGCTTGCGGGCGTGCTCCAGCGCCTGGGGGTCCTTATCGAAGCCAATCAAATGACCCTGTGGGCCAAGGCGTCTTGCGATTTCTAAGCTGTGTCCGCCCAAACCCAGGGTCGCGTCGATATAGACGCCGCCACGCCGGATTGCCAAAAAGTCGATCGCTTCTTTTAAAAGAACTGAAACATGGCCGGCCTCTGGTCCACCGCCATGCGCCCCCTCGGGGGCTTTGGCTTCGTTCCTGCCAAAATCCTCGTCCGCCACTAGATGCCCAGTTCGTCGAGAGTCTTCTCATCCTCAGCCGTGAACGGGTTCTCTTCGATGTCCCTGCGATACGCCTCGATGCTCTGCACTTCCAGGTAGGTCAGGTTGCCGACCACGGCTACCTCGCCTTTGATCCCCGCCGATTCACGTAACAACGACGGAACCAGCAGCCTTCCCTGCCCGTCGATCTCCACGACTTGGCCGTAATAGTTGGTGCGGTTCAGAAACTTTTTCTTGGTCGGGTTGAAATTCGAGAGCCTGGCCAGCTTTTCCTCGATCCGCTGCCATTCCTCGTAGGGATAAACTTGAGCAACCTTTCCGTCCACGCTGGTGATGTAAAATTGGGTGCCGTACTTCTCGTCGATCAGACGCTTGAATTCCGCCGGCACCTTGAGCCGTCCTTTTTCGTCCACGCGAGTTGGATGGTTGCCGCGAAACATGCTGTCTGACGACTGCTCCGGCTACCGCCGGCAAAAATAAAAAGGAGGCGAAAACGGTAATCTCTTGCTGAATTTCGGGCTCGGTCACGCCGTTTTTGGGGGCTTCTGGGTTCATTTGCCCTTTGCTCTACTTTGGACCACTTACCCCTTGATCGAACCTCTTGATACCACTTTCAACCACTTTGGACCACATCCTACGCTTAAATGGTTGCCTGTCAAGGACTTTTTTTGAGGTATCATCTGGAATCAGCACTACACCAACCCTCTTCCCGCCTCTTGTGGAAGGGCGATCGCCAGAACACAAGGCATTGTGTTTACCTCCCTGGTTCGACCCTGCGAAGAACACATTCGAGCCGCTGAGCTATGCCGAAAACGTCTTCTTCTCATCGGCGCGATTCACTCAGTTTGTCGGAGATCGTCCGCTTCCGCCTGGCGCGGCATCATCTTCTGTCGCCAGGACAGCCAGACGCAGTGATTCTGGCCCGCGATGTCTGTGGCATTCAGGCGCAGGTCATGTCGGCGGCATTTCTTCAGCTCTGGACACGCAACCATGCGATCACGCGGGCGGAGATTGAAACCGCTCTCTGGCGGAAGCGCTCTCTGGTGAAGACATCATTGATGCGACAGACGCTGCATCTTGTTCCCGCCAACGCTTTCCCCGTTTACATCGCGGCTCTCAGGACCAGCCGGGTGGCCGGAGCCCTGCGCATCATGGGCAAATTCAAGATTTCTCGCGAAGAAGCCGGCGCTCTCACCGCGCTGATCATGGAGGCTCTATCCTCCGGGCCGCTGGGCCGCGCCGCCATTGCGGCCGCGGTTCGCCCCAAGGTCAGCAAGCGCGTGCGCGCCTGGATGGAAAAAGTATGGAGCATCGTCCGCGTTCCGGTTGCGGAGGGCTTGATTTGTTATGGCCCCGGCGAAGGAAACGAGGTCACGTTCATCCGCGCGGACCAATGGCTGGGGAAACAGCAGCACGTCGCTGAAGAGCCAGCCCGGGTAGAATTGTTGCGCGCCTATCTGCGCGCTTACGGCCCGGCCACGCTCACGGATTTTTCGCATTGGTCGGGCATGCCCGCAGGCGAGTTACGACCGTTGCGTGAGCTTCTCGGAAACGAACTAGTCGAGATTGAAGTAGAAAAGAAGAATTGCCTGCTGCTTCGTGAAGATCTTGCGGCTTTGGGTCAAGAGGGGCAGGGGCCAGACTGCGTTCGGCTGCTTCCCTATTTCGATCCCTACCTGCTGGCCCATCGCCAAAAGGACCATCTCATTGAAGCCAGACACTACAAGCGTGTGTACCGGAACCAGGGCTGGATCTCGCCCGTGGTGCTGGTAAATGGGAGCGTGGCCGGCGTCTGGTCGTACAAGCGCCAGGGCCAGATGCTGCAAGTCACTATCGAGCCGTTGCAAAAGCTCACGCGTACCGTGCGAACAGCCCTTGCTCGGGAAGCCGGGTCATTGGCCGGCTTTTTCGAGAGCACTCTGGAACTTGCGATCCGAACAACGGCCACAATCAGCGAGTAAAAAACCCAAGCCCCGGAAGAATGACTCCTCCGGGGCTCTTTGGCCAATTCCAACTACAGGAGAGAGCGTTTTACTTGCCGTGTTTATCGTGCCGGATGTCGCGCCGGTCATGCTTAATGTCTTTCCTGTCGGCGCGAGCGTCCTTGCGGTCGTTGTGCAGGTCTTTCTGGTCCTTGTGGATGTCGCGATTGTCAGCGTGTAGATCGTTCCTGTCGCCGGCAATATCCCTCTTGTCTTTTGCAAGATCTTTCCGGTCTTTGCCGGCATCCTTGCAATCGGCCTTGTTGCCTTCTTTGCAATCCTCGCGGTCGTCGCGCAGGTCGCGGCGGTCCTTGGCCAGGTCTTTCTGGTCCTTGTTCAGATCACGCCGGTCCTTATTGCGATCAGCGCGATCTTGATTGAGGTCTTTTTGATCTTGATGGATGTCTTTGCGGTCTTTGCTTAGGTCGTGTTTGTCTTTGTTCAGGTCGTTCTTGTCGTTCCCCAGATCGCCGTTGTTGGTTTGGGCATACATTGCGGTTCCGAGTCCCAGCACTGCCAGGGCCAGCAGATACGTCAAGTGTCGTCGCATGGTTCTCCTTTCGTCCCCTCCAAGGTTGAAAGTCGCTCGCCAGGCAGTAACACTGCAGGTCTCGAATAGTTGCGCGTGGCGGGAGCGGCAGAAGGGTGACTTCCGTCGCGCCCGCACCGACACCATGAGTTTATGATTAGACCAAAGATTTCACGAGCTTGCGGTCGCTCCAAGGTTCGTCCGCTCACTCCGATTGCGACGGCTCAGCACGGTCCAAGTTCGTGCGGATACAACAGGAACATGGGCGGCTGATTCTTGCGCAGCGATTGGTTGACGTCAAGGGTCCAGTCTTGAGGATGGGACAGCCCGTGCGACTCCACTTGCAGCCGATAAAAGACGGTGATCATGCCGAACGTCTGTCGCGCCTTATAACGCACTTGCTCCTGCACCTTGGGATCGTTCAGGTTGTAGGCGCCTTTATCAGGGCTGGCATCGACAACGGTGAGTAGCAGTCCGCCACTGTTGGTCACCAGGGGGTAGAAATTGGTGTCGCCGTCTTGAAGGACCATCACGCCGGTCAGCGGCGTGGAGTAGGCCAGCCCCTGAGACGTGGTTGAAGTAATGGTCGAGGTCGCAACGGTGCTCTTGGCAATGACCGGCCCGAGCGCCAAACCGAACACGCGCAGATGATGGTCGGCCACGGCCTTGGCCACGGCTTTCGGGTTGGTCTTATGGTTGCCCTCCAGGTCGGCTGCAATTACTACGATGGCATCGCCGACCTTTGGTTCGGAGAACCATCCAATTCCCTCCATCAGCGCATCGAGAACGCCCTGCTTGCTATGGGTTGAGCCGCCCTCGGCAGCCAGTGCCCGTGCGATTTCGGAAGGATCACCGCCAAACTTGGCTTCGCCGCCTGGACCTCGAGCTGTAATGAGGGCCAGCGAATCCTCGGGACGGCTGGCGCCAACCAGCGCGTTCACTAGTTCAGTCGCCGCTTGGCGCGCGTTCGCGGAAAGCTTAGCGCCGGTATCAACAACAATAAGCACCCGACGCGGACCGTTATCGAAAACAAGGGATTTGACGGTTGAACCCTTCGACGATAGGAAGTCTTGGGCCGACAGCCCACGGAAGGTCTCGCCGCCGGTGCTGATGACGCCGACCGGCACCTCGATGGCGCTGCAGGCCTGTTGTGCAGAGCCGATAGCAGACATGCCAGCTAACATGATGAATAAAAAAGGAATGCGCGAAGCCATATGAAAAGACCCTCCTCTTTGAACCATGCTCCGAGAGGATAAAAGTATATCCCAAGCTTCGACCGGCGGCCCGGTTTTAGCCATCACCACGGCGGGAGCCGGTAGATTTCAAACTCGGGCGCGCCGCCGGCCACCCAGCACCCGGCTGGGCAGGAAGATGATGGTTTTCAAGAGCTCCAGTACGCCGTCCACCGCGATGCCCACGATACGGAATGGGAGAAGAATCAGCCATACCAGGGGATACAATACCAACGCCAGCAAGGCCAACGGCCAGCAAAAGAACAGCAGGATGCACCACAGGAGAAAAGTCACCATAACACTCGACTATACGCGGGCAGGCGCCGGGAAGTTCCATCCCCGATTCCGACTCTGGCGCCGGATGCGCATTCCCCGGCGTCTCCAAAGGGGGCCTTGTGGAATTGAAAATCGGTTCGACAAGAAGTCGTCGCAGGCAACTCGGCCGCCTGGTGACTAAACCCCAACAATCATTCCCTGGGCGTCGATGTCGACGGTCGCCGCGCGGGAAACTTTGGGAAGGCCGGGCATCAGCATCATGTTCCCGGCGATCACCACCACGAACCCGGCGCCTGCCGAAAGCGACGCATCGGTCACGTTCAGGGTCCATCCCGAAGGCGCGCCCAGGAGCTTGGGATTGTCTGAAAACGAATACTGTGTCTTGGCGATGCAGACCGGCAGTTTGCTGAAGCACCAGTCTTTGAACTGCTGCAGCTTCCCGCGCGCTTTGTCACTGAACTGGACGCCCGCGGCTCCATAAATATTGCAGGCCACCTTGGTGATCTTGTCTTCTAGAGCGTCTTCCAGCGAGTAGATCGGCTGGACGTTCGGGCTGGGATTCTTGGCAATCGTCTCGACGACTTTTTTTGCCAGAGCTTCGGCGCCGGCGCCGCCCTTGGTGAAAGCCTCGCTCAACGCGCCGGCCGCTCCGTGCTGGGCGCAGTAGTCCGCCATGCGGCCGAGTTCGGCCTCCGTATCCTTGGGGAAGCGATTGATGGCCACCACCACGGGAACGCCAAATCGTTGCAGGTTGCCGAGGTGCCTGGCCAGATTGGGGAAGCCGCGCTCCAAATCGCCTTCGCCCTGATTGCGCAGGCTCTGCACGGTGGTCACCAGGACAGCACACGCCGGCGGAATACCCGAAGACCGCATGACGATATCAAAATACTTTTCCGCGCCCAGATCAGCGGCAAAGCCGGCTTCGTTGACCACGTAATCGGCGAGCCGGATTCCCATGCTTTGCGATATCACGCTGCTGGTGCCGTGGGCGATATTTCCGAAGGGACCGGTGTGCACCATGGCCGGCGTGCCCTCGGTGGTCTGGACCAAGTTGGGCAGGATAGCGTCGCTGAGCAGCGCCATCATGGCCCCGGTCGCGCCTAGATCGGCCGCACGTACCGGGGCCCCGGAACGTGAAACGCCGATCACGATGGCATCGAGACGACGCCGAAGATCTTCAAGGCTGCTGGCCAGGGCCAAAACCGCCATAACTTCCGAGGCCGCCGTGATCACGAAGCCGGTCCCACGAGTGAGCGACCCCTTTTTTTCACCGATGTCAATGCTGATGCGGCGCAGGGCCCGGTCATTCATGTCCATGGTGCGGGGCCAGGTGATCTGGTTGGCATCCAGGTCCAACTCATTGCCATGAAAAACGTGAGCATCGATCAGCGCGGCGAGCAGGTTATGCGCCGAGGTGATCGCGTGGAAATCACCATGGAAGTGGAGGTTGATCTTCTGGCTGGGCTCGATCTGCGACTTCCCGCCGCCCGCGGCGCCGCCCTTCATCCCAAACACCGGTCCCAGGGAAGGCTCGCGGGAAGTGATGATGGTCTTGCAGCCGATGCGTTCCAGCCCTTGGGTTAGCCCAATGGACGTGACCGTTTTGCCCTCGCCTGAAGCCGTGGGCGTGGTCGCCGTCACCAGGATCAGCTTGCCCCGCGGTGAGAACGCGGGATCTGACAGGATCTCCAGTTTCAGCTTGGCGCCATAACGGCCCATGGGCTCGAAGTAGGTTTCGGGTAACTTCAGTTTTTCGGCAATAGAAGCAATAGGAAGCAAATGATGGCTCATAGACGCAAACCAATGAGTGTATCCTCAGAGCGCAAATTCCCGCAAGACACAAAAGGGCACATCGCTCGCAGAGACATTAGTGAACAGATTTCAGCGGGCCGTTTCGGGCTTTCCCGGCAGGGACAGGTTTGAGATGAACGAGCGATAGAAGGTCTGATCACGGTTTCCGAGGGCACAGCTGGCTTCAGACACGAACAACCTGTAGATTGGAACGGGAGAAAGACTGATGGCCACCTGTTCGTCCTGCGGCGCGGGAGTCCTCGGCACTGGACGCTTTTGCTCCACCTGTGGTGCGGCACTTGCCTCGGATGATCTCGAAACGATGGATTTTGGCTCCGCGCCGAACCGGCAGTCCCAGCCGCGGCAGCAGCGTTCCGGGTCGGGTCTTCGACCGGCGAGTTCGTCGCAGAACTTGCTGACGGAAGGACGATTTCTTCCCGGCCGCTTGCTCGCCGGCCGATATCGCATCATCGCCTTGCTGGGCAGAGGCGGTATGGGCGAGGTCTATCGTGCCGACGATCTGACCCTTGGCCAGCCGGTCGCACTCAAGTTCTTGCCTGAAGATGCGACGAAAGATGAAACGGTCCTGGAGCGGTTTCGCAATGAGGTCCGGATCTCGCGCCGCGTTTCTCATCCCAATGTGTGCCGTGTCTACGACGTGGGTGAAGTAGACGACCATGCTTTCTTCACCATGGAGTATGTGGATGGTGAAGATCTGGCCTCCCTGCTGCGGCGCATTGGCCGCTTGCCTGCAGATAAGGATCTGGAAGTCGCCCGGCAGCTCTGTGCCGGGTTAGCCGCTGCACACGCCAAAGGCGTGCTGCACCGGGATTTGAAACCGGCGAACATTATGCTCGACGGCCGCGGCCAAGTGGTAGTGACCGATTTTGGCCTGGCCGGACTGGTAGAGCAGATTCCGGGCGCTGATGTGCGCAGCGGAACCCCCGCCTACATGTCGCCCGAGCAGCTCGCGGGCAAGGAAGTCACCGTCAAAAGTGACATTTACGCCCTGGGTCTGGTGCTCTACGAGATTTTCACCGGCAAACGCGCTTTCGATATCGAGTCGCTTTCCGAGCTTGCCCGCGCTCGCAGCGAGTCTGCGCCCAGCAAGCCATCTACGCTGGTGAAGGATCTTGATCCTGCGGTAGAACGAGTGATTTTAAGATGCCTGGAATCCGACCCGTCGCTCCGGCCTGGCTCGGTGCTGAACGTCGCCGCCGCGCTGCCAGGCGGCGATCCGCTTGCCGCTGCCCTCGCCGCCGGCGAAACACCTTCTCCGCAGATGGTCGCCGCCGCCGGCCAGGCTGCGGGACTTGCGCCGCGGAAAGCGATTGTTTGCCTGATCCTGGCCGCCGCCGGTCTTACGCTCTTTACCTATCTTGCGCTCAAGACCAGCGGCATGGGAAAGCTTGGCCTGGAGCTGTCGCCGGACATCCTGTCGCAGAAGGCCAAGGAAGTCGTTGTCCATCTTGGGTACGAGGCAAAGCCCGTGGATACTGCCGCCGCGTTTTCTTACGATTCGGATTTAGGGGCTTTCTTTGACTCTCTCGAGAAGAACGATCGCCATCCGGATTGGGACAAATGGCTCGCCGGCCGGCCGGGAGCTTTGACCTACTGGTACCGCCAGAGCCCCCAGTACCTGATGCCCACGGACTTCCACGAGTTCCTGCTGACTCCGGGAGTCGCAACCCAAAACGATCCCCCGCTCGCGCTCTCAGGGATGGTGAGCCTTGCCCTGGATACGCGAGGGCGGCTTGAGTCTCTCGAGGCGGTTCCGCCTCAAGTGACGGAAGCCGGGACGGAGTCGCGGTCCGTCGACTGGAACCAGCTCTTTGCAGCAGCTGCGCTGGACCCCGCCCAGTTCCAGACGGCGACACCGATGTGACTTCGCTGGCGTCATCGGATGTGCGAACGGCGTGGACAGGAAAATGGCCCGGGACAGGGCAGCCTCTGCGCATTGAAGCCGCGGCCTTCCATGGCAAGCCGGTGTTTTTCTCGCTGATCGGGCCTTGGACAGTGCCCCATCGCATGCGTCCGGATCAGCCGAAACCGGGACAGCAAGCCGGCAATCTTCTCCTTCTGGCAATAGTGATCTTGGTTGCTTCCAGCGCAGCATGGCTCGCGCGCCGCAACTATATCCAGGGCCGGGGAGACCGCCGCGGCGCGTTCCGATTAGCTACCGTCGTCTTTACCATGCTGATGATCTTGTGGCTTTGCCAGGGACATCTGGTTCCGTCGTTGGACCTCTTCCTGCCTTTGGTTTTGGCGATCAGTACGGCACTTTTGTATACCGGCTTGATTTGGCTTCTCTATCTCTCCCTCGAGCCATACGTTCGCCGCCACTGGCCGCAGACCTTGATCTCTTGGAGCCGTCTCCTGATGGGGCAAGTACGGGACCCTCTGGTTGGCCGTGACCTTTTGCTAGGCGTAGTCCTGGGCGTTTTCTGGCTGCTGATCTTTCAAGTCCGGCTCTGGTTGACCATGCGCATGGGCGCGCCTCCGGGCCTTTATTCCACGGAGTACCTCTCGGGCGCTCGTCTGGCGCTCGGCTCCTGGCTCGGCAACATTCCCGGCAGCATCCAGGGAACTCTGCTTTTCTTCTTTCTGCTTTTTCTTTTGCGCGTCCTTCTTCGAGGAGAGTGGCTGGCGGGAATCGCGTTCGTGGCCATCTGGACGACTCTGAAGACTTTGGGAAGTGGGCATCCTCTGATTGACGCCACCATGTGGACGCTGCTCTACGCGGCAGCGGTGATTATGGTCTTTCGCATCGGCTTCATAGCTCTGGCCACCGCAATATACTGCGCGGACCTTCTGTTGAACGTGCCCCTCACCCTGGATTTCTCGCTTTGGTATGCAAGCAATACTCTATTCCCGCTGCTCAGCATCGTTGCCTTGGCCGGCTGGGGTTTCTACAACGCGCTCGGCGGACAGAAATTATGGAACGCTGACGCGTTCCAGTGAAGGCAGACTTCCGCGGCTGACACAGTGCGGACGCGTCAAGTTTTCAGCAAACTGGGTAGTAGCGTCTAGCGATTCGCTTGCGAGTCGCGGGCCTTTTGGCAGACGTTCATCGCGCTAGCGATGAACCCTCGTATCACATGGGGTTTATTGCCAGGAAACTGATCCACTGCCGCAAACTGGTGTCCCGATTTCTCAACCAATTTTCGAAGAAGTGATACCCTATGAAAAGCCCTCTTGCGCGCCCGTAGCTCAGCTGGATAGAGCGATTGCCTCCGGAGCAATAGGTCGGGAGTTCGAATCTCTCCGGGCGCGCCAGTAATTCGTTTTACGATCTGACCCGCGGACCTGTCGGAGCTGGACGTAGCGGCGTTATACTCTGCCGATGCCGTCAAGCGAGGATATCTTAGCGGCCCTTCGCCGGTATTGGGGCTACGACTCTTTCCGTCCTCTTCAGGAAAGAATTGTTACCAGTTTGCTTTCGGGCTATGACACCTGCGTGGTGATGCCCACAGGCGGCGGAAAGTCCTTGTGCTATCAGCTGCCGGCTGCTATGCGACCTGGCAAGACAGTGATTGTTGTTTCACCTCTGATTGCGCTCATGCACGACCAGGTGATGCAACTGACGCAGATGGGGATTACAGCGGGCCAGTTGAACAGCTCTCTCCCCGGCAACGAGCAGTTTAAAGTCGCGCGCCAAGCGGCGGAAGGCCAATACCGGTTGCTGTATCTTTCACCTGAGCGCCTTGCGCGGCCAGATACGATCGTGTGGCTCAAGCGCGTGCCGATTTCGCTGTTTGCCATCGATGAGGCGCACTGCATTTCAGAATGGGGGCACGAGTTCCGGCCGGATTACCGCCAGCTTAGCTCCTTGCGCGAGCATTTTCCCGATCTTGCCCTGGCCGCGTTTACCGCCAGCGCCACGCGCAGGGTGCGGCATGACATCATTGACCAACTTCGTTTGCGCAATCCGCACAAATACATTGCCAGCTTTCATCGCTCCAATCTTCGGTATGTGGTGAAGGAGTGCGATTCGGAAACGCAATCTACCCTTTTGGTCAAGGCACTGCACCGTTATGCGGGGAGCAACGTAATTGTTTACGCACCCACCATCAATCAGGTGGAGCAGACGGTTCGCTTCCTGGAGGCACAGGGAATTCCAGCGGTCGCCTATCACGGGAAGATGGAGGCCGCAGCACGCAAGCGCAACCAGGAATGCTGGATGTCGGACGAGGTGCGGGTGCTGGTGGGCACGATCGCTTTCGGGCTTGGAATTAACAAGGCCTGCGTCCGGGCTGTGATCCATCTAGCGCTTCCGAAATCGCTGGAACAGTACTACCAGGAGGCCGGCCGGGCGGGACGCGATGGACAACCTTCCGATTGCGTTCTGTTGTGGCAGAAACGAGATGTTGGCCTGCTGGCGTATTTCATTGATCAGACCGCAGATCCGGCGGAGAAGCGGCGCGGCTGGCAGCACTATCGCGATATATGCGGTTACGCTCAATCACGGGTGTGCCGCCATCGCCAGATTTGCCTGCATTTTGGCGAATCCCCTAAGTGGCGGTCCTGCGGAGCGTGTGACGTATGCGCCTCCGCGCCTGAGTGGCTTACGTCGATCGGCGCGATTGCAGGACGCTCGGAGCCACTGAGCGCCTTTCCTCCTGTCGCCCGACGGCGAACTTTGCCGCCGTCGGCGGAACCTGTGGTTCCCGAAGGAAGTAATGAATTGCGCGAATACCTCCGCATGTGGCGACGTGGCGTCGCCAAGAAGCAAGGCATTCCCGCTTTCACCGTGATGCACGATACGTCCTTGGACGATCTCTGCCATGTGATGCCGGAATCGATCGCCGCGCTCCGCCAGGTTTATGGCTTCGGAGAACGCAAGACTGAAACTTATGGGCGCGAGATTCTGGCTGCGATCAGCCGTTTCCGCCAGCGCGTCCGACCCGCTCAGACGACCGTGAAAGAACTGCCGCCCCGGGAGAAGACGCTGATCTCACAAAAAGGTTCTGAAGAGGTTTGAGCTTGGAAATTGCCAGAGTTCTGAAATCGTTCCTGGATCTCTTGCGCAAAGTCTGGGTGAACCCGGACCTCGTCTGGGGCTGCGGCCCTTATCGTAGCTGCCAGCGCCGCAAGCCTGTTGTGAGCGATTGCCTTTTCCCCGGCACACGTTTTTTATCCCTTGTTCGCCATCAGCAGCAACGCGCCAATACGCTTGAAGTCGCGCAGCTCTTCGGCATTCCTGAACCACTTCCCCGAATATTGTCCCGGCGTGGGACTGCGGTCGGGGATGCGGCGTGCCTCTACGCCGTGAAAGCCGTGCTCGCTCAGCAAGACAATATATTCTGACTCGGACAACGCCTGCACCGGGACCTTCAACTCTTGCATCCAGCGCAACGAATAGTGATTGTCTTTGTAGAGATTGATGAGGATGAATAACTTGCCTCCGGGTGCCAGCACGCGGCGCAGTTCGTCCAACGCCTTACCCTGGTCGGCGTAGTAGTAAAACGACTCCACCGAGAGGACTTTGCTGAAGCAGGCGTCCGTCGCGGGAATGTTCTCGGCTGATCCCCATAGGTAACGCACGTTCCTGACGTCCGCCGAAGCCTGTTCGGCTCGGCGAAGCATTTCGTCCGCGACGTCCAGGCCGACAACTTCGCCTGCTGTAACGATTCTCGCCATGCGACGCGAGGCCCAGCCGGTCCCGCAGCCCAGGTCGAGCACGCGGTCAGCCGGCTGCAGATCCATCAGGGCAAGCGTCTGGTTGGTGATGTCGGAGTGGTGGTCCTCCATCTCGCCGCCGCGCCCGGCAGCCGCCCATTGGTTGAATTCTTGTTGAAGCTTTTGATCGGCATCGGGGGGGGCGTCAGCTCTGGGGATCATGCGTCTATGCTACATTTTGAGGTTTGAATCTCTCAAGACCAGGGCTGCGAACTTCATGTCTGGACCAACCCAACCCGCGCCGCCTTCTCCGGAAGCGCTCTACTGCCCGAATTGCTCTCGCGAAGTCACTGACCCGTTGATTTGCGGCGACTGCTCCGCCGTGATCTGCCGTGTCTGCGGGACACCACTCGAATCCTCTGCCGATCTCGGGATCGGCTGAACAGCTGCTTCCTATATCGGGGTCGCCGTCTTCCGCGCTGGATTGAAGAACGGCAACTTGACCACGGTGGCCGTCACCTTTTGTCGGACCGCCTCGATGGTGATCTCCATCTGCAGCTTTGTGGCCGGCTGGGAGTGGGCCGTATCCACACTGGCCAGCGCGATCATCTTCTTCAACAACGGCGACCAGGTGGTGGAGGTAGCCTTCCCCACCTGCTTGCCGCCGAGGTACACTGGCACATGAACGCGCGAAGCCTGCGACGGCGCAGCCGGGGTGAGGCCGAACTTTTCGTAGCGTTCCTCGATCTCGACCCAGTCCATCTCCAGCCCTACCAGTTGCCGCGGGACACCGTTCTTCTGCTGTTCCGCCAATGCGGCGCGCCCGACAAAGTTCACTTTGTCGAGATGCACCATGCGGCCCAAGCCCAGCTCATAAGGCGAATACTTCTGCTCCTGGATGAGCGCCTTCTTGCTGCTGTTGTAATCGACTTCGATGAGGAGCAAGCCGGCTTCAATGCGCGCCACATCGAGGGCGAGCATGCCGGCGGGATGAATATCGAAAGGCCGGCCGGCTTCCATGAGTGCATCCCAGACCTTGACGGCATCGCTCCAGGGCGCCCAGATTTCATAGCCGAGATCGCCCGTATAACCAGTACGCGAAATGTCCACCGCCACATCCGCTATCCGCCCGCTGGTCATGCGAAAGTATTTCAGATTGGCGATGTCAGCTTTGGCCACAATCTTTAGCAGCTTGCCAGAGGTCGGTCCTTGCAGCGCGAGTGCCGCGACCTGCTCGGAGATGTCTTCGATCCGAACGTCCATGTTGAGGCCATTCTGGCGAAACCAGCGCAAGCTGGGATCGGCGGCTGTCCAGCGATACTTGTTCTCTTCGAGGCGGGTGATGGTGCCGTCATCGATCACCATGCCCTGCTCGTCGCACCAGCAGCAATAGATCACCTGGCCGGGCTTGACCTTGTCGATGTCGCGCGTGATCACCCGGTTCACGAGTTTCGTCGCGTCCTTGCCCTCGACCAAATATTTGTACAGGGGCGTGATGTCGATGAGCGCGGCGGCGTTGCGGATAGCGTTGTACTCGTGCTCGTGGTGCACCTCGTAGGTGCTCACCGTGTAGTATCCCGACCACTCGCGATAATTCAGGCTGTGGCACAGGGCGAACGTACGTTCGTGGAATGCGGTCCCAACGGGCAAGTGAAATCCTCGGCTCGATGGACGATTATACGAAAACCCTACCACTGTTGACACTGATGGCACTGATTCACGCGGATGCGCTGACGGGTTCTTGTACCCGATCAAGCGCGTTTTTTTTTTACCCTCTAGAATGGTATTGGTCCCAACGCATATGGCTTCTTCCAACGGTTCGAAACCCAAATACGACGTGATCGTGATTGGCGGCGGCCACAACGGGTTGACCCACGCCGCTTATCTCGCGCGTGCCGGCAAGAAGGTTCTGGTGCTGGAGCGCCGCCACGTGCTGGGCGGAGCCGCGGTCACTGAGGAAGTGTTTCCTGGATTCAAGTTTTCTGTATGTTCTTACGTGGTCTCGCTGCTGCGGCCGGAGATCATCCGCGACCTCGACCTTCCCCGCCATGGCCTGGAGATCCTGCCGCTGGACGGCACCTTCACCCCCATGCCCAACGGCGACTACCTGTGGCGGGTGAACGACCACGGCAAAACCCGGCGGGAGATTGCCCGCCACTCCAAGCTCGACGCCGAAGCCTACGAGGAGTTCGGCAAGGCCATGCAGGCCATGTGCCGCTTTGTGAAGCCGATCCTGGGCATGGTGCCGCCTGATCCATCGACGCTCAATCCGCGCGAGTTGATGAAGCTGTTGTTCCTCGGGAGGCGTTTCCAGGGCCTGTCCTCTGAAGACAAGTACAACCAGGTGCAGTTGATGACCATGAGCGCCGTGGACTTTCTCGACCAATGGTTCGAGACTGACGTCCTCAAAGCCACCATGTCCGCCTCCGGCATCATCGGGACGTTTCTTGGCGTGCGCTCACCGGGGACCGCTTACGTTCTGTTGCACCACTACATGGGCGAGATTGACGGCGCGTTCCGGTCGTGGGGATTCTCCCGCGGAGGCACCGGCGCCATTTCCAACGCCATCGCCGAAGCCGCGCGCGAAGCCGGCGCCGAAATTCGCACTCAGGCGGCGGTGGCGCGGATCATCGTTAAGAATAACCGCGCTCAGGGTGTGGTGCTTGGCAACGGCGATGAAATTCGCGCCGACGTGGTCTCTTCCGGCGTTGATCCGCGTCTCACTTTCATCAAGTTCATCGAAGACGGGCTTCTGCCGGCTGAATTCCTTGAGGATGTCCAACGGTACAAGTTTCGCGGGTCGTCGGGTAAAGTCAACATTGCGCTCGATGGCCTTCCCGATTTCAAGTGCCTGCCGGGACCGGGCGCTCACCTGCGCGGCGCCATCTCCATTTCGCCCAGCGTTGAATATATGGAGAGAGCTTATGACGATGCCAAGTACGGCAACTTTTCCCGGCGTCCCTACATAGATATGGTGATACCTTCACTCACCGACCCATCGGTCGCGCCGCCGGGAAAGCACGTGATGTCCTGCTTCGTGCAATATGCACCCTACAAGCTGCGGCCGGGATTGAATTGGGACGAGCTGCGCGAAACCTTCGGTAACAACGTGATCGATACCATCGCCGAATACGCGCCCAATCTGAAGAACATCATCCTCAACAAGCAGGTGCTGACGCCGCTCGATTTGGAGCGTGAGTTCGGACTGAGCGAAGGCAATATCTTTCAGGGTGAACTCTCGCTCGAACAGCTCTTCTTCCTGCGTCCGGTGCCGGGCTACGCACAGTTTCGCACGCCGATCAAGAACCTTTATATGTGCGGATCGGCCACGCATCCCGGGGGAGGCATCATGGGAGCGCCCGGCCGGCTGGCAGCCCTGGAGATTCTGAAAGACGTGAAGACCACTCCACCGCGCGCAAAACCGGCGCGCGTCGGGGACCCCGAAGGAGCCAGCTAACTGATGCCGGAGACGCGCGACGTCGTCATTGTTGGCGGCGGCCACAACGGGCTGGTGACTGCGTTTTACCTAGCCAAGGCCGGCTTCAAGCCTCTGGTGCTGGAGCGGCGTGCGCGGCCGGGAGGCGCTGCTGTCACCGAAGAATTTCACCCCGGTTTCCGCTGCTCCACTCTGGCTCATTCCGCCGGCCCGCTTCTGCCGGAAATTTTGCGCGACATGCAGCTTGCCCGCCACGGCCTCAAGCTCATCACTCCTGACGTCGGCGTCACCGCACTCTCCCCCGACGGCCGCGCCCTGGTTCTGTACAACGACATCAGTCGCGTTGCCCAGGAGATCGCGAAGTCTTCGGCGAAAGACGCGGCCCGGTATCCGGTATTTCGAGACGCGCTGGCGAGCATCAGCCGTGTGATCAGTGAAGTCCTCACACTCACTCCGCCGAACATCGATGATCCCAGCCGCGCCGACCTGTGGAGCATGCTCAACACCGGGCGCTCGCTACGCAAATTGGGAAAGAAGAATCTGTACCGACTGCTGCGCTGGGGGCCGATGGCTGTGGCCGACCTGGTCGCGGAGTTCTTCGAGACCGAACTTCTCCGCGCCGCCGTGGCCGCGCGCGGAATTTTCGGGACCGCGCTGGGTCCGTGGTCGGCCGGCAGCAGCCTGGTTCTGCTCCTTCGCGCCGCGGGCGATTCGCATCCTGCCGGTTCGGCTTGGTTCGCCGCAGGCGGCATGGGCGCGATCACGCAAGCGATGGCAGCTGCGGCCAAGGAAGCCGGCGTCGAAATCCGCACCAACGCCGAAGTCAAGGAAGTCCGCGTTAAAGATAGCGTCGCCAATGGCGTAGTCCTCCAGAATGGGAATGAGATCGGCGCCCGGGCCGTCATTTCCAACGCCGATCCCCGGCGCACATTGCTCACGCTGGTGGATCCCATACATCTAACCCCCGATTTCGTCATGAAGCTCCAGCATTACCGGATGCACGGAACGGTGGCCAAAGTGAATCTGGCGTTGTCCGCGCTGCCTAAGTTCACCGCGCTCGGCGCCGCCGCCACCGACCAAGCCCTCCGCGGCCGCATTCACATTGCACCTGAGATTGACTATCTGGAGCGCGCTTTTGACGAGTCGAAGTACGGCAATTTCTCGTCGCATCCGTATCTGGAAGTCGCCATCCCTTCGCTCACTGATCCGTCGCTTGCTCCTTCCGGCAAGCATGTGATGTCCATCTACATGCAATATGCACCGTTCAAATTGAAGAGCGGCAATTGGGCGGACCGGCGCACTGACCTGGGAGAAACCATGGTCAAGACCCTGAGCGAATACGCGCCGGACTTGCCCGGACTTATCGAGGACGGCCAGATCATCACCCCGCAAGATCTGGAAGACACCTACGGGCTGACAGAAGGACATATCTTCCACGGAGAACTGGCTTTGGACCAGTTCTTTACCATGCGTCCGCTACTGGGCTGGGCGCGTTATCGCACGCCGATTAAGAACCTTTATCTATGCGGCTCAGGAACGCATCCCGGTGTGGGCTTGACAGGAGGTTCCGGAGTCAATGCCGCGCGGGAGCTCGTGAAAGCCTTGCGGCAGTAAAATTGAGGTCGAAGATGTCTTCCTATTCCAACACTCGCCCCGCCGTCGCTGTCTCCGAGGCCATGACGCTTCCCCAGCGTTATTACACCAACCCGGATTGGTTCCAGCGTGAGATGGAAGCTATCCACTTCGACATGTGGCTGTGCGCTGGTCGCACCGGCCAGATTCCCAATGCAGGTGACTATTTCGTCCGGACCTTCGCCAACGCCAGCGTCATCATCGTGCGCGACGACAAGGGTGGGATCCGCGCCTTCCACAACGTCTGCCGGCATCGTGGGACGTTGCTTTGCCAGGAGCATGAAGGCAAGTTCGCCGGGCGAATCCAGTGCCAGTATCACGCCTGGACCTACAAGCTCGACGGTACGCTGGCCAATGCGCCGCACATGGAGAAAGTGCAGGGCTTCCGCGAAGCTGACTATCCGCTGAACAGCGTTGCGACCGCGGTGTGGGACGGCCACATCTTCATCAATCTCTCGGCGCGGCCAATTCCCTTCTCTGAGCACCTTGCCGGGCTCGACCAGAAGTTCCAGCCGTGGCGGATGGAAGATCTGCAGATGGTCGAACGCCGTGTCTATCACCTTAAGGCAAATTGGAAGTTGATCGTCCAGAATTACTCAGAGTGTTTGCACTGCCCCATCGTTCATCCTCAGTTGCAGAAGTTCTCTCACTACATGAGCGGCGACAACGAACCGCCGCAACCAACGTATCTCGGCGGGCGCATGGACCTGCGCGACGGCGTGAAAAGCCTGACGATGACCGGCAGCACCGACCGCTGCCCGTTGCCGGGATTGCACAAAGACGACCAGCGCCGCGTCTACTACTACTGCCTGCTGCCCAACTTCTTCCTCAACCTGCATCCCGACTACATGCTGACATTCACGCTATGGCCGCGCGCCGTAGACCGCACTGAGATCGTCTGCGAGTGGCATTTCCATCCCGACGAAATCCGCAAGCCCGGTTTCAACGCGCAGGACGCCATCGAGTTCTGGGACATCACCAACAAGCAGGATTGGGAACTGTCCGATCTGGCGCAGCAAGGCATCAGTTCCAAAGTCTATCAACCGGGTCCTTACTCCAACCGCGAAGAACTGCTCCTGGCGCTGGACCGTTTCGTGCTGGGACGAGTACAACAGCCCAGGCAGGCGAAATAACCGGTCCGCATTAAATCAGCGAAAACGAAATGACAGGTTTACAATCGTAGTCCATAGTACGCCTGTGACTTTGGTCTTGAGCGAGGACTCCATGAGCACAAAGTTGTGGAACTGGCGGTTATGGGCCGCGTTTGGTCTTAGTCTTTTGGCCCTGTTGGTCTATGTGTTCTTCTTTCGGGAAACGCGCGCAGTCTTCTGGCCGAGCTTGGCGCTTCTGGCCGCGGCTGCCGTGCTGCTGGTTTCAGGGCTGAAACTTGTCTTTCGCGACCCGCAAACGTATCGCGGCAAGATCGCGGGACCCATCCTCGCCACCCTCAGTCTCGGAGTTCTTGCGCTCTTCGGCTTCGTGAGCTATTCCGTCTTCAAGAGTTTCCCGGCCGCGCGTAACGCGCCCAAGGTGGGCCAGAAAGCCCCGGAATTCACGCTGGCAGACATCAACGGCAATCCTGTTTCGCTGACCCAGCTACTGGCAACGCCAATCCCGGACTCATCCGTCGCTGCACGTGCTCCAAAAGGAGTCTTGGTGGTCTTTTACCGAGGCTATTGGTGAGGCTCCTGCACCTCCGAGTTACGGGGGATTGAAAAGGCCTTGAGCTCTCTGGAAGGTTCGGGAATCCGTCCGGTAGCCATCAGCGCCGATACACCGGAAGAGTCGCGCGAGCTGTGCCGCAAAGCCGGCCTTACGTTTCCAATCTTGTCCGACCGCAGCGCAGAAGCGATTCGCCATTATGATCTCCTGGTGGCCGGGGCCGGCGAAGATGGCCGCGACATTTCCGGCACCGCGGAGTTTCTGCTGGATTCCTCCGGAACGGTCCGCTGGCGAAAAATGTACGAGACAAAGGCGGAGCACTTTGTAGAGGCAGCAAAGACACTGGATTAGCGTCCTGCAAAATCAGAACTTCGCCAAACCTTCCATCGCTTTGTACAAATCATCCGCCTGGGGCAGGATCACGTCTTCGAGCGCCGGCTGGTAGGCGACGAAAGTATCGGTCGCGGCCACGCGCCGCACCGGAGCGTCCAGGTCTTCAAACAGCTCATCGGCAATGCGCGCGGCGATCTCGGCGCCGTAGCCGAAGCTGAGCACATCTTCGTGAGCCACGATCACGCGGCTGGTCTTGCGTACGGAAAGGGCGATGGCATCCCAGTCGTATGGGCTCAGCGTGCGCAAGTCAATCAACTCCACGCTGATGGATTGCTCGCGCTCGATTCTCTGCGCGGCCTGCAATGCTCGCGGCACCACGGCTCCATAGGTGATCACGGTCAGGTCGCGGCCTTCTTTCACCGTCTTGGCTTTGCCGAAAGGAATCATGTGCTCAGGACCGGGATAGGGCGCGCGTCCGAAAGTTTCACGATAGAGGCGCTTGTGTTCCAGGAACAGCACCGGATCGTCGCAACGGATGGCGGTGCGCAGCAGGCCGTTGGCATCGAGCGCGTTGGAGGGGAAGCACACGCGCAGCCCGGGGATGTGGGTAAAGATGCTCTCGCCGCATTGCGAGTGATAGATCGCGCCGCCGGTCAGGTACCCGCCAATCGCCACGCGGATGACGACCGGACAGGAGAAGTTACCGTTCGACCGCCAGCGAATCACCGGGAGCTCGTTGCGCATCTGGTGCATGGCCGGCCAGATGTAGTCGAAGAACTGGATCTCCACCACCGGCTTCAGCCCGCGGGTGGCCATGCCGATGGCGCGGCCCACAATGTTGGCCTCGGCCAGCGGAGAATTGAATACGCGGTCGCTGCCGTACTCCATCTGCAATCCGGCGGTGAGCTTGAAGACACCGCCCTTGCCTTTGATCTGTTTTTTCTTCAGGTATTCGTCGCGGCTGCAATCGGCAACGTCCTCGCCGAAGACCACGATCCGTTCATCGCGCCGCATCTCGTCCTTCAGGCAGGCGTTGATTAGGTCGGCCATGGTCTTGTCCGCGCCCTGGGGTTGGGGCTGCGACTGCATCGTGCGCGTATCGAGGTCGGGCGAATAGACATGGTTGTAGATTGAATCTTGCGCCGGCGGAGCGGCTTTCTCGGCGCGATCTGAGGCCACTTGGACTTCGTCATCCACCGCTTTCTCCAGCCGGTCAATCTCTTTTTCGTCGAGAATGTTCTCCCGCACCAGGAACATTTGCATGCGGGTGATGGGATCGCGCTGCGCGTCTTTCTGGCGTTCGGCGTCGGGGCGATACAGACGCTCATCGTCGGAAAGCGAATGCGAGTACGGCCGGATCACGTGTCCATGCACCAGCGCCGGGCCCTTCCCCGAACGGCAATGCTCCACGGCGCGCTTGCACGCAGCATAACTGGCCACCGGGTCGGTGCCGTCCACCTCTTCTATAAGCAGGTTGGGAAAATTGCTGACCAGCCGGGATACGCTGCCGCCCGCTGTCTGCACTTCAACGGGAACCGAGATGGCGTAACCGTTATCTTCAATCAGGAACAGCACCGGCACCTTTTCATTGCTGGCTGTGTTCATGGCTTCCCAGAACTCGCCCTCGCTGGTAGTACCGTCGCCGGCCGAGACATACGTAACTTCATCGCCGTGAAACGTGACGTCCTTGAACTGGCGGTAATCGCCTTCATGTTTTGCCGCGGCTTCGGGATGTCTGCTGAAGTAACGTCCGGCCTCGGCGCAACCCACAGCTTGCAGAAGCTGTGTGCCTGTGGGCGAAGACTGGGTAACGATATTCAAGGCTTTGTAACCCCAGTGGGAGGGCATCTGGCGTCCACCGGAGCTGGGATCATCCGCAGCGCCCACGGCTTGCAGAAGCATTTCGTATGGTGTGGCGCCCAGCGCCAGGCACAACGCCCGGTCGCGATAATAGGGATAGAACCAGTCGTAACCTGGCTTCAACGCCAGTGCCGCCGCCACGGTCAGTGCCTCATGGCCGGCGCCGGAAATCTGGAAGAAGATCTTTTGCTGGCGTTTGAGCAGAATCTCCCGATCGTCGACCTTCCGCGATAGATACATCAGGCGGTAAATCTCCACCAGTTGCTGGCGGGTCAGGCCTTCGTACGTCTTTTCGGCTGGCTTCCCGGTTGACGGGGACGCTTCTGCCACCGCAGAGGCATTCCTTTTCGACTCAGCCTTGGTGACGGCCATGGGGCTCCTTTGGTACTTCCGGATAGGGTCGGGGCGTGTTAGGTGTACTGTCCATTTTAAATCTTCCGGTCTCGCCGGGCTATACTGAAAAAAGATGATTCGCAAAAATCGCGCCATCCCCGCGCATGACATCAAGCTCTTGATCTTCGACCTCGACGGCACCCTGGTGGACTCGCGCATCGATCTCTCCAACTCCGTGAATGCCATGCTGCGCCACTATGAGCGTCCGGAGTTGCCGGCGGAGGTGATTGCCGGCTACATCGGCAACGGCGCGCCCATGCTGGTGCGGCGCTCCCTGGGCGATCCCGAGGACGAAAATTTCGTCCAGGAAGCGCTGCTTTATTTCATGACCTACTACCGCGAGCACAAACTGGATACAACCTACGTTTACGACGGCGTCAAAGAATCGCTGGACGCCATCCGCTCCAGCCGCAACGGCGCGGGATCGCTCAAAATGGCGGTGTTGAGCAACAAGCCCGTTGTCCCATCCCGCGGCATCGTCGATGCGCTCGGCCTGGGACAATATTTCTTCCAGGTCTACGGCGGCAACAGCTTCCCGACCAAGAAACCCGATCCCGCCGGCGTGCGAGTACTGCTGGAGGAAGCCGGCGCATATCCGCAGGAAGCGGTCATCATCGGCGATTCTGACGTCGACGTCATCACCGCGCGCAATGCCGGGACGTATTCCCTCGGCGTGACTTACGGCCTCGCCCCGCACACGCTCGAAGACGCGCCGCCTGACGTGTTGATCGACAAGCCTCATGAGCTGGCGCTGGTTTTGGGCAAGAGAGAGCAGGGCCGGCTGTCGTTCTAGATCCATTCCCAGGTTGCCCTTCCTAGACAGAGAGAAAAGTGTCAGGGTACGACTTGAGCGTTTAGCCCAAGCAAGCGAAGCGCGCGAGGGCTGCGCAGTCGTGCCGTTAGCGCGAACAAGATTCCGGCTTTAGCCGCTGAAGATTTTGTCTTGTCGCTCCGCCTCCGGCTCCGCTCCCGCCTACGGCAGTGCGGTAGTGAGCGTACGCGTCGTCCGTTCGGCCCGACTGGAAGTCGTGCCCTGATACCTGTCTCGCGGCCGGACACAGCAAACTTGGATTGACATCAAACTCAATTTTCACATTACCCCAACCCTCCATTTCCGCTCGCCCCCTTGACACGTTGTGGAACAATACCCTGACGCATTTTCAAAGACATCAACAGGAGATCAGGCGATGACTTCACCCTTCTTTGGGGAGTTCATGGGCACACTGGTGTTGGTTCTGCTCGGCGACGGCGTGGTGGCCGGCGTTCTGCTCAAACGTTCCAAAGTCGAAGGCAGCGGTTGGATCGTCATCACCACCGGCTGGGCTTTTGCCGTAATGGCCGGGGTTTTCACCGCCATCGCCTGCGGCAGCAAAGGCGCGTATATCAATCCCGCAGTGACGCTGGGGTTTGCCGTCTCCATTGGGGATTACCACAACGTCCTGCCGTTGATCGCTGCGCAGATGCTGGGGGCGATCGTGGGCGCGATGCTGGTATGGATACACTTCCTGCCCCACTGGCGGGAAACGCCCGACCCGTCGCTCAAGCTTGGCGTCTTTTGCACGGCTCCGGCGATTCGCAGCGCCGGCGCCAATCTCATCAGCGAAATCATCGCTACCCTGGTGCTGGTATTCGTTGGGGCTGCCATTTTTTCGAAGACGGTCGCTGCCGTAGGCTTGGTCGGAAACATGGGACCATACCTGGTGGGCTGCCTGGTATGGGGCATCGGACTCTCCCTGGGCGGAACGACTGGCTATGCGATCAATCCTGCACGCGACCTGGGTCCGCGCATCGCCCATGCGATTCTTCCTATCGCCGGTAAAGGCGGGTCGGACTGGGGCTACGCGCCTATTCCGGTGCTGGGACCGCTGATCGGCGGTGCCATTGCCGGGGTGCTGATCCGCGTAGTGGGGTTTTAGACGAGCTCACGATTTGGCCTCTGCTAGTTAACATGCCCGGGCTTTCCACGCTTTCCGATTTGCGCGAAGCTATCGCCGCTCTTGGTCCGGAGTATGCGTCGATCAAGACATCGGCTGCTCGTTGATGGAAGCAAGTGTCGCCCCTCCGGAGCTTGACATTCTATTTCCCGCGTACCCAGGCCTTGCGGCCTGGGATACCCTTATGCCGCGCGTTGCGGCGCTTGCGCTTGATCGCCCTGTTTCAGAACCACGTTGCAGAGCCCCTTGCCACTATGTCACACTAAAGAGATTTGCATGACCCCAGGATCGTATCTGAGGACGGTCACAACAATTTTTTCAGCCGTCCCGCTAAAGCGGGACTCTAATTCTCGTGGACCTTGCCCCGGCACTGGCGTGCCGGGCTATTTTCATCCGTCCCTTCGGGACTGGAGCCGTGGACCAATGGCCGCGCTCGAAACATCGAGTGCCTGTCTTTTCTCCGCGCCTCCGTGTCTCCGTGGTGGATTTGCATCGTGAAGGACACTCATGGACTTTCGTCTGACCAGCGACTACAAGCCTAAAGGCGACCAGGGCCACGCCATCGACGAACTCATGCGCGGCGTCTATGCCGGCGAGAAGCACCAGGTGCTGCTGGGCGTGACCGGCTCGGGCAAGACCTACACCATGGCCAAGATGATCGAGCAGCTCAACCGGCCGGCGGTGGTGCTGGCCCATAACAAGACGCTGGCGGCGCAGCTCTACCATGAGTTCAAACAGTTCTTCCCCAACAACGCCGTCGAGTATTTCGTCTCCTATTACGACTATTACCAGCCCGAAGCCTACATTCCCGCGGGCGACGTTTATATCGAGAAAGAAGCCACGATCAATGACGAGCTGGACAAGCTGCGGCTCTCCGCCACGCGGTCGTTGTTTGAGCGGCGCGACTGCATTATCGTTGCCTCGGTAAGCTGCATCTACGGCCTGGGCTCGCCGGAAGCCTATTACGGCATGCTGCTGTTTTTGGAAAAAGGGCAGAAGATCCGGCGCAGTGACATCGTCAGCAAGCTGGTGGAGATCCTGTACGAGCGCAACGACGTTGACTTCAAGCGCGGGACCTTCCGCGTTCGCGGCGATATCATCGAGGTCTTTCCCACTTACGAAGACAACGCCTACCGCATCGAGCTGTTTGGCGACGAGGTGGATTCGCTCTCCCAGATCGACCCCCTGTTCGGGACGGTCAAGCAGAAATACACGCGCCTGCCCATCTATCCCAAGAGTCATTACGTGATGCCGCAGGCGCAGAGGAACCGCGCCATGGAAACCATCCTGGAAGAGCTGGCCTGGTGGGAAAAAGAGCTGGAAAAAGAAGGCCGGCTGGTGGAGGCGCAGCGGGTGCACCAGCGCACGCGCTTCGACCTGGAGATGATCAAGTCGGTAGGCTACTGCCACGGGATCGAGAATTATTCGCGTCACTTCTCCGGACGCCTGCCCGGCGAGCCGCCGCCCACGCTGCTGGACTACGTGCCCCGCGATTTCATGATGTTCATCGACGAATCGCACCAGACCGTTCCCCAGTTGCACGGCATGTGGCACGGCGACCGTTCGCGAAAGGAAAACCTGATCCACTACGGCTTCCGCCTGCCCTCGGCGCTGGACAACCGTCCGCTGAAGTTCGAGGAGTTCGAGAACCGCGTGAACCAGGTGATTTACGTCTCGGCCACGCCCGGGCCCTACGAGCTGACGAAATCGGCCGGCGTGGTGGTGGAGCAGATCATCCGGCCCACCGGGCTGGTGGACCCCGAAGTCGAGGTCCGGCCGGTGAAGGGGCAGATTGACGACCTGCTGCACGAGATTCGCGACCGCGCCAAGAAAGGCGAGCGCGTGCTGGTTACCACGCTCACCAAGCGCATGGCCGAGGACCTGGCCGAGTATTACAGCGAGGTTGGGGTGCGCTGCCGCTACATGCATTCGGAGATCGAGACCCTGGAGCGCATCAAGCTGCTGCGCGATCTGCGCCGCGGCGAGTACGACGTGCTGATTGGCATCAACCTGCTGCGCGAAGGCCTGGACCTGCCCGAGGTCTCGCTGGTCGCTGTGCTTGACGCCGACAAAGAAGGATTTTTGCGCTCCGGCGGTTCGCTCATCCAGACCGTGGGCCGCTGTGCCCGCAACGTGAATGGTCGCGCCATCCTGTACGCCGACCGTATGACCGACTCCATGCAGCGGGCCATGGATGAAACCGACCGCCGCCGCGCCATCCAGCGGGCCTACAACCAGGAGCATGGAATCATTCCCCAGACCATCATCCGGCCGGTAGCCATGTCCTTGGCCGGCATCGCCGAAGCCGACTACGTGGATATGATCGATGCCGCCGATGGGCTGCCCGACTTCAAATCACAGGAGGAGCTGGACAAGTACATCACCGGGTTAGAGACCGACATGCGTGAGGCGGCTAAGAGATTCGAGTTCGAGAAAGCGGCCAAGCTGCGCGACACCGTGCGCGAGCTGCGGACCAAAGAATTCCTGTTCACCTAAGCGGGGGCCTGCCCCATTCCCCGCCGCCGATCTTCGAGTTCACGACCTGGCTCGGGGCACTTCGATTCCGTAGGCTCGTTCGCGGCCTTCTTCGACTGCGAAGAAAGAGATCAGTGTTCCTGGAAAACCGAAAATGAAAGCAATAATCCGCCATCCGCTGCTTGAGCTGTTTTGGGCGCGCATACCGGCATACGAAATGTTGGCCAGTATCCACAGCCCTGAGACGCCGGTATCTGTGGCGCTCTGTGCAGCTACGCTCCCGCCATCCGCCGCCCAGGCGGACACCGGCACCAACCACATGAAGACCGTCAGACCAACCATAAAGAAGAGTCGGCGCATGCTATTAGCCTCCGTCAACCGCCGTAATATACAGTAGGCTGCGTAGGGATGACGAGAATCCTGCTGATTTAGAATTCCATTTTCGGTACCGGCACCACCATAAGCCTGATTTCCCACGCGCCATGCTTGCAGCCTGTCTCTTACTACTGATTGCCGCGATGAGCGGAACACTGCTCACGTTTCTCTATGACCGGCCCGCGCCGTTCGCCGCGCGCCTGTGCATGGGCGCCAGCGCCGGCCTGGTGCTGCTGGCCGCGATCGGGTTTCTCTTTGCGTTGTGGCTGGGTCTGGGCGCAGCCTGCGTTGGATTGACCACCGCGGTGATGCTTCTGCCACTACTTCTACTGGTGCGCAAGCCGTTCCGCGCGTGGGTGGCCCGTGAAATCAGGCTCGCCGCCCGGACCGCGGCCAATGCCTTGCGCCATCCGAGCTCATATACCATTGCCTGTCTTGTTTTCTATATCGGCATGGCCATTTTGCTGGGCGTGGTGTTTGGCCAGGCGGCCTACGAGAACTCTGACGGCATTTTTACCGGCGCGAGAAACAACCTGGGCGACCTGACGCTTCACCTGCAGGTGATCAACAGTTTCGCCCAGGGCCACAACTTTCCTCCGCAAGATCCCACCTATGCGGGCGTGCGCTTTGCTTATCCATTTCTCGTGGATTTTCTGGCGGCCATGCTGGCGCGGGTGGGCGCGGGAGTCATCGGCGCCATGTGGATCGAGAATATGGTATTGGTCCTGGCGCTGGTGGGCATGATCCATTACTGGACGCTGCTGCTCACGCGCAGCCGCCTGGCCGGGCTGATCGCACCCGCGCTGGTGATCTTCAGCGGAGGCCTGGGATGGACATGGATTCTCCAGGAAATCCACGCCACCTCCGATGGGCTCTTTCCCATGCTGGCGCATCTGCCGCACGACTACACCATCATGGATCTCCCCGGCATTCTCCGCTGGGGCAACTCGGTGACCACGCTGTTTGTGACCCAGCGCAGCATCTTGTTTGGCATGCCGCTGGCCATCTGCATCTTCTGCTGGTGGTGGAAATCGATTGCCGGCACCCGCGATGAAGCCATTCATGAAAGCCCCACCCGGCGCATGACGGCCGCGGGCTTCTTCGCCGGGCTGCTGCCTTTGACTCACGCGCATACGTTTCTGGTGGTGATGGGCGTCGGGGTATGCCTGGCACTGCTCTTCCCCAGATTGTGGAAGAATTGGCTGCGCTTTTTCGTGTTGGCCGGCATCGTTGCCCTGCCACAGCTGCTATGGCTGGGACGCGCCGGCGGCGTCCACGTGCAAAGTTTTGTGGCCTGGCAACCAGGATGGGACCACGGCGTCTATAATCCCGCGCTGTTTTGGCTGGTGAACACCGGGCTGTTCATTCCGCTGCTGATCGTCGCTTTGTTCTGGCCACCCCCGAACGCTTTGCCCAAGCGTGTGCTGATGTTCTATGCGCCGTTCCTGCTTTGCTTCATCGTCCCTAATCTCATCAGGCTGGCGCCGTGGGTCTGGGACAACATCAAGGTTCTCATTTACTGGTACGTGGCTTCGGCGCCGCTGGTGGCGTGGGTATTGGCCCGCTGGCTGACGCAGAAGTCCGCCTCGCGCTGGCTTGCCGCGGGCGCCCTTGCCGCCATGTTGCTCTCCGGTGCGCTGGACATTTTCCGTATCGCCAGCGGCCAGACCGCATACCGGGAGTTCGACAACGACGGCATCACCATCGCCAGTGCGATATCCGAGCACGCGCCGCCCCGCGCGGTTGTTCTGCATGCACCTACCTTCTACTCTCCCGTCTTTCTCACGGGAAGGCCTTCGCTGCTGGGTTATCCTGGATGGATAGCGTCGCGGGGACTGGATTCCTTTCAGCGCGAATCCGACATCCGGCACATGTACGCCGGAGCACCCGACGCGGACGCGCTCCTGGAGCGCTATGGAGTGGAGTACGTGCTCATCAGCCCCGCGGAACTGACGACGATGAAAGTTGACCCGAGGTTCTGGTCGAGTTACTCGCGGGTGGCGCAGATCGGTCAGTATCGTTTGTACCGGACCAACGTTGTCGAAGAAAGGGCTCCACGATGAAGATCGGAATTCTCACCGGCGGAGGCGATTGCCCCGGCCTGAACGCAGTGATCCGCGCCATCGTGCGCAAAGGCGTGTTTCATTACGACGATCAGTTCCTGGGCTTCATGGAAGGCTGGCGCGGCGTGTTGGAAGACATGGTCCAACCGCTGGATCTGGAGGCGGTCGCCGGCATCCTGCCCCGTGGCGGCACCATTCTGCGCACTTCGCGCACGAACCCCGCCCGGCAAGAGCGCGGACTGGAGACCTGCATCGAGAACCTCCACGGGAACGGGGTCGAGGTCCTGATCGCGCTGGGCGGCGACGATACGCAATCCGTCTCGCAAAGACTTTTTGAACTCGGCGTGAAAGTGGTGGCCGTGCCCAAGACCATCGACAATGATTTGAACGGCACCGACCTGTGCTTTGGTTTCGACACCGCGGTGAGCATTGCTACCGAAGCCATCGATCGCGTTCACACCACCGCCGAGGCCCACAACCGCGTGATCGTGGTTGAGGTTATGGGCCGCAACGCGGGTTGGATTGCGCTCTACAGCGGCGTGGCCGGAGGCGCGGACGTGATCCTGATTCCGGAGCGGGCCTTCGATATCGGTGACATCGCTGAGACGCTCAAGCGGCGCCATGATCGCGGACGCTATTTCAGCATCATTGTCGCCGCCGAGGGCGCCCGGCTGGCGCAAGGCTCCGGCCTGATCACGGAAGGCGCAAAGCTCGACGAGTTCGGCCACGTTCGCTTGGGCGGTATCGGCAACGTGCTGGCCGCCGAAATTGAAAGCCGCACCGGCTTTGAGACTCGCACCGTGATCCTGGGCCACACCCAGCGCGGCGGCTCGCCTACGGCGTTTGACCGCATGCTGGCCACGCGCTATGGCGTGGGCGCCATTGACCTGGTCCACAAATCGGGCTTTGGCCGCATGGTGGCGCTCAAAGGAAATGAGATCACCGACGTTCCGATCACCGATGCCATCGCCCGCATCCGCTGCGTGCCCCAGGAGCTGATTGACGTGGCCCTTGGTTTGACCGACCGGCGCTTGCAATCCGCGTATGGCTCACAAGTTTGAGGGCACGGAGCGCGTGATCAATGAACAATGACACAGCCTTCTTCCAGAGCGAAGCGCCGCAAAGCGCGGGCGCAACAAGCTGAGCCGTCCGCCGGGCAGAGGATCATCCCCGCGATAGCTCCTGCCGTCAGACGTCTGCGCCCCTGGCATTGGGCCGCGTTCAGTATCCTCGGCGCCGCCGCAGTTATCCGCTTGATCTACCCGGACATGAAGCCCCTTCATCACGATGAAGGAGTGAACGGCCTGTTCCTGACTACCTTATTCCGCAACGGTTACTATCACTACGATCCCAGCAATTATCATGGTCCCACTCTCTACTACTTTGCTTGGATCACCACCACCATCAACAGCTTCTTCTATGGCAAAGAGGGGCTGAGCACATCCGCCATACGGCTGGTGACGGCTTTATTCGGCGTCGGGATCGTTTGGCTCATGCTTTGCCTGCGCCGGCAGTTGGGGGATTTCGGCTCGCTTTCTGCAGCGGCGCTGGCGGCGGTCTCGCCGGGCTTGGTGTTCTTTTCCCGGTATTTCATCCATGAGATCTTGTTTGTGTTCTTCAGCCTCGGGGTGGTGGTGGCAGTCCTGCGATTCCCGGAAACGCAGCGACCGCGCTACCTGATGTTGGCGTCGTTGTCTGCCGCTCTCTTGTGCGCCACCAAGGAAACCTGGGTGATCACGGTGGCGGTGTGGCTCATCGCGATTCCCTGCACCAGAATCTATCTTCGTTTGCGGAGGATACCGGAAGAAAGCGCGGCCTTGCGGGTCCGGCGCGAGTATGCTTCGTCCACGCAGGGAGCAGCGTCGGGGAAGCGAGATTGGAGTACGTTGCAGCTTTACGCGACGGCCGCTCTGCTCTTTGTAGCCGTGTGGGTGCTTTTTTATTCGTCGTTTTTCACGAACTTTCCGCAAGGCGTTTACGATTCAGTCCGGACATTCGGCTATTGGTTCAAGACCAGCTCATCCGCCCATACCTACGGCCCTGACCAGTATCTGACATGGCTACGGAAGGCGGAAACGTCGGTCTTGATTCTGGGAGCGCTGGGCGTCATCACGGCGCTGGTTCAGGCAACGAATCGATTTGCGGTTTTCGCCGCGTTCTGGTCCCTGGGCATTCTCTCCGCCTACAGCCTGGTGCACTACAAAACTCCCTGGCTGGCTCTGAACATTGTCCTTCCCTTCATTCTCGCGGCTGGTTACGGCTTGGAGCAGCTTTATCGTTGGCGGCGTCCTTTGGGCGTGATGGTTGCGACCATCGCAGTTGGAGTTTGCTTGTACCAAGCCATTTACGTCAGTTTCTTTCACTACGACGATGACACCCAGGCCTACGTGTACGCTCACACCAGGCGGGAGTTTCTATCCTTGGTGAACGAGATCGACTCCATTGCCGCCGGCAATCCCGCGGGGAAGGACATTGGCATTACCGTGATGTCCCCCGAGCATTGGCCGCTTCCCTGGTATCTGCGCGACTACAAAAACGCAGGATACTGGGGCCAGGTGACGGACAGTTCCGAACCGATCCTGGTTGTGCGCGAAGACCAGGTTGCCGAAGTGGATCGTAGACTCGGCAACAGGTATCGCCAGATCGGCAGCTACGATCTGCGTCCGGGCGTGCGGCTGTATCTGTACTTGAGGAAGGATGTGCAACGATGAGCGATAAGCAATCAGCGCTCAGCAATCAGCCCGGCAGCGTTTTATTCGAACGGCCAGGCAGCAACTAGGCAAAGAGCAACCGGCGATGAAACAGTTTCCCACTCACAGGGGATGCGTCAGGACTGAGTGCTAACCTGCTGACTGCTGACTGCTGAGTGCTTTCTTCCTCACCGTCAGCTTCTCCACCAGATCCATTTTGATCTTGAACCCTCTTCCCGCCGCTTGCGGGGCCTGGATAAATCCCTGGGGTGACACCTCGACCGCCGGATCGATGATGTCCTCTTTCCAGTAACGCTTGGAAGCGGAGACGTCGCCTGGCAAGGTGAAGTTGGCGAGCGTTGAGAGAGCGATGTTGTGCGACCGGCCGATTCCGGTCTCCAGCATGCCGCCGCACCACACAGGAATGCGTGAGTCGCGGGCCGCGTTGTGGACGGCCACCGCTTCGCTGAATCCGCCCACGCGTCCGACTTTGATATTGATAATGCGACAGGCGCCCAGTTCGATGGCCGCCTGGGCATCGCGGCAGTTGTGGATGGCTTCATCCAGGCAGATCGCGGTCTTGAGCTGCTTCTGCAGTTGCGCGTGAAAATAGAAGTCATCATGCCACAGCGGCTGCTCGATCATCAGCAGGTTGAAGCGGTCAAACTGCTTCAGGTGCGCGATCTGGTCGAGGGTATAGGCCGAGTTGGCATCACAGCTCAGCACTATGTCCGGCCAGAGCGCGCGGATTCGTTCGAAGACTTTTACGTCCCAGCCGGGCTTGCATTTGACTTTAATGCGACGATAGCCCGCAGCCAGCTCGGTTTCTATTTTCCCCAGCAGCTGTTCGACGGAATCCTGAATGCCGATGGAAACGCCGCAGGCAATCTCGGCCTGCGTCCCGCCCAGAAGCCGCCACAACGGCATCTGGCGTTGCTGGGCCTCGGCGTCCCACGCCGCGTTTTCGAGAGCGCCTTTGGCCATGCGGTGGCCGCGAATTTTTCCCAGCAGCGCGGGCGCATCGGATCCCTTTTCGATGATCTTGCCCAGCAACGCCGGCGCCAGATATTTCTCCGTAGCGTACCACGCGGTATCGACGGACTCTTCGCTATAGAACGGGTCTTCGCCGGCAACACACTCGCCCCAACCTTCGGGGCCATCGGTGTGCAAAGTCACCAGCAAGATGCGGCGTTCCGTGGTGCGTCCGAAGCTGGTCTCAAAAAAATGCACCAGCGGCACGCGGATTTCGCGCAGCGTAATCGCTTCAATCTTCACGTTGTCTCCTGCGGCCGATCCCAGTCCGAAGCCGGGTTGGCGAACGGCTCGGCGTAGGACCAATTCTCGTCCCAGCGTCCCAGCAGGAACGCGCCATTCCCGGCAGAATCGATGGCGTACCCCAGCGCTGCCAGGCCTTGGGGAAGCGCGCGCAGAAATTCCGCGCGGTTGTTCTCTTGCACCTTCGCGGCTTTGGCGCGGTCGGCGTTGGAGGCCTTCCAGGCGTAGATCTGCGCGGGCACGGCGATCTTACCTTCCACCGGAAAATGAGGCGGCTGGTTTTTCTCGAGGAGTTCCACCACGCGCCTGGATTTCAGCCACCACTCGGCCACCAGCCGGTCGGTGGGCAGCCCGCCTTGCAATGGTGATGACGAATCGCCGTAGTGGTTCACACTGTAGCGCCGCGCGACGGCCCCCAGCCGCGTCAGGTTGAGATAGGCATTCTTGATCTCCAGCGGATCGAACGTCCATTCGATCAGCTCAAAGCCTTTTTGGATGGCGTCTTCGCGCTGGACGAGCTTCAGGCGGCGTCCCAATCCAAGGTCGCGCCAGGTTGCGCGTACGGCCAGCATGTGCGAATGAAGATAAGCTCGCCCGCCGCGCTCGCCGGGAATGGAAAACGCGAACCCAATCAGCTCGGTGCCGTCGAAGGCCCCGATGATCTGTCCGCCGATTTTCTCGGACACAACAAAAATGCGCAACGGCACCAGGTCGGCGTCGGCAAAGTTCCACACTTCTTTTTGCAGCGCGACACAGGCCTTGAATTCGCCGATGCCGTTACACTTACGGATGGTCACTCGCTCCACACCGGGCCGGCTCTCCGTCACTTTCGGCTCTCCTCCAGGGTCTTGGCCTGTTGCCACAGAGCTTCCATCTCTTCCAGGCTGGATTCTTCAAGCTTTTTACCGCGATTACGCAACTGCGCCTCCAGCCAGCCGAAGCGGCGGCGAAATTTGTGGTTGGTCTTGCGCAATGCCGACTCCGCGTCCACCGCCAGATAGCGGGCGATGTTGACCAAGACAAAGAACAGGTCGCCGACCTCGTCTTCCATACGCGCATGCAGCTCTTCCGGGATTTTCGCCCGCTTCCCCGGCGTCAACGCGCCGGATGGAAGCTCTTGAAGCTGTTCCTGAAGCTCGCGCGTCTCCTCTTGCAACTTCTCAAACAGGCCTTCGAAGCTGGACCAGTCAAAGCCCACGTGTGCCGCTTTGGAACTGATTTTATGCGCCTCTAGAAGCGCCGGCATTTTGGTGGAAACGCTTTCCAGCAGCGCTTGCGGCGCGACGGATTCCGCAGTTTTGCTCTTGGCTAGCCCACGTTTTTCGTCCCGTTCTTGCGCCTTGAGCGCTTCCCAGTTCTTCAACACCGTATGCGCATCTTCGGCCTTCACATCGCCGAAGACGTGGGGATGGCGGGAGATCAGCTTGTTGCTAAGCGCGTCCAGGACGTCGTCGATGGAAAATCGGCCTTCTTCCTGCGCCATTTCCGCATAGAAGAGCACTTGCAGCAGCAGGTCGCCCAACTCGCCGGTCAGCTCCCGCCAATCGCGCTTGTCGATGGCTTCCAGGACCTCATACGTCTCTTCCAGGGTGTAGCGCTTGATGGTATCGAAGGTTTGTTCGCGGTCCCAAGGACAGCCTCCGGGAGCGCGCAGCCGGGCCATGATGGAAACGGCCTTCTCGAATTTTTCTCCGGTGGACACAGAATTAATGTATCACCAGCGACCGAGGCCCCGGAGCATCAGCTATCGGAGATGGCAACGTGGTCCGCGCTCATTTACTTTTCAAGTAATGTGCATAAGTAATGTTTGCATCTCACGGGAAAAGGCATCTAATAGAGATGGTGAGCAGCTCAGCTCCATTGCACGACCAGGGTTTTGACGTCCTGGTGATCGGCGGCGGCATCAACGGCGTGGCCATTGCCCGGGAATGTGCCCGTCGTGGCAAGCGCACACTCCTGGTCGAGCAGAATGACTTCGCTTCCGGGACCACCAGCCGCTCCACTCGCATCATTCACGGCGGGTTGCGATATCTCGAGCTGGGTGAGATCGGCTTGGTGCGCGAATCGCTGCATGAACGCGAGAACCTGCTGAACGAATCGCCGCACTTGGTCCGGCCGCTCGAATTCCTTCTGGCTTTGCCCCGGAAGTCGAGTTCGCTGCTGCACAGCGCGCTGGCTGTCCGTACGGGCCTGTGGCTCTATCATCATTGGGCTGGGGGGGAGCGCGCCAACCGCAGCGATGCAGAAGCTTTTGAGCGTCAACTCGATGCCGGCGGGTCCTGGGCAGTGTATTCCTACGAAGACGCGCAATGCGAGTTTCCGGAGCGGCTGGTGGCGGAATGGCTGGCCGAGAGCGTGGCTGCTGGAGCGCTGGTCGGCAATCACACGCAGGCGCTCGAGATTACGCGCAGCAACGGACGGGTCACCGGCGCCAGCCTGCGGGATCTCATCTCCGGGCAGGAATACTCGGTTTCAGCGGAATGGATTGTCAACGCTACCGGCCCCTGGGTGGATGCGGTAACCGACGCTTCCGGCATTTCCTCAGGGCGAACGGGGCGAATGATCGGCGGCGTGCGCGGTTCGCACCTGGTGCTGCCGAAGTTTCCCGGCGCCGCCCCGCAGCCCATCTATGCCCAGGCCACGGACGGACGCCAGATCTTCGTGATCCCATGGAATGGACAAATCCTGGTTGGCACGACCGAAGTCTCCGACCTGGACCGTCCTGATAATCCTCAGCCCTCGGCCGAAGAGATTGACTACCTGTTGAAGAGCTTCTTGAGATTGTTTCCCGGCTCGGGCATCACCAGGGCCGACATCCGCTATAGCTTTGCCGGAATCCGTCCGCTTCCTTACGCTCCGGGCAAAAAGTATTCGGACGTCACGCGCCGCCATATCCTGCACGACCATCGCGACGAGGGCGCCGCCGGCCTGATCTCGGTTATCGGCGGCAAGCTGACGACCGCGGCCAGCCTGGCCCGCGACGTTGGCCGCAAGCTGGGTCTGGGCATACGCGAGCCGGCCAATGTTTTTGCCGCGCCGGCGCTGGAAGAAGACCTGGAATCCACCGTGCGGCAATGGGCGCACCTGGTGGCCAGCAAAGCCGGTATCCGTGAAGAATGCGCGCAGGGTGTGGCCGAATGGCATGGACGCCACGCTTTGGCCATTGCTCACGCGGCGTCATTGGATGAACGGCTCCGCGAACCCATCTGTAGCCATAGTTGTCACCTGGTCGCGGAGGCGGTGGAGTCGGTGGCCCATGAATGTGCCATGACCCTGGGCGATATTCTCCTGCGACGCGTGCCTGTGGCTTTGGGAGCCTGTTGGTCAGAGTCGTGCAGCCGCGAAGCCGCCACCAAGATAGGCGATGCCCTAGGCTGGGACCAGGCACGCACGCATGCAGAACTCGAGCATTTCGAAGAAGAGCGGCAAAACTTCTTGCATCCGCAGACGAGTGCGTCGGCCAATCGTCATGCGGAGAACGCAGCGCAAACGGGAACCTCGATGCGGACGGAGACCGTGTAGCAGGAACCATGGTTTGTTGGCGTTCGGGGGCAAAAAAACCACATCCATCGTCTTCATTGGATTTTTGAATCTGTCATTTCGAGCGAGCACGAAGGAGCGTTAGCGACTGAGGCGAGTCGAGAAATCCCGAGAATGCTTGCGCGGCCATGCTGATGCAGGGAGTTCTACCCCGAGACCGTCCCCGAACTTCGTTTCCTAATTCCAGTTTCTCCGCAAGACCCTTCCACTGCGGATTGATGGTCTCGACTAGTGCGATCTTTTTTTGGTGTTGCCTCTTGTTGGCAGGCGGTCTGATTGCAATCTTCGCGCAGCCCCAGAAGGGCAGCGCAAACATTTTGGGGAGAACGCCTCGTGTCCGCATGGCAGAGGACGCATTCTCGGGATCTCTCGACGCGCGCTCAGTCGCTACGCTCCTTCGTGCTTGCTCGAGATGACAACACGCACGTGGGAGGTGGCAAAATCGTTAGCTGCGCGAGATGGTGAACACAAAGGACTCTCAAGGCGCCCTAGCGCGGAACTTCGCAGATCCATCCGCCGCCCACCACAACGTCGCCGTCGTAGAACACAACGGCCTGTCCGGGGGTGATGGCGCGCTGGGGCTCGTCGAAGGTGACCAGAACCTCGCCATTGGCGGCGTTCGCGATGGTCGCGGCGGCGGGCTCGTGGCGGTGCCGAATCTTTGCCTTAACGCGCATTGGCGCGTTGGCGGCCCCGCGAATTGGTTCGCGCAATTCGGGAGTGGAAATCCAGTTCATCTGATGGGCCAGGAGCTTGTTCGACATCAGGCTGTCATTGCCGCCCACCGTGACCTGGCCCTTGGCGCCGTTGATGTTGATCACATAGAGCGGCGAGCCCGTGGCCACGCCCAGCCCCTTGCGCTGGCCTACGGTGAAGTTGTGAATTCCCTGGTGATGCCCCAGCACCGTGCCGTCAGTGGTGACAAGCTCGCCTGCGGTATCGGCAAGTGACTCGCCCTGCTCAGCGAGGTAAGCGTCAATGAACCGCTTGTAGT